>NZ_CP095187.1:307500-615000 GCF_022965755.1 Pseudoxanthomonas sp. F37 | reverse complement strand
GCCGGACGCGATGGCACCGGTGGCGGTGGCGCCGTCATTGGCGTAGTTGCCGCCATTCACTCCGCCGTCGTTGACGCTGTAGTAGTGCGCCGAGGCACCCTCCACCACCTGGTTCAGCTGATCCACATTGACTGCGTCGGTCCCATTGACGCCTGCCGCCACATTGGTGATGGTGGTGCCGCCGGCATCGATCCCCGCGATGGTGATGCCGGGGCCGCCGATGATGGTCAGGCCGTCGGTGGTGATGCTGGTGTTGCCGATCGCCACGCTGGTGAAACTGGGGTCCGGCACCACGCCCACGGTCAGCGTGCCGGTGGCATCGTCGTAGGTCACGGCCGCATTGCTGCCAGCGGCGACCGCCAGGGTCTCGCCCGCTCCGATATTGCCGCTGCTGGTACCGTCGGTGATGTTCCAGCCGGCGCTGGCGGTGGTGTTGACCTGGGTCAACGCGTCCTGCACGGTGGTGTAGGTGCTGCCGCCCACCGAAAGCCCGCCCGTCACCGTGTGGGTGACGGGGTCGTACACCGAGGTGCCGCCCAGCGTAGCGGCGGTGCTGGCGCCGACCTGATCCAGATTGACGCCCAGCGAGCCGACCGCCTGGTTGGTGGCAAACAGTTGCGAGCCGTTGACGGCATCGGTCGACGTCGATGACACCTGGCCCGCCGCCACATGGGTGATGGTGCGTTCGGCACCCACGCTGCCCACGCTGACGGTGCTGGTGGGCGCCGTGCCGGCGTAGGTGTAGGTCACGCCATCCACGCTGCCGCTGGCCGTGGCCACCACCGCCGCGGTGGTGGAGCCGCTTCCCAATGCCACGTCGCCGGCTTGCGCACCGGCAACGGCGCCCTCGCCGATGGCGGTGGCGCTGTCGGCCGCGGCAGAAGCGCCCACGCCTGCAGCCAGCGCATTGATGCCGGTAGCGCCGTCGTTGTCGTAGTTGCCGCCGGCCACGCCGTTGTCGTTGACGCTGTAGTAGTGCGTCAATCCAGCGGCCACGTCCTCGATAGCCTGGTGGGTGGCGAACAGTTGCGAGCCATTGACGGCATCGGTGCTGGTCGCGCTGAGCTGCCCGGCCGCCACGTTGGTGATCTGCCGCTCCGCGCCCACGCTGCCCACGCTGACCACGCTGGTGGGCGTGGTGCCGGCAAAGGTGTAGGTGGTACCGGCGATGGTCGTGCTGGCCGTCGCGTTGGCCGCGCCTTCCACCGAGTTCTTGCCCAAGGCCACGCCGCCGGCCAGGGTGGCGTTGGCGCCATCGCCCAATGCGGTGCCGCCGGCTCCCGCCGAGGCCCTCGCACCCAATGCCACCGAGTTGGTGGCCGAGGCACCGGTGCCGATGGCAATGGTGTCCAGTCCGCTGGAAACCGTGTCCTGGCCGATGGCGATGGAGCCGGTATTGGACGCCAACGCGTCCGTGCCGATGGCGATGGCGTTCAGTCCGCCGCCGGCAGCACCGTAGCCCAGCGCCAGCGCGGCATCGCCAGCGGCCGAGGTGTCCACGCCCGCGGCCAGCGCGTTGATGCCTGTAGCCCCGTCGTTGTCGTAGTTGCCGCCCACCACACCGTTGTCATTGACACTGTAGTAATGCGTCCTGGCACCATCGACCAGGTTGGTGACCTGGTCCACGTTGGCCGCGTCGGTGCCGGCCACGCCTGGTGCTACATTCGTGATGACGGTGTTGCCGGCATCGATGCCGACCGTGGTCACGCTCGGTCCGCCGGCGATGGTCAGGCCGCTGCTGTTCAACACTGAGCCGCCAGCGGTGACGCTGGTGACGGTGATGTCATCGGCCAGGTCGAAGGTGACGTTGTCGTCGGTGGTGGTCTTGCTGACCACGATGTTGCCGTCGCTGTTGTTCAGGTCCACGGCCTCGCCCGGCGCCACGTTGGTGGCGTTGGCGCCCTGCGCGCTGATGTCCCAGCCAGCATTGGCGACGTCGCTCACCGCGGTCAGCTGGTCCACATTGACCGCATCGGTGCCGGCCACGCCGGCCGTCACACCGCTGATGATGCCGGTGCCGCCGGCATCGATGCCGGTGCTGGTCAGGCTGGGACCGCCGCTGGTGAAGCTGATGCTGCCGTCATTGATGACGGTATCGCCCACGGTGATGGAGTTGAAGCTGGGGTCCGCTACCACGCCCACGGTCAAGGTGCTGGTGGCGTCGTCGTAGGTCACCTCGGCATTGCTGCCGGCGGTCACGGTCAGCGTCTCGTCCGGGGCGATGTTGCCGCTGCTGGTGCCGTCGCTGATGTTCCAGCCGGCGTTGGCCACCTCGCTGACCGCGAACAGCTGCGAGCCGTTCACCGCATCGGTCGAGGTCGAGGACACGGTGCCGGGTGCCACATTGGTGATGACGGTGTTGCCGGCATCGATGCCGGAGGTGGTCACGCTCGGTCCGCCGGCGATGGTCAGGCCACTGCTGTTCAACACTGAGCCGCCAGCGGTGACGCTGGCGACGGTGATGTCATCGGCCAGGTCGAAGGTAACGTTGTCGTCGGTGGTGGTCTTGCTGACCACGATGTTGCCGTCGCTGTTGTTCAGGTCCACAGCCTCGCCCGGTGCCACGTTGGTGGCGTTGGCGCCCTGCGCACTGATGTCCCAGCCGGCATTGGCGATGTCGCTCACCGCGGTCAGCTGGTCCACGTTCACCGCATCGGTGCCGGCCACGCCGGCCGTCACACCGCTGATGATGCCGGTGCCACCGGCGTTGATGGTGGTCGCGCCGAACACCGGCGAGTCGGCCATCTGCAGGTGGATGGTGCCGGTGGCCGGGTCGGTGACGGTCTGTAGATTGCCGCCGCTGTAGGTGCCAGCGGTAGTGGCGTCGCCCTGGATGGACAGGGTGCTGCCCAGTGCCCGCTGCACGTCGCCAGCCGTGTTGTCGTTGCCGGTGAAGGTCAGCCCCGTGTCGCCCAGCGCCGTCAGCTGGTCCACATTGACCGCATCGGTGCCCGCCACCCCCGGCGCCACGTTGGTGATGACCGTACCGCCGGCATCGATGCCGACCGTGGTCACGCTCGGTCCTCCTGCGATGGTCAGGCCACTGCTGTTCAACACCGTGCCGCCAGCGGTGACGCTGGTGACGGTGATGTCGTCGGCCAGGTCGAAGGTGACGTTGTCGCCGGTGGTGGTCTTGCTGACCACGATGTTGCCGTCGCTGTTGTTCAGGTCGACGGCCTCGCCCGGTGCCACGTTGGTGGCGTTGGCACCCTGCGCACTGATGTCCCAGCCGGCATTGGCGACGTCGCTCACCGCGGTCAGCTGATCCACGTTCACCGCATCGGTGCCGGCCACGCCCGGCGCCACATTGGTGATGACCGTGCCACCCGCATCGATGCCGCCGTTGCTAATGCTGGGACCGCCGCTGGTGAAGCTGATGCTGCCGTCATTGATGACGGTATCGCCCACGGTGATGGAGTTGAAGCTGGGGTCGGCCACCACGCCCACGGTTAAGGTGCTGGTGGCGTCGTCGTAGGTGACCTCGGCATTGCTGCCGGCGGTCACCGTCAGCGTCTCGTCCGGTGCGATGTTGCCGCTGCTGGTGCCGTCGCTGATGTTCCAGCCGGCGTTGGCCGTGCTGTTGACCTGGGTCAGCGCGTCCTGAACGGTGGTGTAGGTGGTGCCATCCACATCCAGGCCGGCGGTCACGGTCTGCGTGGCCGGGTCGTAGGCCGATGTCCCACCCAGCGATGCCGCCGTGCTGCTGCCCAGCGCCGTCAACTGGTCCACGTTCACCGCATCGGTGCCGGCCACGCCGGCCGTCACACCGCTGATGATGCCGGTGCCACCGGCGTTGATGGTGGTCGCGCCGAACACCGGCGAGTCGGCCATCTGCAGGTGGATGGTGCCGGTGGCCGGGTCTGTGACGGTCTGCAGATTGCCGCCGCTGTAGGTACCGGCGGTAGTGGCGTCGCCCTGGATGGACAGGGTGCTGCCCAGTGCCCGCTGCACGTCGCCAGCCGTGTTGTCGTTGCCGGTGAAGGTCAGCCCCGTATCGCCCAGCGCCGTCAGCTGGTCCACATTGACCGCGTCGGTGCCCGCCACGCCCGGCGCCACGTTGGTGATGACCGTGCCGCCGGCATCGATGCCGGTGCTGGTCAGGCTGGGGCCGCCGCTGGTGAAGCTGATGCTGCCGTCATTGATGACGGTATCGCCCACGGTGATGGAGTTGAAGCTGGGATCCGCCACCACGCCCACGGTCAGCGTACTGGTGGCATCGTCGTAGGTGACCTCGGCATTGCTGCCGGCGGTCACGGTCAGCGTCTCATCCGGGGCAATGTTGCCGCTGCTGGTGCCGTCGCTGATGTTCCAGCCGGCATTGGCCACCTCGCTGACCGCGAACAGCTGCGAGCCGTTCACCGCATCGGTCGAGGTCGAGGACACGGTGCCGGGTGCCACATTGGTGATGACGGTGTTGCCGGCATCGATGCCGGAAGTGGTCACACTCGGTCCGCCTGCGATGGTCAGGCCACTGCTGTTCAACACGGTGCCGCCAGCGGTGACGCTGGTGACGGTGATGTCATCGGCCAGGTCGAAGGTGACGTTGTCGTCGGTGGTGGTCTTGCTGACCACGATGTTGCCGTCGCTGTTGTTCAGGTCCACGGCCTCGCCCGGCGCCACGTTGGTGGCGTTGGCGCCCTGCGCGCTGATGTCCCAGCCAGCATTGGCGACGTCGCTCACCGCGGTCAGCTGGTCCACATTGACCGCATCGGTGCCGGCCACGCCGGCCGTCACACCGCTGATGATGCCGGTGCCACCGGCGTTGATGGTGGTCGCGCCGAACACCGGCGAGTCGGCCATCTGCAGGTGGATGGTGCCGGTGGCCGGGTCGGTGACGGTCTGCAGATTGCCGCCGCTGTACGTACCGGCGGTAGTGGCGTCGCCCTGGATGGACAGAGTGCTGCCCAGTGCCCGCTGCACGTCGCCAGCCGTGTTGTCGTTGCCGGTGAAGGTCACCCCCGTGTCACCCAGCGCCGTCAGCTGGTCCACATTGACCGCATCGGTGCCGGCCACGCCCGGTGCCACGTTGGTGATGACCGTGCCACCCGCATCGATACCCACCGTGGTCACGCTCGGTCCTCCTGCGATGGTCAGGCCACTGCTGTTCAACACGGTGCCGCCAGCGGTGACGCTGGTGACGGTGATGTCATCGGCCAGGTCGAAGGTGACGTTGTCGTCGGTGGTGGTCTTGCTGACCACGATGTTGCCGTCGCTGTTGTTCAGATCCACGGCCTCGCCCGGCGCCACGTTGGTGGCGTTGGCGCCCTGTGCGCTGATGTTCCAGCCGGCATTGGCGATGTCGCTCACCGCGGTCAGCTGGTCCACGTTCACCGCATCGGTGCCGGCCACGCCGGGTGCCACATTGGTGATGACCGTGCCGCCGGCATCGATGCCGCCGTTGCTGATGCTGGGACCACCGCTGGTGAAGCTGATGCTGCCGTCATTGATGACGGTATCGCCCACAGTGATGGAGTTGAAGCTGGGGTCCGCTACCACGCCCACGGTCAAGGTGCTGGTGGCATCGTCGTAGGTGACCTCGGCATTGCTGCCGGCGGTCACGGTCAGCGTCTCGTCCGGGGCGATGTTGCCGCTGCTGGTGCCGTCGCTGATGTTCCAGCCGGCATTGGCCACCTCGCTGACCGCAAACAGCTGCGAGCCGTTCACCGCATCGGTCGAGGTCGAGGACACGGTGCCGGGTGCCACATTGGTGATGACGGTGTTGCCGGCATCGATGCCGACCGTGGTCACGCTCGGTCCGCCCGCGATGGTCAGGCCGCTGGCATCCAGCACCGTGCCACCGGCCGTGACGCTGGTGACGGTGATGTCGTCGGCCAGGTCGAAGGTGACGTCGTCGTCGGTGGTGGTCTTGCTGACCACGATGTTGCCGTCGCTGTTGTTGAGGTCAACGGTCTCATCGGGCGCCACGTTGGTGAGGTTGGTGCCCTGCGCGCTGACGTTCCAGCCGGCGGTGGCCACCGTATCCAACTGCGTCAAGGCGTCCTGCACATTGGTGTAGGTGGTGCCGCCTACCGCCAGGCCAGCGGTCACGGTATGCGTGGCCGGGTTGTAGGCCGAAGTACCGCCCAGCGAGGACGCCGTGCTGTCACCCAGCGCGTCCAGATCCATGCCCAGCGTGTCCACCGCAAGGTTGGTCGCCAGCAACTGCGAACCGTTGATGGCGTCGGTGCTGGTCGCGTCCACGCGGCCGGCAGCCACATTGGTGATGGTGCGCTCGAAGCCGGGCTGTCCCACACTGACCGTGCTCTGGGGGGCGGTACCGGCATAGGTATAGGCAACGCCGTCGATGATGGCGCCGGTGGTGGCGACCACCGCCGTGGTGGACGAGTTTGCGCCCAGCGCCACGTCGCCCGCATTGGCGCCGGCGACGGCATTCGACCCCAGCGCCAGACTGTCCAGCATGGTGGCGTTCGCGCCCTGGCCCACGGCCACGGCGTTCTCGCCGGTGGCGGCCGCCAGTCCGCCGATGGCCACGGCGTAGGTGTTGGTGGCGCTGGCGGTCAGGCCCAGCGCGATGGCGCTGAGGCCGGTGGCGTTGGACTGGCGACCCAAAGCGACGGCGCTGGAGCCACTGACCGTATTACGGTCACCGATGCCGACGGCGCCCTGGCCGGCCACGGTGTTCTGGTATCCGATGCCCACCGCGCCCTGCGCGGCGGTGCCGGCCACGCCGACAGCCTGTCCGCCGCCGCCCACCATGTTGGTGTTGCCCATGGCGACCGCGCCGTTGCCGGTGGCGGTGTTGTCCAGGCCCTGCGCAATGGCGCCGCTGCCGGTGGCGGTATTGGGATCGCCGATGGCGACAGCGCCGTTGCCGTTGGCGACGTTGCCGGACCCGATGGAGACCGCCCGGCCGCCGGTGGCCACGGCGTTGGTACCGATGGCCACGGCCTCGGCAGCATCGGCGCGGGATTGGGTGCCGATGGCGATGGCATTGGTGGCCGACGCAGTCGCGGTGGTGCCAAGCGCCAGCGCATCGGCAGCGGTGGAACTGGTCGCCGACCCGATGGCGATGGTGCGTGCGGCGGAGGCCGTTGTCGGGGTTGATGTGGCGCCGTCATTTGCAGTGGTCTGCGCCGTTCCGATGGCTATCGCGTCCAGGCCGATGGCTGCGTCAACGGTGGCGACACTGCCGATGCGCATGCCGTAGGTGCCGCCCTCATAGTCGGCCAGACCGATCTTTCCACCGTTCACGAACAGTTCGCCACCCAGTGCCAGTGCAGAACGGCCCGTCACCAGGGTCTTGTAGAAGTTGGCATCGTTCGTCGCACTCGTCCTGTACTGCGCGCATCGCACGCTAATCCACTCACCGATGAACTTCGTGGCTCCCGTGGTGTCGTTGATGTTCGTGCAGATGGTGTCCCCGCTTCCAATGACCGATGAGTTGAACAGCACATCGGCATCGGCCGGCGAGGAATAGGCCATCACTGCGACAAGCGTGGCCGAGTAGAGCAATGTCAGCGGCTTATCGACAAGCCACGACTGCAGCACCGTTGCCGTGGCGCCGCCTTGCCTTCCCCCACTCTTGCCCCGCGAATTCGCCACCTCCGAGGTGACCACGAATTGGCCCAGCGCTGCGCTCCAGACCAGCTTGTAGATCTTGTTCATGGCATTCTCCCTTCCACGCTGATTGTCGAACCCGCATGCTTGCGACGGAAAAATCCGGCGACATGTCGTTGTTTAGGTGCACGGGTGCTGCACGGCGACGCCTGACGCGATAGCGATCATCGGAAACCGCGCGATGACCACGAAAGAAAAACCGCGCAAAAAGCAGACTCTGTTCGCCCAGGCGACTTCTTCTTCCTTGGAAGGAATCTTGGCAGTGAAAACACAAGAGGCAATCTCGGAATATTGCCTTTCGTATCCAAACATTCGGCCCAGGAGATTCCGGGAAAAACAACGGCAATACTTGGATATGGAACGGCACGATCCTGCCGCACGGAATGCGCACCCCGTGCCTGGCATCGGGCCGCATTGAACGTGCTACGGACAGTGGCTTTGCACGGGAACGCGGCGGCATGACCGTGGCATCGATCGCCGTAGCGGCAACCGGGTGCGCCTTGCGGAATGAGCTATCGGGTCCCGGGCCACGTCATGGCCGGCCGGTGTGCAACTGCGGCCCGCAGCAGGAATTCACTCCTGCGCATCGCCCGCAGCAGAGCGAGGTCGAGCGAGTCATCCGCACACTGAAGGAGCAGTGCATCCACCGCCACCGGCATGAAGGCCCGCAGCACGCGAGCCACATGGCCGACGACTGGATCCGGCTCTACCACCACCGGGCCGGTGCTGGGCACGAAGACACTCGCCAACGCATTCGCTTCAGCGTCCTGCCCTGCGCAGGAACCACGGGGTCATTGCAACTGCGTGCCCACGCAGTCATCCGACCTTCGAACGGGCGCATTCCCACGGATGAACATCTCGACGGCGCAGTCGACGCCCTCCGCGTTCGCAACGCCATCGCCCGATAGAAGCGCGCGTGCTATCGCCTCTCCGCCGACCAGTCCGAAGAACTGGGATGAGGCAAGGGCCATGTCCTTGATGTCCAGAGTGCCGTTTGCCACTTCCCGACCCAGGATGCCGCGCATGACCTTGTCATAGCGCCCGAAGCAGGAATTCCAGAATTCGTCGTGGATGCCGGGCGACAAGGACGCAGGAACTGCCCGGATGTGATGGACGCATTTGATCGCCGGGCTTGACGAGATATCCAGGATGACGTGCGCGACGGACCTCAGGCGCTCATGGAGAGCGCCTTCTTGACCGAGCAATGAATCCCACCGCTCGGACATCTCTTGAATACAGTCCCCCAGGACCCTTCTGAACAGCAGCTCCTTGTTGCCAAAGCGCGCATAGACCGTCGCCTTGGATACGCCAGCGCACGCCGCAACGGCGTTCATGGCGGTACCCTCGAAGCCCGAAGAGGTGAACAGCTGCCGCGCCGCCATCAGGACGGCGGCGTGCTTTTCTCTGTTGATGCGAGGCTCTTTCCTCTTGCCCGAGCCTGCGCGTGCGCTGCTCTTTCGCATCATCACCGACCGGTCGCAGACACCAGGGCGCCCGGCGCCGTGGCTTGCTCGACCCATCCTCCTCCCATCGCCTTGTCATGGGCCACCCGGTTGGCGGGACGGGACAGCCGGGTGTCGGTCAACACCTGCTCGGCGCTGTAGAGCGCGCGTTGTGCATCCCACGCGCCCTGGCGGCTGCCGGCAGCGCGCTCGAAGCGCGCCTGGGGGAGCCGGACGCTGCCGGAGGACGCCTCCACCAAGGCCTGTTGCGCCTGCAGCCGGCGCCCCGGCGTCTCGCGTTCGGCCAGCGCATCGGCCACCTCGCCGGACGCGGTCTGGATGGCAGACTCATGGCGGCCCACCTCGATGTCGCCATTGGCGACGGCCATGGCCGCATCGCCGGCCTGCCCGCCCGCCGTGGCGAGCGGCTCCGGCACCGGTGCATCGAGCCGCACGTAGCGTGGCGCCGGGGAACACCCCGACAACAGCCCGGTGGCAGTGAGGGCGATGACGCGCGCGGCACAGACCGTCGTCATCTTCACGGCCCCGCCGCGTGCGTAACCGGGGCGGCAACGGCGCCACTGCGCTTGAACAGCCCGCACACCAGCACGAAGAACAGCGGGACGAAGAGAATCGCCAGGACCGTGCCGGAGAGCATGCCGCCGATGACGGCGGTGCCCAGCGCGTTCTGCGCGCCGGCGCCGGCACCGCTGCCCAGTACCAAGGGCAGCACGCCGAGAACGAACGCCAGCGAGGTCATCAGGATGGGCCGCAGGCGCAGGCGAGCCGCCTCCAGTGCGGATTCGGCCAGGCTCTTGCCACTCTCGTGCAGTTCCTTGGCGAATTCCACGATCAGGATCGCGTTCTTGCAGGCCAGGCCGATGGTGGTCAACAAGCCCACCTGGAAGTACACGTCATTCATCTTCCAGGTCAGGAATGCGCCGACCAGCGCGCCGAGCACCCCCAGCGGCACCACCAGGATCACCGAGAACGGGATGGACCAGCTTTCGTACAACGCAGCCAGGCACAAGAAGACGATCAGGATGGACAGCGTGTACAGCGTGCCGGTCTGGCCGGTGGAGGCCTTCTCCTGCCGCGACAGGCCGGTCCATTCGTAGCCGATGCCCGGGGGCAGCTTGGCCACGGCCGCCTCGACGATGGCCAGCGCCTCGCCGCTCGACGCCGCGCCAGGCATCGCCATGCCCAGGATCTCCACCGACGGCATGCCGTTGTAGCGTTCCAGGCGCGGCGAGCCGGAAGACCAGTGGGCGGTGGCGAACGAGGTGAAGGCCACCATCTCGCCGGAGCCATTGCGCACGTACCAGCGCTCGACGTCCTCCGGCACCATGCGGAAGGGCGCATCGGCCTGCAGCATCACCTTCTTGACGCGGCCCTTGTCGATGAAGTCGTTGACGTAACTGCTGCCCCAGGCCGTGGAGAAGGTGTTGTTGATGTCATCGATCGACACGCCCATCGCCTCCGCTTTGTGCGGATCGATCTCCAGCTTGAATTCCGGCGCGTCCTCCAGGCCGTTGGGCCGCACCGCCACCAGGCGCTTGTCCTTGGACAACTCGGCCAGCAGCTGGTCGCGCGCCTGCATCAGCGCGGCGTGGCCGAGGTTGGCGCGGTCCTGCAGCATCAGGTCGAAGCCGGTGGCGTTGCCCAGTTCCGACACCGCCGGAGGCGCGAAGGCGAATGCCCTGGCGTCGCGCAGCGTGCCGAAGTACGCACCGGCCTTGGCCGCCACGCCGGTCACGCTCTGGTCCTGGCGGGTGCGCTCGTCCCACGGCTTCAGCTTCACGAAGAGCAGGGCCACGTTCTGGCCGCTGCCGGCGAAGCTGAAGCCCGGCACCGCGAACATGCCGTCGACCGAATCCTTCTGATCGACCAGGAAGTGGTGCTCGATCTGCTCGATGACCGCGAGCGTGCGCTCATGGGTGGCGCCCGGCGGCAGCTGGACCAGGCCGAACAACGTGCTCTGGTCTTCATCCGGCAGGAAACCGACCGGCAGCTTGGTGAAACCCACCGCCACCAGCGCCACGATGGCCGCGAACGCCAGCATGTAGCGCCTTTTCCTGCCCAGCATGTGCCGCACCACGCCCTGGTAGCGGTGGTTGCCGCGGTCGAACGTGCGGTTGAACCAGCCGAAAAAGCCGCGCTTCTCGTAGTGCCCGTGCGCGACCGGCTTGAGCAGGGTCGCGCACAGCGCCGGCGTCAGCACCATCGCCACCAGCACCGACAACGTCATCGCGGATACGATCGTGATGGAGAACTGGCGGTAGATCACCCCGGTGGAACCGCCGAAGAAGGCCATCGGCACGAACACCGCCGCCAGCA
This sequence comes from Pseudoxanthomonas sp. F37, assembly GCF_022965755.1. Taxonomy (NCBI): domain Bacteria; kingdom Pseudomonadati; phylum Pseudomonadota; class Gammaproteobacteria; order Lysobacterales; family Lysobacteraceae; genus Pseudoxanthomonas; species Pseudoxanthomonas sp. F37. The sequence continues at coordinate 603,643 of NZ_CP095187.1, read as the reverse complement.
CCAGCGCCACGCCGACCAGCGCGCCGCTGATCTGGCCCATCGACTTGCGCGTGGCTTCCTTCGGCGGCAGCCCATCCTCGGCCATCACGCGCTCGACGTTCTCCACCACGACGATCGCGTCGTCCACCAGCAGGCCGATCGCCAGCACCATCGCGAACATGGTGAGCGTGTTGATGGTGAATCCGAATGCGGCCAGCACGCCGAAGGTACCCAGCAGCACCACCGGAACGGCGATGGTGGGGATGAGCGTGGCGCGGAAATTCTGCAGGAACAGATACATCACCAGGAACACCAGCACCACCGCCTCGACCAGCGTGCTCACGACCTCCTCGATGGAGATGCGCACGAAGGGCGTCGTGTCGTAGGGCTTCTGCGCCTTCATTCCCGGGGGGAAGAACGGCTCGAGCTCTTCCAGCTTGGCGTCGATGCCGCGCACCGTATCCAGCGCGTTGGCGCCGGAGGCCAGCTTGATGGCCAGGCCCGCGGCCGGCTTGCCGTTGTAGCGCCCGACCGTGTTGTAGTTCTCGGCAGCCAGCTCGATGCGCGCCACGTCGCGCAAGCGCACCTGCGAGCCGTCGGACTGGGTGCGCAACAGGATGTCCTCGAACTCCGCGGCGGTCCGCAGCCGGGTCTGCGCGGTGATGGTGGCGTTGATCTGCTGGTTGGCCGCTGCCGGCAAGGCGCCGAGCTGGCCGGCCGACACCTGCGCATTCTGCGCCCGGATGGCGTTGCCCACGTCCAATGGCGTCAGACTGAAGCTGGTCAGCCTGTCCGGATCCAGCCACACCCGCATCGAGTACTGCGAGCCGAACAGCTGCGTATCGCCCACGCCTTCCACGCGGCTGATCGCCTCCTGCACGTTGGCCGCGACATAGTCCGACAGGTCGGAGCCGTTCATGCTGCCGTCTTCGGAGGTGAAGGCCAGCACATTGAGGAAGTTGGAGGTGGACTTGGTGACGGTCACGCCCTGCTGCTGCACTTCCTGCGGCAACAGCGGCGTGGCGAGCGACAGCTTGTTCTGCACCTGCACCTGCGCGGTGTCCGGATCGGTGCCGTTCTCGAAGGTCAGGGTGATGGTGACCTGGCCGCTGGATTCGCTGGTGGAAGCCATGTAGCTGAGCCGGTCCAGGCCTTTCATCTTCTGCTCGATGACCTGGGTGACGGTATCTTCCAGGGTCTTGGCCGAAGCGCCCGGATAGTGGGCGGTGATGGACACCGCGGGCGGTGCGATGGCCGGGTACTGTGCGATGGGCAGGATGGAAATGGACAGGATGCCGGCCAGCATCACGACGATGGCCAGCACCCACGCGAAGATCGGGCGATCGATGAAGAAACGTGCCATGACGGTCCGGCGCCTTCAGTGCTGGGCGCCGGGGGCGGCGGTTTGGCTGCCGTCGGCTTGCCACGGCACGGTCTTGACCTCGATGCCATCGCGCGCGCGCGGCAGGCCGTCCACCACCAGGGCGTCGCCGGGCTTCAGGCCGCTGCGCACCAGCCACTGGTCGCCGACGGTGCGCTCGGTTTCCAGCACGCGCAGTTTCAGCTTGTGGTCGCTGCCCACGACGAAGGCGGTGGGCTTGCCGGCCGTGTTGCGCAGGACGGCGCGCTGGGGAACCAGTATTCCCTGCTCTTTCACGCCTTCCTGCAGCACCGCCCGTACGTACATGCCCGGCAACAGGACGGCGTCCGGGTTCGGAAACACGGCGCGCAGGGTGACCGATCCCGTGCGCTGGTCGACCGTCACGTCGGAAAACTCCAGGCGGCCTTCCAGCGGATAGGTGCTTCCGTCCTCCATCCTCAGTTGGACCTTGGCCGCACCTTTGCCGGCCGTTTCCAGATCGCCCCGGGCCATGGCCTGCTTGAGCTTGAGCAGCGCGGCACTGGACTGGGCGATGTCGACATAGATCGGATCGAGTTGCTGCACGGTGGCCAAGGGACTGGCCTGGCTGGCGGTCACCAGCGCGCCGGGCGTCACGCTGGATTTGCCGATGCGTCCGGAGATGGGGGCATCGACCCGTGCGTGGGCAAGATCGATGCGCGCGCTTTCCACGCTGGCTTTGGCCGCCGTGACATCTGCCACGGCCTGCCCCAGTGCGGCGGCGGCATCGTCGTAGTCCTGCCGGCTGACGGCGGAGATCGCCACCAGATCCTGGTAGCGGCGCGCTTTCAGCTGTGTGGTGCGCAGGTTGGCCTGGGCCTTGGCCAGCGCCGCGACGGCGCCGTCGTAGGCGGCCCGGTACGTGGCCGGGTCGATCTGGTACAGCGCCTGACCCGCTTCGACATCGGCCCCTTCCCTGAACTTGCGCGACTGGATGATCCCGCCGACTTGCGGCCTGACTTCGGCGATCAGGTAGGGGACCGTCCTCCCGGGCAGTTCCGCGGTCAGCGTGACCGACTGCGCCCTGACGGTCATGACGCCCATCTGCGGGGTGCCCTCCGCGGGCGGGGGCCCGCCGGGCGGCGTTCCGCAGGCGCTCAGAAGAAGGACAGCCGCCGCAACAAGCAGCGGCGTGGACCGGCAGGAAGCAGGACGCATGGCGGTATCTCTATTGACTATACGGTACGGTTCGGTATACTATTAATCCTGTCGCCTGCCTGTCAAGCATTTCTGCCCCGCCGGTATATTTGTGAGCCCCCACCGCCTGGAGTCGATCGATGCGGGTCAGGACCGAAGCCAAACGTGAAGCCATGGTCGATGCCGCGGCCGAAGTCTTCCTGGAGGCAGGCTTCGAAGGCGCCTCCATGTCGCAGATTGCCGCGCGTGCCGGGGCTTCCAAGCGCACCCTGTACGGCTACTTTCCCTCCAAGGAGGAACTCTTCGTCGCCGTGGCCCATAGCGTGGCCGAGAAGTTCATCTCGCCCATCTTCACCACGCTCGAGGAAGCCACCGAAACGCTCCCGGTCGCATTGCAGCGTTTTTGCGAGCAGATGCTCCATTTCATCTGCAGCGAGCAGGTCGTGCAGGTATGGCAGACGATCATCGGAGTGGCGGGCCGCTCCAATGCCGGCGTGCTCTTCTACGAGTCGGGCCCGCAGCGGGGCATGCAGCGCCTGGCCGCCTTTCTGCAGCAGCAGATGGAGCTTGGCCGGCTACGGCAGGCCGATCCGCTGGTCGCGGCCCGGCACCTGACCGGGCTGCTCGAATCCCAATCGCTCATGCCCTGCCTGCTCGGGCTGCTCAAGGCGCCTTCCGAGGAATATCTGCAAGGCGTGGCGCAACAAGCGCTGCAGACGTTCCTGTCGGGCTATGCGACTTCGCGGCCGGCAGCCTAGCCGGCCATGGCAGATGCGATGCCACCCCATTCACGCCTGCACCCTCGCGGCCGATGCCCGCGCTGTTTCTGTCCACTGCGCGCAGATGCGGGCGGCCACGGGCGTTGCGCGCCGGCATCCCCGCGCAGGTGCCGGCCCACCGGACACTGCCCGCGGTCGTGAGGGCCCGGTCTGCTGGGCGCCGATGATCCGTTCATGTGTCTGTCGTGCCCGACGTCCTGACGGCACCCATCGTGACGAAAGATTTCGATATGGCGAACGTAAACGCATTTATGGAGTATGGGTCGTGCACCGCCATGAGGGATGGGGACCCAAGACAAAAATCGGCTCATGTCCACGACAGAAGATAGGCAAGACCCGCAGCATGCGCCTGACGGAAATGGCGCCCACGATGCGCCCATGCACTTGTTCCGGCAACTGGCGCACGATTTCAACAATGTCTGGGCGCAGATCTTCGGCTACGTCCAGGAGCTGAGGGAAACCTCAGACTTTCGCGACAGGGAGGAAGCCCTGGACAGGATCCTCTCGACGGCTTCCCGCGGCCTGCTCTACTCGCGCAACCTCATGGAGGTTGTGATGCGTTCCGGGTCCCGCCCGGAAGTGTTCGACGCCTGCGACGTCATCCGGCAATGGTCTTACCGGACCCACCAGCTGGTGCAGGAAGCGATAGACATATCCTGCATGGTGCCGCCCTACCCCCTGCACATCCGCCTCGAACGGAGCGCATTGCAGGCGATCCTGCTTTCCCTGGTCGGATACGCGCTGCAGTCGGGCGGGGAAAAACGCTGGGTGATGATTGGCGTGCGCAATGCCAGCGCAAACGCCTTTCACAAGGACGACGCCCTGCACAGCGTGGATCTGATGTTCCTGTTCGGGATGGCCGACAAGCCGCCCTCCTTGGACCGCACCTTGTTGCAGCAACGCCTGGATGCCATGAGGACGCTCGTTTCCCTCTATGGAGGGGTGGTCAAGACCTCCGTCGTGCCCGCCGTTGGCATCAACCTGCGGATAAGGCTCCCGCGGGCGGCCGCACCGGACACCGTGCGACCGCCTCCCGTGACCAATGGCGCGGGCGGATAGACGCCGCCGGGGTATTCGCCTCCGGCGTTTCCGCCGCTCACGCGCCTAGACCGACAGCATGTAGCCCATCCTGCGCACGGCAGACAAGGGCAGTTCCTGTCCGGACTTGCATTCCACCTTGCGGCGGAGCCGATGGATCAGCATCTCCAGGCGGCTGGGATCGAAGTCGTCGACGACATCGTCCAGTTCCTTGAGCAGATCCTCCCTGGGAACGGGCTTGTCGGCCGACCCCAGCTTTTTCATGATCGCTCTCTCCGTCAGTGACAGCGCAATCACGCTTCCGCTGGGCGCGACCAGCCTCCAGCCATCGGCTTCAATCCGCCATCGCTGCAGGGCCGAAGGCAGGTCGGCCTTGCCGCTTCTCGACATCCTGCGCGACAGGCTGTGCAGTGCGCTGGACAGCAGCTCCACATCGGTGGGCTTGGTGAAATAGGCGTCGGCGCCCGCGTCCAATGCCCGCATGTGGTCGGATTTCGAGTCGTGCCCGGTCAACATGATGATGCCCGCCGCGGTGGTTTCCCGCAGATGCTTGGCGATGGCGAAGCCATCATCGTCGGGCAGGCCGACATCCAGCACGATCATGGAGCACGAGTTTCCCACCAGCCACTTGTAGAGCTCGATGGCGCTTCCCACGCCGTGGACCTCGAATCCGAACCGGCGAAGACCCGGCAGCAGGACCTTTTCGCGAAGTTCCACGTCGTCATCCACGACCAGAATCCGCTGATTTTCGTGATCGCTCATTGTTCCCCCTTCTTGCTTTCTACCGAAACTTGAATGCGCGCGCGCGTAGGAAGATACATTGCAGGTGCGAGGATCCGCTTCGAGTTGATCGTTCCATAGTTCCTTGCTTACTCTCTAGATGAGAGGGCATCCGCTCTTCAATATCCCAATATCTCCAAAGATTCAGAATGTCCGGCTTCCCGACAAGGCTGCGACACATATCCGATACATCCTCGACAAGCCACGCTCGTTTGCAATGGCCTCTCCCATCAACGGAGGCCCATGCCGAGGAAGCTGCGCGCGGTGCACACCCGTCGGCGCGGATGCTTCAGTCACGTCACACCATGAGGCAGGCGAAGTGTCATGTCACAGCGGCAGCCGTACCGGCGAAGCGTTCAAATGTGAGTCCGTCGGTCTGACGGCGAGGCGCCATCGCAGCCGACCGGCACCGGCAAGCAGACGCCACCCCCATGCGGCGGGCATCGGATCGGAGGCTCCGGCATCGCCCGATCCGGCCTGACGACGAAGCTGCGACACTACGCCCCCCGGATGTGGAACGCCCCGCCCTCATGCACGCCCTGCGCAACCTCCTGCTCAACACCGACAGCTACAAGGCCAGCCACTGGCTGCAGTATCCGCCGGGCACCGACGCCACGTTCTTCTATGTGGAATCGCGGGGCGGCATTCACGACCGCACCGTGTTCTTCGGCCTGCAGGCCGTGCTGAAGGAATACCTCGCCACGCCCGTCACCCACGCCGACGTGGACGAGGCGCGCGAGGTCTTCTCCGCGCATGGCGAGCCATTCAACGAAGCCGGCTGGCGCGACATCGTCGACCGCCATGGCGGCCACCTGCCGATCCGCATCCGCGCCGTGCCGGAAGGCACGGTGGTGCCCACGCACGAAGCACTGATGACCATCGAATCGACCGATCCGCAGGCGTTCTGGGTGCCGTCGTACCTGGAGACGATGCTGCTGCGCATCTGGTACCCCATCACCGTGGCGACCATCAGCTGGCATGCGAAGCAGACCCTCCGCCAGTTCCTGCAGCGCACCAGCGACGACCCGGAAGGCCAGCTGCCCTTCAAGCTGCACGACTTCGGCGCGCGGGGCGTATCCAGCCTGGAATCGGCCGCCCTCGGCGGCGCCGCGCACCTGGTCAACTTCATGGGCACCGACACCGTGTCCGGCCTGTTGCTGGCGAAGGCGCACTACCACGAACCGATGGCGGGCTTCTCCATTCCGGCCGCCGAGCACAGCACCATCACCAGCTGGGGGCGCGACGACGAGGTGGAGGCCTACCGCAACATGCTGCGGCAATTCGCCCGGCCGGGCGCGATCGTCGCAGTGGTGTCGGACAGCTACGACATCTTCCATGCCATCCGCCAGCACTGGGGCACCACGCTGAAGCAGGAGGTGATCGACTCCGGCGCGACCGTCGTCATCCGTCCCGATTCGGGCGACCCGGTGGCCGTGGTCCACCAGTGCCTGGAACTGCTGGACGAGGCCTTCGGCCATACCGTCAACGGCAAGGGTTACAAGGTGCTCGACCACGTGCGGGTGATCCAGGGCGACGGCATCAACCCCACCAGCCTGCGCGCCATCCTGGAGCGCATCACCAGCGCCGGCTACGCCACCGACAACCTGGCCTTCGGCATGGGCGGCGCGCTGCTGCAGCGGCTGGACCGCGACACCCAGAAGTTCGCGCTCAAGTGCTCCGCCGTGCGCGTGGCGGGCGAATGGATCGACGTGTACAAGGATCCGGTGACCGACAAGGGCAAGCAGAGCAAGCGCGGGCGCATGACCCTGCTGCGCCACCGCGAGTACGGCGGCTTCCGCACGGTGCCCGTGCCCGCCTCCGCCGCCTCGCTGGAGGAGGCGCAACGGCCCGCCGGCTACGACGACGCCATGGTCACGGTGTGGGAAGACGGCCGCCTGCTGCGCGACTGGACCTTCGCCCAGATCCGCGCGCGCGCCGACGCGGCGCGGCTCTAGCGCTTCATCCCTGCGGCACGCCGGTCATGTCGGGCAGGCGGTGCGCCACGCCCTTGTGGCAGTCGATGCAGGTCTTCTTGCCGGTGCCCAGCCACAGCTTGTGCACCTGGGACGCGCGCGAACCCTGGCGGGTGAGGTCCATCGAGTCGTAGTCGTGGCAGTTGCGGCATTCCAGCGAATCGTTGGCCTTCAACCGGTTCCATTCGTGCGTGGCCAGGATCAGGCGCTCGTCCAGGAACTTCTCGCGCGTGTTGATCGTGCCGAAGATCTTGCCCCATACCTCCTTGGAGGCCTGCATCTTGCGTGCGATCTTGTCGGTCCAGTTGTGCGGCACATGGCAGTCCGGGCAGGTCGCGCGCACGCCCGAGCGGTTGCTGTAGTGGATGGTGGTCTTCAACTCCTCGAAGACGTTGTCCTGCATCTCGTGGCAGCTGGTGCAGAAGGCTTCGGTGTTGGTGGCCTCCAGCGCCGTGTTGAACCCGCCCCAGAACAGGATGCCGGCGATGAATCCGGCCACCGTCAGGAAACCCAGGCTGTAGTGCCGGCTGGGCAGTCGCAGCGTCCGCCACAGCCCCAGCACCTGCTGCTTCACCCGAGGCCACATGGGCTACTCCTTCGCCGTCGGCGGCGGCGACAGCACGCTGTCGATGTCGCGGAACTGGTTGGCCACCAGCACCGGCGCATCGGTCTGCACCACGTGGCACTGGTTGCAGAAATAGCGGCGCGGCGAGATGGTCGCCAGGAACTGGTCGTCGCGGTCCATGTAGTGGGTCACGCTGACCGGTGGCGCCTGGAAGGTGGCCGCGTTGGCGCGCGCGTGGCACAGCATGCAGCGGTTGCTGTTGCGGTCGACCTGGTAGCCATCGATCGTGTGCGGGATGGTCGGCGGCTGCATCGGGTAGGCGCGCGCGCGCCTGAGATCGGCGTTCTCCACGTGCGCGAGCGGCGGCGGGTGCCCTTCCTGGTCCACCGGCACGCCCCGGCGCAGCGCATCGATCTGTCCCGCGCCCGGGATGAACACCGCGCGCGCCTCCACCGGCACGGGCGAAGCGTCCGCCGCGGCGTCCACGTGCTTCGGCCGGCCCACCAGCCAGCCCGCCGCGAACACCAGCGCCATCAGCACCCCCACCAGCCCCACCGCGATCCACAGCTGCTTGTTCTGCATGGCGAGCCTCCTATGCGGCCACGACCTTGACCGCGCACTTCTTGTAGTCGGTCTGCTTGGAAATCGGATCGGTGGCGTCCAGGGTGACCTTGTTGATCAGCTGGCCCGCGTCGAACCACGGTACGAACACCACCCCGCGCGGCATGCGGTTGCGGCCGCGCGTCTCCACCCGCGAGCGCATCTCGCCGCGCCGCGAGGCCACGATGATCTCATCGCCGCGCTTGAGGCCTCGGTCCTTCGCATCGTCCGGATTCATGAACACCACCGCGGCGGGGAAGGCCTTGTACAGCTCCGGCACGCGCATCGTCATCGAACCCGAATGCCAGTGTTCCAGCACGCGGCCGGTGACCAGCCACAGGTCGAAGTCGTCGTCGGGCGATTCCGCCGGCGGCTCGTACGGCAGCGCCCAGATCACCGCCTTGCCGTCCTTGTTGCCGTAGAACTCGAAGCCCGTGCCGGCCTTGACGTACGGGTCCGCGCCTTCGCGATAGCGCCAGCGCGTCTCCTTGCCCTTCACCACCGGCCAGCGCAGGCCGCGCGCCTTGTGGTAGTCGTCGAACGGGGCCAGGTCGTGGCCATGGCCGCGGCCGAAGGCGGCGTATTCCTCGAACAGGCCCTTGTGGACATAGAACCCGAACAGCGCCGACTCGTCGTTGGCGTAGCCGGGTTCGATGTCGGAGTTCGGAAACCTGTCCACGTTGCCGTTGCGGTACAGCACGTCGAACAAGGTCTTGCCCTTGAACTGGGGGTTGGCCGCCAGCAGTTCGGCCGGCCAGCATTCGTCGGTGGTGAAGCGCTTGGAGAACTCCATCAGCTGCCACAGGTCCGAGCGCGCCTCGCCAGGCGCCTTCACCAGCTGGTGCCAGAACTGGGTGCGGCGCTCGGCGTTGCCGTAGGCGCCCTCCTTCTCCACCCACATCGCGGCGGGCAGGATCAGGTCGGCCGCCTGCGCCGTCACCGTGGGGTAGGCATCGGAGACCACGATGAAGTTGTCCGGGTTGCGGTAGCCCGGCCAGGTTTCCTCGCGCAGGTTCGCCGCCGCCTGCATGTTGTTGTTGACCATCACCCAGTACGCGTTGAGCTTGCCGTCCTTCAGCGCGCGGTTCTGCTCCACCGCGTGGTAGCCCACCTTCGGATTGATGGTGCCGTGCGGGATCTTCCAGATCTCCTCGGCGTGCTTGCGGTGCTCGGGGTTGGTCACCACCATGTCCGCCGGCAGGCGGTGGCTGAAGGTGCCCACCTCGCGCGCCGTGCCGCAGGCCGAGGGCTGCCCGGTCAGCGAGAACGGGCTGTTGCCCGGGGTGGCGATCTTCCCGGTCAGCAGGTGGATGTTGTAGACCATGTTGTTGGCCCACACGCCGCGGGTGTGCTGGTTGAAGCCCATCGTCCAGAACGACATCACCTTGGTCTTCGGGTCGGCGTACAGCTCGGCCAGCTGCTCCAGCCAGCCGCGCTCCACGCCGGTCATCTCGACGGCCTTCTCCAGCGTGTACGGCGCGACGAAGGCGGCGAACTCCGCGTAGTCGATCGGCTGGCCGCCGTTGGGGTCCTTGGCGTTCTTGGCCTTCATCTCCAGCGGATGTTCGGGGCGCAGGCCGTAACCGATGTCGTCGTTGCCGCGCTTGAAGGTGGTGTGCCTGTCGACGAACGCCTTGTTGACCTTGCCGGTGCGGATGATGTGGTTGGCGATGTAGTTGAGGATGACCAGGTCGGTCTGCGGCTTGAAGATGATGGGGATGTCGGCCAGCTCGAAGCTGCGGTGCTCGAACGTGGACATCACCGCCACCTTCACGTGCGGATGCGACAGCCGGCGGTCGGTCACCCGCGTCCACAGGATCGGATGCATCTCGGCCATGTTCGAACCCCACAGCACGAACGCATCGGCCGCCTCGATGTCGTCGTAGCAGCCCATCGGCTCGTCCATGCCGAAGGTGCGCATGAAGCCGGCCACCGCCGATGCCATGCAGTGGCGCGCGTTGGGGTCGATGTGGTTGCTGCGGAAGCCGGCCTTCATCAGCTTGTTGGCCGCATAGCCTTCGAAGATCGTCCACTGGCCGGAGCCGAACATGCCGATGGCGTCGCTTCCCTTTTCCTTCAGCACGCGCTTGAACTGCGCGGCCATCACGTCGAAGGCCTCGTCCCAGCCCACCGCGGTGAACTCGCCGTCCTTGGCGTACGCGCCGTTCTTCTTTCGCAGCAGCGGCTGGGTCAGGCGGTCGGCGCCGTACAGAATCTTGGAGAGGAAATAGCCCTTCACGCAGTTGATGCCGCGATTGACCTCGGCATGCACGTCGCCGTGCGTGGCCACCACGCGCCCCTCCTTCACCGCCACGTTCACGCCGCAGCCGGTGCCGCAGTAGCGGCAGGGCGCCTTGTCCCACTTCAGCGTGGTCAGGTCGCCTTCGGTGACGACGTTGCTGCCGGTGCCGGTCAGCGGCAGGCCGGCCGCAGCGGCGGCCGTGGCCAGCGCGCTGTGGCGGATGAATTCACGACGTGTGCTCATGGGCATCTCCGGCCGCGGACAGGATGGACAGGGAGGGCAGCGCCTCGTCGAGCGCGTGCGCGGGCTCGGCATGGTGGTAGACCAGCAGCACGTTCAGCACGCCCGGCACGGCCTGCAGCTGGTCCACGCGCGCCATCACCGCGTGGCGGTCGGCGGATTCGCAGATGACCACGCTGCGCGTGCCGCCAGCGAGCGCCAGGTCCAGGTCGGCGTGCCCGCGGATCATCGCCGCCAACGCGTCGGCCGCCGTTTCGCGGTGCTGGATGACGAAGCTGGCGATGTGGACTTCGGCATCGAGAGCGGGTGCGTTCAAGCGAGGGCCTCCATGGCGGGTGCGTGGTGCAGGGCGATGGCCTGCACCGGACAGGGAGCCACGCAGGCGCCGCAGCCCGTGCATGCCTCGGGATCGACCGTGGCCGACCCCCGTGCACCAGGCGGCACGTGGATCGCGGATGCGGGACATGCGTCGCGGCAGCTGGCGCAGACCACGCCCTGCGCCGACAGGCAGGTGCCGGCGACGTCGGCAACGAGCGTCCACGGCGGATCGCGCGCGGGGTCGAACGCACCGCTGCCGCACGCGGCCACGCAATCGCCGCAGAACGTGCATTCGCCGGCGTGCGCGTCGAAGCGCGGCAGGCCGTCGGCGCCGCGGACCAGCACCTGCTCGGGGCAGGCATGCACGCAGGCATCGCAGCGCGTGCACGCGGCAAGGAACTCGGGCTCGGGCTTGCCCCAGGGCGGCCGGAACGCAGGGGGCAGCGGTGCGGCCGGCACGCGGCCGAACAGCAGGGCGCGACGGGAAGGAGAGCGCATGCCGTCCATCGCTCAGGGCCCCGTCGGCGGCCCGGCGAACAGCAGCTGCCACATCCATACCAGGAAGCCATAGCCGGCGACGAACAGGATGGCCATCAGCGGGAATACGACCAGCGTCAGCAGCAGGAACGCCAGGCGCTCCTGCTGTTTGCTCGCAACGGCTGTTCCTGCGCCCTGCTCCATGATGCCTACCTTGCGGGTGGGTACTGGGTGCGACGATGCTGCGGCCGCAGGCTATCACACTAAATGTGACGCGTCCGACCCGCTCATGCGCCGCGGGCCTGGGTCGCCGATTGCTGCAGTGCGATCCACTCTTCCGGCGTGTTGCAGTTGCACAACGCCTGTTGCCAGCGCGCGGCAGGCAGATGCTGCGTGTCAACGCCCTGTTGCAGGGCCCGCAGCGAACGCTCCCGGCCAGCGCGCGCACCCACGGCATGCATCAGCGTACGCATGCGTTCGTCCACGCGCAGCATCATCGGCAGGGAATGGCCTTCCACGCAGGCGCATGCCGCATCCACTGCCAGCAACGCATGCAACAGGTCCGTGGACAGCAACGGCATGTCCACGGGCACGACGATCCACTCGCCGTCGGTCAGACGCGATGCGAGTTGTGAGAGCGCCCCCATCGGTCCGGTATCGCGCGTCGCGTCCGGCACGCCGCCCATGTCAGGGCGGTCCCCGCTGACGATCACCTCGACCGCGCCCGCGTCGACCAGCATGCCGCGCATGTGCGTCAACAGTGTGCCGTTCCCCCACGGCAGCAAGGCCTTGTCCGTACCCATGCGCGAGGAGCGTCCACCTGCCAGCAGCACCGCACGCCATGCGGGCAATGTCTGGCTCATGCCGGCATCCAGGCGGGCGAATGCAGATGGCTCAGACCGTGTACCTGCACGGGCGTACCGGCGGCCACGTCGCCAAGATCGGAGGGCAGCGTGATCCACGCCGAGGACTGCGAGAACGGCAGCAGGCGGAACGACGATTGCGCCTGCGCCACGTGCGCATGCAGGCGACCGTCGCGGTCGCAGCGCAGCGTGCCGTGCAAGACGGCATGCAGTCCGGCGCGCGAGCGGCAGTCGTCGGCCAGCGGCAGCCAGCACGGCGTTTCCGGCGGCAGGCCCAGCCAGGCACGCAGCAGCGGCTCCACCAGGAAGCGGAAGCCCACCGCCGTGGACAGCGGATTGCCCGGCAGGCCGACGAACATCGCGCCTTCGCGCAGGCGCGCGGCCAGCACAGGCTTGCCCGGACGCAACGCCACGCCATGGAACAGCGTCGCGGCGCCGCGCGCCTGGAGCGCAGCCGGCACGAAGTCGTAGCAGCCCTTCGACACCGCGCCCGTGCTGAGCACCAGGTCGGCACCCGCGGCCAGCGCAGCGTCCACCGCAGCCTGGAAAACCGCGACCTCGTCGCCGACGCGCCGCATGAAGACTGTTTCCGCACCTGCCGCGGCGAGTGCGGCACGCAGGTAGGGCGAGGTCGCATCGTGAATGCCGCCCGGCGGCAACGGCGCGCCCGCCGCCACGATCTCGCGGCCCGTCGCCAGCAGGGCCACGCGCGGACGCCGCGCCACCTGGATCCGGTCGATGCCCAGCCCGGCGGCCAGCATCAGCGCGGCCGGATCCAGCACATGGCCGGCCGGCAACACGCACTGCCCGGGATGCACGTCTTCGCCGCGGCGGCGGATGTTCGCCCCCACGACCACTTCTCCCTGCACGCGTACGCGCGATGCCCCCGACGCGGCAGCGGGCAAGGCTTCCATCCGCTCCACCGGCACCACCGTATCGGCGCGGGCAGGCAACGGTGCCCCGGTCATGATCTCCCAGGCGGACGCGTCGTCCTGCGGCGCGGACTGGCCGGCGCCGATGCGTGCGCCGATCTCCCACACCTGTGCCATGGAGACCGGCCGACCGGCAGCGACCAGCGCAACGCCATCCAGCGCCGCGTTGTCGAACGGCGGCAGCGCCATCGGGCTGACCACTTCATGGGCAAGCACGCGACCGATGGCATCGCCTGGGGCACACGGCTGCACGCCCAGCCGTTCCGCGCCGCCGCGCAGCCTCTCCACCGCCTCCCGGTAACCGATCACCCCAGCCCCTCGCCGACAACGCCTGGCCCAGCCTAGTGCCGGCCGCCGGCCTTTGCCAGCCGCCGCACGCCTTCACGCGACTGAACCTGCGACCGGAAGCCGCAGCCGATTGACCCATATCAAGGACAGCCCCGTGGCGCTGGCCTAGGCTGCACGCATGGCCAGCCTGTCCTCCCTGTTCGATCCCGAGTTGCTGCGGCGCTACGACACGCCGGGGCCGCGCTACACCTCGTATCCCACGGCGCCGCAGTTCTCGCCGGGCTTCGACGAAAGCGACCTGCGCGCCATGGCGGCCACCAGCAACGGCGACCCCATTCCGCGGCCGCTGTCGCTGTACCTGCACATCCCGTTCTGCACCAGCCCGTGCTTCTACTGCGGCTGCAACCGCATCATCACCCGCGACACCGCGCGCGGCGCGGCCTACCTGACGCGGCTGTACCGCGAAGTGGCGATGGCCTCGGCGCTGTTCGACCGCGACCGCGACGTGGAGCAGGTGCATTTCGGCGGCGGCACGCCCAACTTCCTCACCCCGGCGCAGATCGCCGAAGTGATGGACGTGCTGCGCAGGCACTTCTCCTTCGCCGCACCGGCGCGGCTAGACTGTTCGATCGAACTGGATCCGCGCTTCATCACCCCGGACGAGGTGGGCGCGCTGGCCGCCGCAGGCTTCAACCGCGCCAGCCTGGGCGTGCAGGATTTCGATCCCGAGGTGCAGCGCGCGGTCAACCGCATCCAGAGCGTGGAGCAGACGCTGGCGATCATCGACGCCTGCCGCACGCATGGCCTGCAGTCGGTGAACGTGGACCTGATCTACGGCCTGCCGAAGCAGAGCCTGGCTGGGTTCTCGCGCACGCTCGACATCACCCTGGAGGCGCGCCCGGACCGCCTGGCGATCTACAGCTACGCGCACCTGCCGTCGATGTTCCGCCCGCAGCAGCGCATCAACGCCGAGGACCTGCCGTCGCCGGAGGTGAAGCTGGGCCTGCTGCAGTGCGCGATCGACAAGCTGGGCGAAGCCGGCTACGTCTACATCGGCATGGACCACTTCGCCCTGCCCGGCGACAGCCTGGCGCAGGCGCAGCAACGCGGCGACCTGCACCGCAACTTCATGGGCTACACCACCCACGCCGAAAGCGACCTGGTGGGCCTGGGCGTGAGCGCCATCAGCCACATCGGCCCGAGTTTCAGCCAGAACCCGCGCGACCTGGGCAGCTGGGAACAGGCCATCGACCAGGGCCGCCTGCCCGTGTGGCGCGGCATGCGGCTGGAAGAAGACGACGTGATCCGCGCCGACGTCATCCAGCAGCTGATGTGCCACGGCACGCTGGATTACCGCGACCTGGGCCGCCGGCATGTGATCGAGTTCACAACTTACTTCGCCGACGCGCTGCAACGGCTGCGCCCGCTGCAGGACGACGGACTGGTGGAACTGCGCCCGGACGGATTGCAGACCACCTCGCGCGGGCGGATGCTGTTGCGTATCATCGCCATGTGCTTCGACCGCTACCTGCCCACCACTGCAGCCTCGACGCCTCGCTTCTCGCGCACCGTCTGACCACTCCGGGAGTGTCCGCATGACCTCGCCGCTGGTCTTCCCGCGCACGGATGCGAGCATCGTCGCCGACGACGGCGATGCGCTGAGCTTCTGTTCCACCTGCGCGTTCTCGCAAGCCTGCCTGTCCGAGGGCATGGACAAGCGCGCGCTGATGGACCTGCACGTGCTGGTCGAGCACGTGGGCCCGCTGCGCGCCGGCGAACACGTGTTCCGCGAGGGCGATCCGTTCGGCGCCATCGCCGCGGTGCGCGCGGGCACGGTGAAGACCTACCAGATCGACCGCAACGGGCACGAGCAGGTGCTCGGCTTCCACCTGCCCGGCGAAGTCATCGGCCTGAACGCGATCCACGGCGACCGCTATCCCTGCAACGCCATCGCGCTGGACACGGTGATGCTGTGCCGTTTCTCGTTCCCGAAGATCGCACTGCTGGCCGCGCGCCTGCCCAACCTGCAGCAGCACCTGTTCAAGCTGATGAGCCGCGACATCGGCGTGGCCTCGCTGTTCGCCCGCGACAACACCGCCGACGAGCGCATGGCCGCATTCCTGATCGGCCTGTCGCGCCGGCTGGCCGCGCGCGGATTCTCGCCGCGCCGGTTCCAGCTGACGATGGCGCGCACCGACATCGCCAACTACCTGCGCCAGGCGCCGGAAACCGTCAGCCGCGTGCTGCGCCGCTTCGAGCAGGACGGCCTGCTGCACATCAAGCAGCGCGACGTCGAGATCCTGGACCTGCCCCGCCTGGAAGCCCTCGCGCTGAGCGTGTTGCGGGATTGAGATCCGCGGATCCCTTGTAGGAGCGCCCTCGGGCGCGATGCTCCTGGCTTGTTGATGGGCCGCAGAATGAGCATCGCGCCCGAGGGCGCTCCTACAGACGGGCCGGTAAGTTCTGGAGCCGGAGCATCGCGCCCGAAGCCGCTCCTACAGAAGCGCACCTCCCCGATTCCTCCCCCGCTTGACCTGCGTCATGGAGTCCCCGGGCCGGCGCGCCGATGATGCGACCGTTTCCCGAGGAGAGCCGCATCATGAATTCGACACGCAAGTTGTGGGTGGGGTTGGCGGCCCTGCTCATTGCGTCGTTCGCCGTCCTGCTATGGGTCGGCAGCGAGACCTACCGCCAGGCGCCGCCCATGCCCGAACAGGTGGTCACCACCGACGGCAAGGTGGTCTACACCCGCCAGGACATCGAGACCGGCCGCCAGGTGTGGCAGTCGATCGGCGGCCAGCAGCTGGGCTCCATCTGGGGCCACGGCGGTTACGTGGCGCCCGACTGGGGCGCGGACTGGCTGCACCGCGAAGCGGAGGCGATCCTCGACCTGTGGGCCAAGCGCGACACCGGCGCGGACAGCTACAAGCGGCTGGACGAAGCCACCCAGGCCGCCTACGCCAAGCGCGTGCAGTCGCTGTTGCGGCCCAATACCTACAACGCCGCCACCGGCACGATCACGGTCGATGCCGACCGCGCGCAGGCCATGGCCCAGGTCGCCGACCACTACCAGCGCCTGTTCGGCCACGACCCTTCCACCGCCGAGCTGCGCGAGGCCTATGCCATGCGCAACGACACGGTGGCCGATGCCGAACACCGTCGCCAGCTGACCGCGTTCTACTGGTGGGCCGCATGGGCCTCGGTCACCGAGCGCCCCGGTTCGGAGATCACCTACACCGCCAACTGGCCGCATGACGAACTGGTCGGCAACACGCCGGCGTCCAACCTGCTCATCTGGACGGTGTTCAGCGTGCTGTTCCTGATCGCCGGCATCGGCCTGCTGGGCTGGCATTACGCCACCAGCCACGGCGAGGAAATGGTGCCGGTGCTGCCGAAGAAGGACCCGCTGGCCGCGATCAAGGTGACGCCCTCGATGCGCGCCACCGCCAAGTACTTCTGGGTGGTGATCGCGCTGTTCCTGGTGCAGATCCTGCTGGGCGCGACCACCGCGCACTACCAGGTCGAAGGCCAGGAGGCCTACGGCTTCGCGCTGGCCGAAATCCTGCCCTACTCGCTCACGCGCACCTGGCATACCCAGTTGGCGGTGCTGTGGATCGCGACCGCCTGGCTGGGCATGGGCCTGTACATCGCTCCGGCCATCTCCGGACACGAGCCCAAGTTCCAGCGCCTGGGCGTGAACTTCCTGTGGGCGTGCCTGTTGATCATCGTGGTCGGTTCCTTCACCGGCCAGTGGCTGGCGGTGATGCAGAAGCTGGGGCTGGCCAAGAACTTCTGGTTCGGCCACCAGGGCTGGGAATACGTGGACCTGGGCCGCTTCTGGCAGTGGTTCCTGTTCGTGGGCCTGCTGCTGTGGCTGACCCTGGTGGGACGCGCGCTGTGGCCGGCGATCCGCAGGGGCGACGATTCGCGTTCGATCGTGGGCCTGCTGTTCCTGTCGGTGGTGTGCATCGGCCTGTTCTACGCGGCCGGCCTGATGTGGGGCGAGCACACGCACCTGTCGATGGTCGAATACTGGCGCTGGTGGGTGGTCCACCTGTGGGTGGAAGGCTTCTTCGAGGTGTTCGCGGTGGCGGTGATCGCCTTCCTGTTCACCCGCCTGGGCCTGCTGCAGGTGCGCAGCGCGACCCTCACGGTGCTGTTCGCCACCATCGTGTTCATGGCCGGCGGCGTGCTGGGCACGCTGCACCACCTGTACTTCACCGGCACCACGCCTTCGGTGATCGCCCTGGGCGCGAGCTTCTCCGCGCTGGAAGTGGTGCCGCTGGCCTATGTCGGCTTCGAGGCCTACCACAACTACAAGCTGGGCAAGGCCACGCCTTGGATGGCCAAGTACAAGTGGCCGATCATGTTCTTCCTGGCGGTCTCGTTCTGGAACCTGGTGGGCGCCGGCCTGTTCGGCTTCCTGATCAATCCGCCGCTGCCGCTGTACTACATGCAGGGCCTGAACCTGACCGCCAACCACGGCCACACGGCGATGTTCGGTGTGTACGGCATGCTGGGCATCGGCCTGATGCTGTTCTGCCTGCGCGGCCTGAAGCCGGACGTGGCGTGGAACGAGAAGCTGCTGAAGACGGCGTTCTGGGCGCTCAACATCGGCCTGGCCGGCATGGCCGCCTTCACCCTGCTGCCGCTGGGCATCCTGCAGCTGATCGCCTCGATCGACCACGGTTACTGGTACGCACGCTCGGCCGAATTCATGCAGCAGCCGATCGTGGAGATGCTGGTGTGGATGCGCGTGCCGGCCGACACGCTGTTCAGCGTCGGCGCGGTGGCGCTGGCCTGGTTCGTGTTCCGCCTGTGGGTGGCCCCGCGCCGCGAGCCCCTGCCCGTCGCGCAGCCGAACGAAGCCTGACCCTGGAACCGGCATCCGCGGATGGGGATGCCGGGCCACCTGCTGCAGGTTGCAGCCAGAGAGCCGCGCAAGCGGCTCTCTTTTTTTGCGCGGGCATCGCAGGGGAATCCTTCTCCCCGTTCACGGGGAGAAGGTGGCCGAAGGCCGGATGAGGGGGCGCCGGAGCCGGGATCCATGTGCGTACGCATCCTCTCCCGGCGCAACATCCGCGTTTCCCGCACGGCGCGCGCATGCGCTAGAGCCCTGCACTGTCCGTTCCACCCGGGTCAGGAAGACCATTCCCCACCCGTCAAGCCCGACGCAGCGCTTTGCGACTAATATCCGCCCAAACAGGAGGGAAGCCGGTGGCTGACGACCGGTGCTTCCACCCCAAGTGAACCCGATGCATTCGATGGAGCGATCATGGGCTACGAAATCCATATCACCCGCAAGACCGAATGGTTCGACGAAGAAGGGCCGGAGATATCGCTGGAGGACTGGAAGGCCTACATCGCGTCGGACCCCGAGATGCGGCTGGACGGCTATGCGGAAGCGACCATGGAGAACGGCGACGTTTTTCGCATTGATCAAGAAGGCATTGCGGTCTGGACTGCGTATTCCGGACATGGCGTCGACGGCAACATGGCCTGGCTCTACCCCGGTTCCGGCGGCATCGTGGCCAAGAATCCGGACAGGGAAATCCTGGCCAAGATGTTCGAGATCGCCCAGGCACTCGGCGCCCGCGTGGTGGGCGACGAAGGCGAAGAGTACGGGGCGGATGGAGAAATGGCCGGGGCCACTGAGGTGGTCGAAGAAGACGCATCGCCCGGCATGAAGCAGGCCAAGCGCCCGTGGTGGAAGATATTCTGATGCGGATAGGCTCATGGGTTGGGCTGAGCAAAGCCCACTACACATGCCGACTCGGCCATGGAGCAAGAATTCTCACGACCGATGAAGACCACACTGCTGGGGTTCGCAGGCTCACCCAACCTATGAACTACGCCGAGAAGTTAAGTTAAAGATGTTGGCATGCTGTGATGCCGCAGCCAGCGTAGTCCAAGTAAGCGTAGCGCACCGGGACACTTCACAAGGCGACGATAAGTCTTCCAGGGCACGGTCCTTAACCTAACTCAGGCTGCATTTTTACGTTCAGATTGCGGGAAACTTTAGGTCGAACAAAGAGCGAAGCACAGCCTCGACGGTTTTCCGATAGTCATCGACTTGGCGATCAGTGATTCCAACGGTAGCGCGCTCGTGAATGAGCTTATTTCGCAACCCGTAGTAGTGATTGATCTTGCTTATGACATCCGGCTTAATGGTTACGTGAGCAGTAACTTCTTTGATTACGCTGGATCGTCTAGCGAATATTTCTAGAATTTTTGCATCGTTGTATTTGTGTGGCGGAAACAAGTCGGCTCGACTGACAATGAACTCCTTGAACGCGATCTCTAAGTTGCTATCGAGAAGAATGAGGGCAGCCCGATTCTTAGTCTCCAGCCGTTGTTTGCTGATCACCTCGATGAGGCCCATCGCCTCCACAAGACCTATCGTCCATGGTTTCGCGTCCATGGCCCGCTTGTTCGAGGCACGGAGCTGGTCGACGCGGGAGAGTTTGCGAGTGCGAGGCAGTGCGGGTAGAACTGTGCGCTTGGTGGACAGAGCATCGGTGGGGTCGACAATCTCCATCTCGCCTTTCGAGTAGGCGAATACATCCTGATCCCAACTATGTTTGAGTCGACGGGAAAGCGAGCTGAAATAGCTGACAAAGTTGATAAGCCGTGGTCGAATTTGAATGAACGCTGGGTGGCTGTAGTTCAGGTCGCTCTTGCTGCTATTCCACGGCATAACCTCAGGTGGACCATTGAGTTCAATGATCGCGCGACAAAGCGAAGCATCTGGATGAGGAACTCCAGCCTCGGCGGAGATGTAGTAACCCACATCACGCGTACGTAGCTCCTTCACGATTAGGCGATTATTGCAATAGAAATAGACCCCATAGTTCTCTGCTTCAGGGACACGATCGCGAATAAGCCCTGATCGTAGGGTTACCTTTAGGCTCTTTTCGTCTGCTGGCGAGATTTCGAACGTTGCAGTGCGGGGCCGATAGTCTGGCGGGTAGGCCCAATTGTCGAAGACAACGGCCTTTATGGGGTGTCCTCCCAGCCTAATATCGCAGCCCTGATTTATAAACCAGGAGTAGGCTTCGCCAAGATGTAGACACAGTCGATCCACGTCCGCACTGTTGAAGCCTTGGCGTACCTTGGTGATGTCGACCGAGGTGGTGCCTGGCGGAAGGTCAGGAATCTCATGAACGTCGAGATGCCAATCGTCACTGTTTAGCCAGTCATTAGTGATGTCGATTTGAATGCTCTTCCCGCGACCAAAACGCGAGCGGATCTCCACCTGTTCGCCGAGGGCTACGCCAGCACGCTTTCCGCCTACGCCGAACGTGCCTATTACTTGATGGCTATCTCGAATGCTACTGGCTCCGGGAGAAATAAGTAGCCGTATATCCCCTTCGCGAACACCGCCCGCATTGTCGGAGACGCGAATCATTTGACGCTCAACGTCGAGTTGGACGTCAACCTTTAGGCCTGGTTTTTTTCCGCTAGCGAGCCAGAAGTCGAGCGCATTGTCGACAAGCTCGCAGATTCCAGTATGAAGGTTATAGTCACTGATAATCGCTAGGAACATCCGTTTTTCGGGAGTTCCGTCAATGCGAGCAAGTACTTGTCTGCTGGCTACCAAAGTCCACCCCCAGTGTGACCAGTCAGGAAAAGCGTAGCAGTTTTCAAATCAGCTAGCGCTGCCCGGGTACGCAGCGCCCCCGGGCGCTCCACACGGATGCGCTACGCTCCCCGGGTGGGGCCTTCGGCCTTGCTCGGGCTACTTGCTACGACCTAGCGCGCCGTCCGGATAACTCCGGGTGCGGCGTCCAAGGTTACCCACGTGTTGAGGGTGGAGCGGATCCCGGCTCTGACAGCAATTGCTTCCTGCTGCCTGACATCGCGCTGGAGTCCCTTCGCGATCATTCGTTGATCAATGCGAACACCCACCACAGCATTGCCCCGCCTTGTGCCCGCGCGGTTCGCTGTCGCCGGCTTCGGCGTGCTCGCCGACGTCCTTGAGGATGGCGATCACGCGCTCGGTGGGCAGCGTGGTCATCACCATCAGCCGGCCGGTGCCGGCTTCCAGGCTGACCTCGGCTTCGGGGTCCCAGGCGCGCAGGGCCTCGGTCATGGCCTGCTGGCGTTGCGCGGAGGGGGCATGGGCGTGTTCGGACATCGGATTTCCTGTGGTCTTGGCGGCGCGCGGACGCGGGTGGCAGGACTGTAGGCGTTCGCCACGCGCATGGCCTTGACCCGGATCAAGGCCGCGCGGGCGCCCGAATCGCGCCCGGCCTGACCCACGTCAAGGCGGTCGCGGGTCGGGGCGGGCACGCTGCGGCCCATGAAGATCGACATCGTTCCCCCGCCCCGTCCACGCGCCGCGCCGCCGCAGGCCGGCCTCTCGCCGGCGTGGCTGGCGCACGCGCCGCACCGGCTGATGTTCTTCATCGGCGCCGGCAACGTACTGCTGGCAATGCTGTGGTGGGCGCTGTGGCTGGTGGCCACGCGCTGGGGCCTGTGGACGATGCCCGAAACGCCGATCTACGCCGGCTGGCTGCATGCGTTCCTGATGCAGTACCTGGTGCTGCCCAGCTTCATCTTCGGCTTCCTGCTGACCGTGTTCCCCCGCTGGATGGGCATGGCCGACCTGAAGCGCTGGCACTACGTGCCGGTGGGCCTGGGCCTGATGGGCGGGCAACTGGCCATCCTGCTGGGCGTGGCGGGCTGGCAGGCGGGGCTGACCGTCGGCCTGTGGATGGCGCTGGCCGGCTGGACCACGGCGCTGCTGACGCTGGGACGATTGCTTGCGGACGACACCGCCAAGACCTGGCACGCGCGTTCGTGCTTCGCCGGGTTGCTGCTGGGCTGGCTGGGGCTGGTGATGTTCATCGCCTTCGCACTGGGTGCGTCCCCCAACTGGGCGTTCGCCAGCATCAAGCTCGGCGGCTTCGGCCTGCTGCTGCCGGTGTACGTGACGGTGGCGCACCGCATGTTCCCGTTCTTCGCCGGCAACGTGGTGCCGGGTTACGTGCCGTGGCGCTCGCTGCCGTGGCTGGGCGCGGTGTGGGCACTGTTGATGGTGCATCTGGGCCTGGAACTGGCGCACGCCTATGCCTGGCTGTGGCTGGCCGACGTGCCGCTGCTGGTCCTGACCGCGTGGGCGGTGCATCGCTGGTGGCCGCGCGGCCGCATGCCGGGGTTGCTGGCCGTGCTGTTCATCGGCACCGCATGGCTGCCGGTGACCTTCCTGCTGTACGGGGTGCAGAGCGTCACCTTGCTGGCGACGGGCGATTTCGTGCTGGGGCGCGCGCCGATGCACGCGATGTTCATCGGTTTCTTCGGCAGCTTGCTGGTGGCGATGGTCACGCGGGTGACCCAGGGCCATTCCGGACGGCCGCTGGTGATGCCGAAGGTGGCGTGGTTCGCCTTCGTCGCGATCCAGGGGGTGGCGGTGATGCGCATCGTCGCGGATGTCGCGCCGGATGCGATGGCGTGGCAGGCCGCCGCCGCGGTGGGCTGGCTGCTGGCGCTGGCGCCGTGGGTGGGGCGCATCGGCGGCATCTACCTGCGTCCGCGTGCGGACGGGAGGCCGGGATGAGCGCCATGATGACCTTCTACCCCGACATCAAGCTGGTCCACATGGGCGCGGCGATGACCAGCGGCGCGCTGTTCGCGCTGCGCGCGCTCGCACTGCTGGCCGGCATGCGCTGGCCGCGCGCGGCGGCGGTGCGCTACACCAGCTACACCATCGACACCGTGCTGCTGACCGGCGCGATGATGCTGCTGACGATCCTGCCGGCGGGGATGTTCGCCAACGGCTGGTTGACGGCGAAGATCGCCTTCCTGGCCGCCTACGTGGGGCTGGGCATCGCCGCGTTCCGTCCCGCGCGCGGCAGCGGTGCGCGCACCGCACTGGTGGCCGCGGCGGTGCTGTGCTTCCTGCAGGTGTACGGCATCGCGCGCGCGCATGACCCGTGGGGCTGGCTGTTGTGGCTGGGGAGTTGAACACCATGGATACCGCTTTCGATACCGGACTGTTGCCCGAAGCCTTCGCCACCTGCGCCTGCTGCGTGCGCGAATCGCTGGACGCCGCAGGGCTGTCGCTGGACTGCGCGCCCGACCACGAAGACCCGGAGCCGGACGCATGGCACATGCCCTGACCCTGCTGCGGCTGGACCTGCGCGACCTGGCGGCGCCGGAGCCGATGGAGCGCATCCTCGACTGCCTGCGCACCCTGCAGCGCGGCGAGCGCCTGGTGGCGCAGACGCCGTTGTTCCCCGCCCCGCTGCTGCCGATCCTGGACCAGTGGGGATTCGCATACCGGGTGCGCGACACCGAGGCGGGCAACGCCTGCATCGCGATCTGCCACGTGGCCGACCGGCACGCGCTGGAGCCCCCGCAGGCGGCATGAGCGGACTGGCGTTCGCATCGGCGCCGCTGCCATCGCTGCCGATGCGCTTCCTGATGGCGGCGCTGGCGTGGGGCGCCGTGGCGGGACTGTGGCTGGCCTGGCATGGCGAGGTGGCGCTGCTGTCGCGCTGGAGCCCGGTGACGCTGGTGCTGGTGCACGTGTGGGCGCTGGGCGTGCTGGGCAACGCGATGCTGGGCAGCCTGGTGCAGTTCCTGCCCGTCGCCGCCGGCAGTCCCTTGCCGGGCATGCGTGCCGTGCCGTGGCTGCATGCGGCGTTCAACGCCGGCCTGGTCCTGCTGCTGGCAACGCTGGCCACGTCGTCGCACCCACTGGCCTTGCCCGCGGCTGGACTGCTGGGCGGATCGCTGGCGATCTTCGCGCTGCTGGCGCTGCTGGCCGTCATTCGCGGTGAAGGCGCACGCGTGGTGCGCGAGGGCATCGGCCTGGCGCTGCTCGCGTTGATCGCGACGGCGGCACTGGGCCTGCTGTTGCTGGCGGCACGCACCGGTTGGCACGGACCTGCGACGGCG
Organism: Pseudoxanthomonas sp. F37; assembly: GCF_022965755.1. NCBI lineage: Bacteria > Pseudomonadati > Pseudomonadota > Gammaproteobacteria > Lysobacterales > Lysobacteraceae > Pseudoxanthomonas > Pseudoxanthomonas sp. F37. The sequence goes on along the minus strand of NZ_CP095187.1, from coordinate 579,131 downwards.
GGAACGGTGGACGTGCACGCGGCGTTCGGCGTCATCGGCTGGGTGCTGGGATTGCTGGCCGCGGTGGGCGGGGTGACGCTGCCGATGCTGCAGGGCACGCGCGCATTGCCGTCTGCGGCATCGCGCACCTGGCAGATCGCCTGGATGCTGACGCTGGGCATCGCGGTGGCGACGCTGGCGGGCGTGGCGCCCGGCAGCGCCTGGCGCGTCGCGGCCTGGCCGCTGGCCGCCTTCGCCCTCGCCGTGTACGTGCTGCAGGCACGCGCATCGCATCGTCGCAATCCGGTGCTGCGCCGCTTCTGGCAGGCCGGCTGCGCGTGCCTGTTGGCCGCCAGCCTGCTCGTGCTGCGGCCCGAGGTTCCGCTGGTGCCGCTCGGCATCCTGGTACTGGGCGTCGGCCTGCCGCTGCTGGTCGTCGGCATGGCGCTGGAGATCACCGCGTTCCTCACCTGGATCGCACTGCGCCAGCGTGTACCGCGTGGTGTCCGTGTGCCGGGCGTGGGCAGCCTGTTCGGGGAAGCGGACAGGCGGCGCGCGTTCGTCCTGCATGCCGTTGCGGGCGCGCTGCTGGTGGCGGCCGCATTCGCGCCGGCCCTCGCCCGCGGCGCCGGCCTGGCGATCGCGCTGGCCTACGCGGCAAGCCTGCACGGGCAATGGCGCTGCTGGCGGCAGGCGGCGACGTGGCGGCACGACGGCGGTTGAGGGTCTGGCGCCGCCCGCGCCCCGGGCCGTTCCCCAACACGAACGGCATCGAGGGCCAGCGACCCCTCGATGCCGTTGCCCGCCGGTCCCCTGGCGTCAGTAGCGCAGGTTGAGCTTCATCCAGGCCGTGCGGCCGGGCTCGTTGATGCGCACCGGATCGGCCGGATAGCCGAAGGCGCTGTTGCCGCCCAGGTTGAGGTGCTCGCTGTAGGCGCGATCGAACAGGTTGTCGATGCCCGCCGTCAGCTGCAGGCGATCGCTGAAGCGGTAGCCCCCGTTGAGCGAGAACACCGCAAAGCCCGCGCTCGGCCCCAGGTCGCGGCCGACCACGTTGCCCTGCGTGGTGCTGACCCGGTCCTGCGCGGCGGCAACGCGCCACAGCGCACCCCACGACCAGGGCCCGCGTTCATGACTGACCGACAGGCGCGCCTCCAGCGGCGGCATCTGCGGCAGTGCGGTGCCGGTGTCGCGCACTTCGCCCCAGGCGTAGGACGCGGCGCCCGACAGTTTCCAGCCCTTGGCGGGACGCCAGTCGATGCCGGCCTCGCCGCCGCGGATACGGGCGTCCACATTGTGCGCGCGGGTGGTGCTGCCCATCATGCCGGCCGCATAGTCGAACAGGATGAAGTCCTGCACGCGGCCCGCGTACAGCGAGGCCCAGGCATCGACCTTGGCGCCGTTGAACTGCAGGCCGATGTCCAGCTGCGTGGTGCGCTCGGGCTGCACGCCGGCGAAGGCATTGGGGGCACCGACCGGACCGCGCGTGGGCGAGAACAGCTCCCAGTAGTCGGGCATGCGTTGGGTGTGGCCGAGGCCGGCGTATGCGCCCCAGCGGCCGCCCATGTCGTATTCGTAGCGGACGAACGCGCTGGGCAGCGTTTCCCTGCGGACCCTGCCGGCGGTGGGGTTGGGCATCGGCATCATGCCGCCGGTGGTGGCGCGCAGGTCCTGCGCTTCGGCGCGGTCGACGCGCACGCCGCTCATCACGTGGTGGGTGTCGGTGATGTGCCAATGCGATTCGGCGAAGGCGCCCCAGCTGTGGAACTTGGCGTCCACGCTCCACGGCAGCGCGAGATAGGCACCGCGCCCGCTGGCGCTGCGCCTGCGGTGCCGGCTGTCGCGCAGGTCCATGCCGGTGGTCACTTCCCAGCGCCCGGACTGCCAGGTGGTGGCGACGCGGCCGCCGCGCGTGCGGTGCGCCACGTTGCTGGCCATCGGCATGGGCATGCTGCTGGTGGGGTCCGGCTGGCGCAGGCTGTAGTTGTCCATCACGTGGTCCACGTCGTTCTGGTAGACGTTGGCGACCACCGCATCGAGTATGCCGCCGATGTGCTTCTTCTCGAAGCGCAGACCCAGGCTGTCGCGGCGGAACTGCGCACCGTCCATGCCGCGGCCGGCGTAGCGCGCCTGCGCATCGCCGATGCCGGCGCTGAGTTCCAGCACCATATTCTCGTCGGGTGTCCAGCCCAGCGCGGCGTCGGCGTTCCACTTCTTCCACGCCGACGGCACCCCCTCGCCGTTGCCGTCCTGGTAGTCGTCGGCCTCGGAACGGTTGGCGGACACCCGCGCATAACCGCGTGGCGTACCGGCGCTGATGTCCAGCACCTGGTCGTTGCGGTCGCGGCTGCCGGCCAGCAGGCTGCCGGCGGCCTGCACGCCCGGCTCGGCGAAGTACGGGATTTCGCGCTCGAAGCGCACCGTGCCGGCGGAAGCGCCGCCGCCCCACAACACGGTCTGCGGCCCCTTGACGACGATCAGGCGGTCGTAGGTTTCCGGTGCGATGTACGACAACGCGTTGTCCATGCGCGAGGGACAGGCACCGCTCATCGCGCCGTCGTTGGTCATCAGGTTGATGCGCGAGCCGAACATGCCGCGCAACACCGGGTCGCCGTTGGTGCCGCCGCTGCGCAAGGTGGCGAAGCCGGGAATGGTCTTCAGGTAGTCCGCACCGTCGCTGGCCGGCACCGGCTGCCGCGGCAGCTTGGGATCGGTGATGAAGGTGGTGGCCATGGCCGGCGCCACGCCGACCACCACGATGCCGTCCAGCGTGGTGGCGGGCATCGCATCGGCGTGCAGCGCGGCGTGCGATTCCTGTGCATGCGCCAGCGGCATGTTCGCCAGTGCGCCCAGCAGGGCCATGCACAACAGATTGCGGTTCATGACGCATCTCCTTGGGTGATGCCGCCATTGTCGCGACGCACCCTGGAGTGCAGATGCGACAAGGTGTCGCATCGGTGCGCGCGCTTGACGTGAGTCAAGCCCCTGCACGAATCCGTGCGTCCGCCCCCTTCCGATTGATTCAGATCAACGAGGCGCCGCGCGTGCATTTCCACCATGGCCGCACACCCACCGATGATCGACCGAGGAACGCACCATGAAACGCCTGTACCCCTCCCTGCTCGCCTGCGCACTCGCCGCACTGTCGGCTGCCCCCGCCTTCGCCGGCGAACAGGGCGGTCGCATCACGCCGGCCGGAGAAACCATCCACGCCGTGATGACGGCACCGCCGATGGTGCCCCCGCCGATCACGCGCAAGACACCGGCCCATGTCGTCGTCGACCTGGAGATGATCGAGAAGGACATGCGCATGGCCGATGGCGTGACCTACAACTTCTGGACCTTCGGCGGCACCGTGCCGGGCAGCTTCATCCGCGTGCGCAAGGGCGACACGGTGGAGTTCAAGCTGAAGAACCGCCACGACTCGCACATGTCGCACAACATCGACCTGCACGCCGTCACCGGCCAGGGCGGCGGCGCCGAGGCCACGTTCACCCTGCCGGGCCATGAAACGCAGTTCTCGTTCAAGGCGCTGAACCCCGGCCTGTACATCTACCACTGCGCGATGGCGCCGGTCGGCATGCACATCGCCAACGGCATGTACGGCCTGATCCTGGTGGAGCCGGAAGAGGGCCTGCCGCCGGTGGACAAGGAGTTCTACGTGGTGCAGGGCGACTTCTACACCGAAGGCGCGTATGGCGAACCCGGCCTGCAGCCCTTCAGCCTGGAGAAGGCGATCGACGAACATCCGACCTACGTGGTGTTCAACGGCTCGGTGGACGCGCTGCAGGGCGACAACGCGTTGACGGCGAAGGCGGGCGAGACCATCCGCATGTTCGTCGGCAACGGCGGCCCCAACCTGGTGTCCAGCTTCCACGTGATCGGCGAGATCTTCGACAAGGTCTACACCGAAGGCGGCAGCAAGTACCAGGAGAACGTGCAGACCACGCTGATCCCGGCCGGCGGTTCGGCCATGGTCGAGTTCAAGGCGGACGTGCCGGGCAACTTCGTGCTGGTGGACCACAGCATCTTCCGCACGTTCCACAAGGGCTCGCTGGGCATCCTGAAGGTGGAGGGACAGAAGAACCCCGACATCTACACCGGCCAGCAGCACGACATCGAGTACCCGGAAGCCAAGCCGGCGGCCGGCAAGTGAGGATCGGATGAAACGGACGCCGCCTTCGACCGCCACGTTCCTGCTGCTCGCGCTGGCATCGGCGTTCGCCGTCGCCGGCGACGCGGACAGCGGATACCGGCGCATCGAGGGCGGCGACTTCCGTTCGTCCGTGCGCTTCGAAGAGGACACCCGCGTGGTGCGGGTGGCCTCGTTCTCGCTGATGGCGCGGCCCGTCAGCAATCGCGATTTCGCCGGATTCCTCGCGCGCCAGCCGCAGTGGCGACGCGACCGCATTCCCGCCGTGTTCGCCAGCCCGGGCTACCTGGGGCACTGGGCCACGGCCGACGCACCGGGGCCGGCGCTGGATCCGGATGCGCCGGTCGTGCACGTCAACTGGTATGCCGCCGATGCCTACTGCCGCGCGCAGCAGGCGCGGCTGCCGCGCTTCGTCGAATGGGAATACGCGGCGGCCGCCGACGCCACGCGCCGCGATGCCCGCGCCGATGGTGCGTGGCGGATGCGCCAGGTCAACGACGGTACGCCGCATGCCATCGATGCCGCGGCCGGCGCACCGGCCAATGCCTACGGCATCCATGGCCTGCACGGCGCGCACTGGGAGTGGAGCGAGGATGTCGCCTCCCTGCTGGGCGACGGCGACCGTCGCGGCCAGCAGGATGGCGACGCGCTGCGCTACTGCGGCGCCACCGCCATGAGCTTCAACGATCCCGGCGACTATGGCGTGGTCAAGCGCTTCGTGCTGCTGTCCGCGCTGCAACCCGACGCCACGCTGGGCAACCTCGGTTTCCGCTGTGCCAGGAGCACGCCATGAAGATCGCATCCCTGTTCCTTTCCCTGCTGGTACTCGCCGCGCCGCTGCACGCGCAGCCGCTGCCCGGCGATTCGGTCTACCACCTGCAGGCGGGCACGCAGGCCGCCGACGGACAACCGGTGGCCTGGTCCTCGCTGCGCGGTCAGCCCCGGCTGGTGTCGATGTTCTATACGAACTGCCACCTGATGTGCCCGCTGATCATCGAGAACGCCAAGAGCGTGCAGAAGCAGCTGTCGCCCGCCGAGCGCCGGCGCCTGGGCGTGGTCATGGTCAGCCTGGACCCGGCACGCGACACCCCGGCCGCGATGCAGGACGTCGCCCAGCGCCACCGCGTGCCGGAAGGCTGGCGGTTCCTCACCCCCGCGACCGACGACGTGCGCGCCATCGCCAGCGTACTGGACGTGCGCTACCGGTTCCGCGACGACGGCAGCATCAACCACACCAGCGTGCTGGTGCTGCTGGATGCCGACGGCCGCGTGCGTGCGCGCAGCGAGGTGACCGGCGCGGCCGCCGATCCGCAGTTCCTGACCCAGGTCAAGGCGCTGCTCGCCGGGCCGTGATGTCATGGCCCCACACCCACCCAAACCCGATGAACGACGGAGTCATACGATGAAACTCTCCCACACTCTGCTTGCCCTGGCCCTGTTCGGCGCCGCCGGCATGGCCCAGGCCGCCGGCAACTGCACTGTCAGCCTGAAAGGCGACGACGCCATGAAGTTCGACCTGAAGGAGGCCACCGTCTCCGCCAGCTGCGCCACCATCACCCTCGAGCTGACCCACAGCGGCAAGCTGCCGGCCGCGGCGATGGGCCACAACGTGGTGGTGTCCAAGACCGCCGACCTGGCAGGCGTGGCGCGCGACGGCATGAAGGCCGGCGCGGCGGGCGCCTACGTCCCGGCCGGCGACGCGCGCGTGATCGCGCATACCGCGCTGATCGGCGGCGGGCAGAAGACGAAGATCACCTTTCCCGGCAAAAAGCTGACCGCCGGCGGCGACTACAGCTTCTTCTGCAGCTTCCCCGGCCACTCCACGCTGATGAAGGGCAAGCTGGTCGTCACCAAGTAGCACCCCTCGCTGCGCCGTCTCCGGGCGGCGCAGCGCGTTACGGAGCCCGCGCATGGAATACGTCATCCGCCTGGACGATGCGCCAGCCGACCTGGCTGCGATCGAACGGCAGCTGCTCGATCTCGATCCCGCCGCCCTGCTCGACCGCGACGCCGCGTCCGGCTCGCTCCGCTGCTCGACCAGCGCGCTCGCGGTGGAACTGATGCTTGTCTTCGCCCAGGCCGGCCACCGGCTGGCGCCCGACGCCATCGAACGCCTGCCGTCGGTGTGCTGCGGCGGATGCAGCGGCTAGGGCGCGCCGCGCGCGCTCACGCCAGGCAGGGCAGCTCCACCGACACCGACAGACCGCCCCATTGCGACGACTGCGCCAGCCGGATGGTGCCGGCATGCGCCGTGACCACTTCCTTCACGATCGCCAGGCCCAGCCCGCTGCCCTCGTGGCGACTGCCCAGCCGGCGGTAGAAGCGATCGAACACGCGCTCGCGTTCGTCGTCGGGAATGCCGGGGCCACTGTCGTCCACCGCCAGGAAGGCGCGGCCATCGGCCTTCCACGTGCGCACCTGCACGGTGGCGCCGGCCGGCGCATAGCGCGCTGCGTTCTCCACCAGGTTGCGCACCAGCAGGCCCAGCGCGATTTCGTCGCCCGACACCAGCACCGGCTGCAGGTCCAGGCGCAAGGTCTGCCCCCGTGCATCGAGCAGCGGCCGGGCGGCGTCGATCTCGATGCCGGCCAGCGCGGCCAGGTCCAGGCGCGCACGCGCCACCACGCGCCCCGTGCTTTCCGCGCGGCTCAACGACAGCAGCTGCGCCACCAGGCGTTCGACGCGCTGCACGCTGGCGTCCAGCAGCTGCAGCGAGGCCTGGCGTTCGCCGTCGTCGCCGGCATGGCACGCGTTGTCGGCATGCACCTTCAGCGCGCTGATCGGCGTGCGCAGCTCGTGCGCAGCATCGGCCACGAAGTTGCGCTCACGCGCCAGTGCGGCATCCAGCCGCTGCAGCAGGCCGTTGATCGCTTCGGCCAGGCCGCGCGCTTCCTGCGGCACCTGGGCCGGATCCAGCGGCGTCATCCGCTCGGGATCGCGCTGGCCGATCTCGTGCGACATGCGCCGCAGCGAGCGCGTGGCCAGTGCGACGCTCCACCAGACCAGCAGGGCGATCAGCGGCAGCGACAGCAGCAGCGGCAGCAGCGTGCCGCCGGCGATGTCCCCGGCCAGTTCCTGGCGGATGTCGGCCAGTTCGGCGGACTGGAACCAGCGGCCCTTCGGCGACTGCAGCGTGAAGGAACGCCAGCGGGCACCATCGATCTCCACGTCCTCGTAACCCGCCCTGCGCTGCGCCAGCGGCTGCTCGGGCGCGCTGTCCGAGCGCAGCAGCAGGCGCCCCTGCGCATCCCATACCTGGAAGGCCAGCTTGTTCTCGTACGCATGCCCGTCGTTGAACGCCAGCGCCTCGCCCACGCCATGCGCCTGCCCATGCCAGCCGCGCAGCACGATGGGTTCGCCGGGATAGGCATTGAGTTCGCTGAGCGGCTCGTCGACCAGGCTGACCAGCACGCGCGTGGACTGCACCAGGCGGGCGTCGAACATCTCGCCGGCTTCCTGCAGCCCGGCCCGGTAACTGAGCAGGCCCGCCGCCGCCATCACCACCGCCAGCGTGCCCAGCAACAGCCACAGCAGGGTGGCGCGCATCGACCTCATGGGGCATCCCCGACGGCATCGCCCAGGGCATAGCCCAGTCCGCGCACGGTGCGGATGATGCCGGGCTCCAGCTTGCGGCGGAGCTGGTGGACATGCACATCGACGGCGTTGCTGGCCACGTCCGCATCCCAGCCGTACAGGTGCCGCTGGATCGCATCGCGCGCCATCGGACGACCGCGCTGCTCCATCAGCACGCGCAGCAGCGCGAACTCGCGGCGGGTCAGGTCCACGGGCCGCCCTTTCCAGGTGGCGGTGAGCGTGGCCGGATCCAGCCGCAGCGGGCCCGACTCCAGCGTGGGATTGGCGCGGCCGGCGCTGCGCCGGATCAGCGCACGCACGCGCGCCAGCAGTTCGGCGGTATCGAAGGGCTTGCCCAGGTAATCGTCCGCGCCCACGTCCAGGCCGAGAGTGCGGTCGGCCGGGCGCTCGCGCGCGCTCAGCACCAGGACCGGCACGGGATCGCCGGTGGCGCGCAGCTGGCGGATCACCTCGATGCCGTCCATCCGCGGCAACCCCAGGTCCAGCACGACCAGGTCGAAACCGCCGCCACGCAGGGCCAGCAGCCCGCTGGCCCCGTCCTGCACCCAGTCGACGGCGAAGGCGCCACGCCGCAGCGCGGTACGGATGCCTTCGCCCAGCGACAGATCGTCTTCCACCAGCAGGATGCGCATGCAGCCAGTCTGGTGGCCGTCTCCTCAGTGCGCAAGGTGCGCCGCGACTTCCTTCAGCTTGGCCTGCGCCTCCTGGCGACGGCCTGCATCGGCCACGTCGCGGCCGGGGCGCGCGGGTGCCGCCAGCGCCTTCTGGAAGGCCGTGCGGGCACCGGCCCAGTCCTTCTGGTCGCGCAGGAAGTCCGCGTAGAAATAGTTGGCGTCGATGCCGTCCGGATCGATGGCCAGCCCCTTGCGCAGCATCGTGCGCGCGGCCGCATCGTCGCCGAAGCCCAGCGGCCAGCCGGGCACCTGGTAATACAGGGCGCCCAGGCTGGTATAGGCGGCCCCATCCAGCGCGTTCGCATCCAGCTTGATGGCCGCCTCGAAATCCGCGCGCGCCCGCTTCACCAGGCCCAGCGCGCCCATGCCGCCCTTCTCGCCGGCCAGGCTGGACAGCACGATGCCCTCCCAGATCAGCGCCGTGGCATCGCGCGGACTGGCCTGGCGGATCTTCTCGGACTGGTGCAGCAGTTCTTCGAACGCCGCTTCCCGCTGCGGCTTGGGCAACTGGTAGTTGATCTGCGCCCAGCGGTCGCGCACCTGGTTGACGCTGGTCGCCGCGGGCTCGCCGGCCACGGCCTTGCCGACCAGCAGCAGCGTGGACATCAGGATGGGGAAGAGCATGGATTTACCGCGGGTGCGCTTCATGGGGAACGTGCTCCGTAGTGGACAGGGGTGACCGTCGCGCGTGCTTGCGGACGGCGGGAAGGCGGGACCGCAGGCTGCGGTCGACCAGGCCCGGCAGCAGGCCGTTGAGGCGGGCGAACAGCTTCTCCGGCCAGCCGATCTGCATGCGGGCGGTGCCGCGTTCGATGGCGCGGACCAGATGGCGCGCCACGTCGGCGGGCGCATCGCTGGCGGTCTTCAGTTCGGCGTTCAGGGCATCGACGGCCGGCGTGTTGAAGGGCGTGCGCGTGGCGCGGGGCGACAGGTACTGGAAGCGCAGCGGCGTGTCGGCGTATTCCCGTGCCAGCGCTTCGGTCAGTCCGCGCAGGCCCGACTTGCTGGCGCTGTAGGCGGCGAAGCCGGGAAACGCCAGGCTGCCGAAGGTCGAGCCCACCACGACCACCGACGCCGGCGCGTGCGTGCCCAGCACCGGCAGCAGCGCGTGCACCAGCAGCATGGGCGCCACCAGGTTGGTCTGCACCAGCCGGGCCATGTCCTCGGGGGACTGGTCGGCGAACAGGCCGAATGCGCCCTGGGCGTGCGCCAGCACCAGCACCGAGGGCGTGGGGTCGGCCGCGGCCGCGGCGCGCACCACCTGCGCGCGTCCTTCCTCGGTGGCGACATCGGCCGCCACCCACGACAGCGCGCCCGCGGGCAGGGGCTGGGCGAGCCGGCGCAGCCTGCCTTCGTCGCGGCCCACCGCCAGCACGCGCGCACCCGCGATGATCAGGGCCGCGCACAGCGGCTCGCCGATGCCGCCGCTGGCGCCGGTCACCAGCACCGTCCTGCCGGCCAGTTCCATCACGCCGCCTCCGCCAGGCGGGCGCCGCCGTCGCGCAGCGTGCGGAAGATGTCGCCGTACAGCACGTAGAAGCGGCGCGCCGCATGCACGATGGCGGCCTTGTCTCCCTCATCCTCCATGCGGTCCATCAGGCGCTTGAAGAAGCCGACATGCTCGATGTCCAGGTCGCCGTGCGAGAGCAGGTAGCTGAAGGCGTTGCGGGGAAGGTCCAGCGAGGTCTGCAGCGTGTTGGCGGCGCGCGTGGCGAGCGCCACGCTGGTGCCTTCCAGCACCAGGACCATGCCGAAGAAGCCCACCGGATTGCCGCGCTGGATGGTGTCGTAGGCGTAGCTGACCATCAGCTCGGTCGCCAGCGACGGGGAAGACGCCTCGGCGGCGGCACGGTCCTCGCCGCAGGCGGCGATGTCGTCCAGCACCCATTCGTGGTGCCCCATTTCCTCTTCGATGTACTCGCCCACCGCCGTGCGCAGCCACTCCAGCCGGGCCGGCAGCCGCGCCCCGCAGGCCATCAGCAGCGGTACGGTATGGCGGACGTGGTGGAAGGCCTGGATGAGGAAGGCCACGTAGTCCTCGCGCGCGATCCTGCCCGCCAGCGCGGACTGGATGATCGGGATGGACAGCAGGCCGTCGCGTTCGCGCGCAGTCTGCGCGACCAGTTCATCATGGAAACTCATGCGGCAACTCCGGAGGGGGATACGTTCGGGGGGCGGCGGTAGCAGGCATCGACGTCGGCCTGGTAGCGGCGGAGGATGGCGTCGCGGCGCGGGCGGCCGTTCGCGGTGGCCAGGCCGGCGTCGACGGTGAATGGCGCCTCCGCGCGCACGAACCGGGCCACGCGTGCGTAGTCGGGCAGGCCCGCGTTGACATCGGCCAGGGCACGCCCGATGCGCGCATCGTCCAGGTCCGGGCGGCGCGGCACGACGACGGCCACGTTGTCGGCCTGGGCCTCGCCCCAGACCACGGCCTGGGCGATGGCCGGATGCGCCAGCAGTTCGCTTTCGACCCACTCGGGCGAGACGTTGCGGCCGAACGCGGTGATGAAGACGTTCTTGCGGCGCCCGGTGATGTGTACGAAGCCGTCCTCGTCCTGGTACCCCAGGTCGCCCGTGCGCACCGGCCCCTCCGGCAGCGGATCGCCGCCGAGGTAGGCGAGCGCGCGAGCGCCGTCGACGCAGATCTCGCCCTCCACGATGGACACGCGCGCGTGCGGCAGCGGACGGCCCACGCTGCCATCGCGCATGGCCTCCGGGCGGTTCAGGCACACCACCGAGCCGCATTCGGTCAGGCCGTAGCCTTCGAAGACCGGCAGCCCGAGCGCGCGCGCGCGCTGCAGCAGGCCCGGCCCCACGCGGCCGCCGCCGACGGCGATGTAGCGCAGCGAGGTGGGCAGCGGCGCACCCTGCTCGGCCGCCATCACCAGCGCCAGCAACAGCTGCGGCACCAGGATCACGCTCTCCGGCTGGTAACGGTGCAGGCAACGCAGCAGCGTGGGCACGTCCAGGCCGGTGGCGCCGGTATAGCCGATCTCCGACAGCGACGGCAGCGCGATTTCCGCATCCGCCAGCAGCGTCGCGTACAGGCCCGCCACGTTCTCCAGCAGCGTCGCCAGCGGCATCAGGCACAGGTGCCGGCGCGGCGCCACGGCCGACGCGGCCTGGACCAGCGAGCCTGCCACGGTGAACAGCGTTTCCGCATCCAGGCATACCCCGCGCGGGCGTCCCGTGGTGCCCGAGGTATAGGTGATGCAGGCCGTGCGATGCGGCAACGGCGGCCCCGCCACATCGTCCGCCGGGGTGCGCCAGCACGCCAGCCGCTCGCCGTCGAGGAACCCGGTGAGCGCTTCTACACCCGGCGGCATGGCGTCCTCGCGCGCCGTCACCACGCACTGCGCGCCGCTGTTCGCCAGCGCATGCCGCACCTGCGCTTCGGAGAAGAACACCGGCAGCGGCACATGCACGCCACCGATCTCGCGCAGGGCAAGATCCAGCACGAACCAGCTGGGTCCGTTGTCCAGGCGGCTGGCGACGCGGCGGATGCCGGTCCTGGCCAGCCACGCCACCAGCGCGTCGATCCGCGCCGCCAGCGCGGCATCGTCCAGCGTGCCCTGGGCGCTGATCACGCGCGGCGCCTGCAGCCGCGCCCCGCGCCGCACGACATCCATCGGCCGCGTCATGGCGCACCCGCCAGGCAGGTATCCGGCGCGTCGCAGGCGGCCGGGCGTTCGGCGCCGCGCAGATGGGCGACGCCTTCGGCCACGTTGCCGCAGATGAGCCGGGGACGCGCATCGTAGTAGCGCCCCCAGTCCGCGCCGGCGTCGCCCAGGCGCTCGGCGCGCGCTTCGGCCAGTTCCAGCATCGGCAGGCGCAGCCGCTCGAAAGCATTGCGCAGCTGCTGCGTGGCCACCAGCAATACCCAGTCCATGCCGGCCGCCTGCAGGGTCAGCGCCAGCTGCAGGATCAGTTCGCGTGCGATCCCGGGCGAAGTGGCCGCGAAATTCCCCACCTCCACCACGCGGCGGCGGTCGACATGCGCGATGCCCCGCCGCGCCATGGCGTGCTCCACCGCGCCGTCCAGATAGTGCTCGACGAACAGCGGCCCCTCCACACCGGCGCGGATGCCCACCGCGGCGGCCAGCCGGCCGTCGCTGTCCCGGTAGGCGATCAGATGGGGGAAGAAGTTGCGCAGGACCGCACCGTAGCGGTCCCGGTAGACGTCGGCGATGAAGGCTTCCACGGCCTCGCGGCCGGGGTCGTCGCGCTCGACCAGTTGGACGCTGACGAAGCGTCCCGGCAGGGGCGCCAAGGCGATATGGGGGCGTATCCAGTGCATGGCGGGCATGCTGGAAGCGCCGGATTAAGGCTCGATTAGGTGCGAGTTAAACGCTCATTAGATTCTCGGCACGAAATCGTGAGAATGGGCACCGCATCACCGTGGAGCTAAATTCCTTCTGAACGCCCCGGCCCCGGACCTCACCAGAACAGCGCATACAGCGCGGTCAGGATCGCCAGCACCGCGACCGCGCCGATGTTGAACGCACCGCCCGTGCGGTAGTCGACATCGCGCGTCTGGATGATGTCCTTCTCCGGCGCGTGCGGCGTGGCCAGCGACACCACCACCGCCAGCGCCAGCGCCAGCAGGAACACCAGGCCGACGCGGTCGATGAACGGCAGCGCCGGCCACGCCAGCTTCAGCACGACGGACAGCGCGAACGAACCGATCGCCGCCGCCAGCGCTCCGGCCTCGTTGGCGCGTTTCCAGAACAGGCCCAGCACGAAGATCACCACGATGCCCGGGGTGAAGAAGCCGGTGTACTCCTGGATGTACTGGAAGGCCTGGTCGAAACTGCCGAGCAGCGGTTTGGCCGCAAGGATGCCCAGCACCACCGTGACCACCGCGGCGATGCGACCCACGCGCACCAGCTTGGCCTCGCTGTGCCGGCGCTTGCCCTTGGCGTAGAAATCCAGGGTGAAGATGGTCGCCACCGAGTTGATCTTCGACGCCAGCGACGCGACGATGGCCGCCACCAGCGCAGCGAACACCAGGCCCAGGATGCCGGTGGGCAGCAGGCGCATCATCGTCGGATAGGCCTGGTCGGGCTTGTCCAGCCCCGGCGCCAGCATCACCGCGGCGATCCCGGGCAGCACCACGATCACCGGCATCAGCAGTTTGAGGAAGGCGGCGAACAGCACGCCCTTCTGCGCCTCGCCGATGTCCTTCGCGGCGAGCGCGCGCTGGATGATGTACTGGTTGAAGCCCCAGTAGCTGATGTTCATGATCCACATGCCGCCGATCAGCACGCTCAGGCCGGGCAGGTCCTTGTAGAACGGATTGTCCCGGTCGAGGATCATCTCGAAGTGGCCGGGCTGCGCCTCCCACAAGCGATGGAAGCCGGCCACCACACCGGCGCCCCCGCCCAGTTCGTCGAGCGTCAGGCCCGCGACCAGCAGGCCGCCCAGCACCAGCAGCGAGACCTGCACGATGTCGGTCAGCGCCACCGCCTTCAGCCCGCCATAGAGCTGGTACAGCAGCGCGAACACGCCGATCAGCACCACCGCCAGCATCTGGTCCATGCCGGTGACCTGGCTCACCGCGATGGCGCCCAGCCACAGGATGGAGGTGACGTTGACGAACACGTACAGCCCCAGCCAGAACACGGCCATGAGCGTGCGGATGCGGTTGCCGTACCGCTGCTCGAGGAACTGCGGCATCGTGTAGATGCCGTTGCGCAGGAACACCGGCAGGAACCACTTGCCGACGATCAGCAGCGTGGCCGCGGCCATCCATTCGTACGAGGCGATGGCCAGGCCGATGGCGTAGCCCGAGCCGGACATGCCGATGATCTGTTCGGCCGAGATGTTGGCCGCGATCAGCGACGCGCCGATGGCCCACCACGGCAGCGACTTGCCGGCGAGGAAGTAGTCCTTCGCGTCCTTGGCGTGCCCGGCCTTCTCGCGCGACACCCATTGCGCCAGCACGAAGATGCCGGCCAGGTAGGCCAGCACGATGGCGATGTCCATTGTCCCCAGACCCACGGCCCCACTCCTGCGGTTGGATCGACCCACGCGCATCCCTTGCGCGGGTCGGGATGCGAACCGCACGCGGCGGCTCGCGATGACGGGAGATCATGCGCTGGCGCTCCCTGCCCTCGCACTCCGGCAGTGGCATGCGCCACCGCCCGCATCTTGCCTTGTTACCTGACCGGGCAGGCGACCGTGGCTTCGGCTTCGTTCAATGCACCCAGCGCGATACGCGACACGGACATCCGCAGCGCCGCACTGCTCTCCAGCACCGGCACCTGCACCAGCTTCGCCACATCGGCGCCGGCGGTGGCGAAGCACTTCAATGGAACGCCGATCACCTTCCATTCGCCTTGCGGGATCGCCTCCAGCGTCGTGCGCAGGTCGACGCGGCCACCGCAATCGGCACCGCAGCCCAGACCCAGCCACACCGGTGCGCTTACCGTACTCTCGCGGCGGAGGGTCAGCTGCAACTGCACATCGCCATTGCTTTCGCGGGTCAGGTCCAGCGGCGTACCGGACACCAGCAACCATCTGGCCGGCGTGCTGCCCGACCATGCAAGGCGGCGCGCGTCCTCCTGTGCGCGGTGGTCGACGGCGGCCAGCGCCAGGCTGCCGTCGGCCAGCGCCACCGGCACTGTCGTGGCCGGCATGCCCGCCTGGCTGGCGTTGGACAATTGCATCGCCAGGCCCAGCGCCGGTTTGCCCTTGTCGAAATACACGCCGCTGGCGGCCTGCTCGCCCTCGATCCCCGAGTCTTCCGGCAGCGCAGCCAGCTCGCCCTGGTCGGCATAGGTCAGGCCGTACCCGAAGGGGAACAGCGGGTCGTAGCCGGGCTGGCCCACGTTGTTGGCGTACTGCGTGGCGGTACGCGGCCAGCTGAAGCTGAGCTTGCCGGTGAAGTCGTACTGCACGCTGCCATCGGCCTTGCGCAGCAGCACATCGGCGATGCCGGCGCCTTCGGAGCCGGGCAGCCAGGCCGCCACGAAGGCATCGGCGGCGTTGATCTCGCGGTTGACCCATAGCGGACGCCCGCTCAGGAACACCGCCACCACCGGGATGCCGTCGGCCTTCAGGCGCTTGATCAGCTGCAGGTCGCTGTCATCGCCGGGCTTGTACAGCAGCGTCTGCAGATCGCCCTGGAACTCGGCGTACGGGTTCTCGCCGAACACCACCACCGCCACGTCCGGCTTCTGCGTGTACCTGCCGTCGATGGCCAGGATCGCCTCGCCCCCCGCCGCCTTCGCCTGCTGCGCGATGCCCTCGTAGATCGAGTCCGCGTTGGGGAAGTCCTTGCGCGTGGTGCCGGTGCCCTGCCAGTTCAGCGTCCAGCCGCCGGCCTGCTTGCCCACATCGTGGGCGCCATCGCCGGCCACCAGGATGCGCTGCCTGGGCTGCAGCGGCAGCACGCCACCGGCGTTCTTCAGCAGCACCAGCGACTGGCGCACCGCCTGGCGCGCCACCGCGCGGTGCTCGGGCGCACCGAGCAGGGCGAACTGCCCGCCCACCGCACGCGCCGAGGGCTTGCCCGCCTCGAACAGGCCCAGGCGGAACTTCACCCGCAGGATGCGGCGCACCGCATCGTCCAGGCGCGCCTGGCTGATCGTGCCGGCCTTCACCGCCGCCAGCGTGGTTTCGTAGAAACCCTTCCAGCTGTCCGAGGCCATGGCCATGTCCAGGCCGGCATTGATCGTGGCCGGGCAGTCGGTGTTGGTGCAGCCCTGGACCTGGCCATGGCCGTTCCAGTCGCCCACCACGAAGCCGCCAAACTGCATGCGGCCCTTCAGCGCATCGGTCAGGTACGCCTTGTGGCCGTGCATCTTCTGGCCGTTGACGCTGTTGAAGGAGGCCATGGCCGTCTGCGCGCCGGCGGCGATCGCCGGCGGGTAGCCGGCGGCGTGCACGCGCACCAGCTCGGCTTCGCCGATCCTGGTATCGCCCTGGTCCTTGCCGTTGGTGGTGCCGCCATCGCCCAGGAAGTGCTTGACCGAGGCGATCACATGGCGCCCGTCCAGGAACTCGGGCGTGCCGACCTTGCCCTGCAGGCCTTCGACCATGGCGGCCGCGTAGCGGGCCACCACCTCGGGCGACTCGGAATACCCCTCGTAGGTGCGGCCCCAGCGGTCGTCCTGCGGCACCGCCACGGTGGGGGCGAAGGTCCACTCCATGCCGGTGGCGCGGGTCTCCAGCGCGGTGATCTGGCCGATCCGGCGCAGCAGCTCCGGGTTGCGCGTGGCGCCCAGGCCGATGTTGTGGGGGAACAGGGTGGCGCCGACGATGTTGCTCTGCCCGTGCACGGCATCGATGCCGAAGATCACCGGGATGGCCTTGCCGCCCTGCGAGGTGTCCATGGAGGCTTCGTAGAAGGCATCGGCCAGGGCCAGCCATTGCGCGGGCGAGGCATCGTAGCGGCCACCGGGATCGGAGTTGCCCCCGGCCAGGATCGAGCCGAGCCGGTATGTGCGCACGTCCTCCGGGGCGAGGCTGGCGATGTCGCCCTGGACCAGCTGGCCGACCTTCTCCTCCACCGTCATGGTGGCCATCAGGTCGGTGATGCGCTGTTCGAGTGCGGCATCCTCGGCCAGCGGCCAGGCCACCTGCGGCCAGGGGTTGGCCTCGCTCGCCGCAGGCGCGAGGGCCTTGTCTTCGCCCCGGCAGGCGGCCAGGGCCAGCACCAGGGCGGCGATGAGCACACCGCTGCGGGTGTTCGTGGACATGATCGTCTTCATCCTTGCATCTGCTCCAGTTCCTTGCCCTTGGTCTCGTGGATGAACCGCCTGACCAGGAAGAAGCTGATCACGGCGCAGGCGCCGTAGAAGGTGTAGCTGATGGCCAGGCCCAGGCCCGATGCCATCAGCGGAAAACTCTGCGCGATGAGGTAGTTGGCGAACCACTGCGCAAACCCGCACACGGCCAGCGCCGAGCCGCGGATCTGGTTGGGGAACATCTCCCCCAGCATCACCCACATCACCGGGCCCCAGGACACGTTGAAGAAAATCACGTAGAGATTGGCGGCAATCACGGCCACCACGCCCATCTGCTGGGAAAGCGACAGCGTGCCCGCCGCGTCCAGCGTGCCCTGGCTGAAGGCGTAGACCATCACGAACAGGGTGATGGCCATGCCTGCCGAACCGATCAGCAGCAGCGGCTTGCGGCCGATCCGGTCGATCAGCGCGATGGTGACGAAACAGGCCGCGATCGACACCGCACCGGAACCGATGTTGATCAGCAGCGAGTCGTTCTCGGTGAAGCCGGCCAGCTGCCAGAGGGTCGAGCCGTAATAGAAGATCACGTTGATGCCGACCAGCTGCTGGAACACCGCCAGCAGCAGGCCCGCCCAGACGATGGCGCGGATACCCAGGAAGCCGCGTCCTCCGCGCGGGGTGAGGATGTCGCTCAGGCGCGGCCGATGGTCCATGGAAAAACTGGCCTGGATCTCGGCCATCTTGGTGGAGGCTTCGGCGGGCCCCAGCAGGCGGGTGAGCACCTCGTTGGCCTCCTCCAGACGCGCCTTGGACACCAGGTAGCGAGGGCTCTCGGGAATGAAAAAGAGCGTGACCAGGAACACTGCCGCCGGCACCGCCTGCATCAGGTACATCCAGCGCCACGCCTCGATCCCGCCCCAGAACGCCTGCGTCGAGCTGCCCGCGGCGGCGGCGAGGTAGTAGTTGACCAGGAAGGCCAGCGTCAGCCCGGTGATGATCATGATCTGCTGGGCCGTGGTCATGCGGCCGCGGATGCTGGCCGGCACGACTTCGGAGATGTAGGCAGGCGATAGCACCGAGGCCGCACCGACGGCCATGCCGCCGAGGATGCGCGCCATGACGAAGATGCCCTGGCTATGGGCCAGGCCCTGGATCAGCGCGCCGATGAGGAACAGGACGGCGGCGAGCCGCATGACATTGCGACGCCCCATGCGATCGGCCAGGGTGCCGGCGAAGAAGGCGCCGATGAAGCAACCGATCAGCAGCGAGCCGACGGTGAAGCCCAAGCCGGCATCGTCCAGGGCGAACGCACCCTTGAGGCCAGGCTGGGTGCCGTTCACCGCGCCGCTGTCGTAACCGAACAGCAGTCCGCCGATGGTGGCGACACAGCTGATCAGGATGATCAAGCCAGTATTCTGGCCACGGACCGATGGTGTTGCTGACAGGCTCGACATGCTGTTCCCTCCCCGGGATGGTGATCCGCCGCGCTCAGCGCAACAGGTACTGGTTGAGCAGGTTCTCGTAGCGCTCCTGCTTGCCGCTGATCTGCCTGGGCTCACCCAGGGTGGCCGCCAGCGCGGCCAGCTCGGCCAGTCCCAGGGCGCCGGTCTCGAAGTCCTTGCCCTTGCCACTGTCGAAGCTGGCATAGCGCTGCCTGCGCCACTGCTCCCACGGCGAGTCGGTCAACAGCGCGTGCGCCACTTCCAGCCCGCGGGCGAAGGCGTCCATGCCGCCGATGTGGGCGATGAACAGGTCTTCCAGGTCGGTGGACTCGCGGCGCACCTTGGCATCGAAGTTCAGCCCGCCCTCCAGCCCGCCCTGGCGCAGCACCACCAGCATCGCCCCCACCGTGTCGTACAGGTCGGTGGGGAACTGGTCGGTGTCCCAGCCGTTCTGCGCATTGCCGCGGTTGGCATCGATGCTGCCCAGCAGGCCGTGGTCGGAGGCCACCTGCAGGTCGTGCTCGAAGGTGTGGCCCGAGAGCGTGGCGTGGTTGGCCTCGATGTTGAGCTTGAAGTCCTTCTCCAGCCCGTGCTCCTTCAGGAAGCCGGCCACGGTGGCGCTGTCGAAGTCGTACTGGTGCCTCATCGGCTCCATCGGCTTGGGCTCGATCAGGAAGTTGCCCTTCAGCCCGATGCTGCGGCCGTAGTCGCGCGCCACGGTCAGGAAGCGGGCCAGGTGGGCGAGCTCGCGCTTCATGTCGGTGTTGACCAGCGAGGCGTAGCCTTCGCGCCCGCCCCAGAACACGTAGTGCTCACCGCCCAGTTCCACCGTGGCCTCCAGCGCGGCCTTGACCTGCACCGCGGCGCGGGCCACCACGGCGAAGTCCGGGTTGGTGGCCGCACCGTTCATGTAGCGCGGATGCGAGAACAGGTTGGCCGTGCCCCACAGCAGCTTGAGGCCGGTGGCGTCCTGGCGCGCCTTGGCCAGGGCGGTCATGTGCTTGAGGTTCTTCTCGTACTGGCCGATGTCCTCGGCATCGGGGGCCAGGTCGATGTCGTGGAAGCACCAGTACGGCACGCCCAGCTTGGTGAAGAACTCGAAGGCGGCATCGACCTTGGCCTCGGCCGTGGCCATGGGCGAGCCGGCCTCCCACGGGAAGTGGCGCGTGCCCGGGCCGAAGGGATCGTGGCCGGCGTTGCAGAACGTGTGCCAGTAGCAGACCGCAAAGCGCAGGTGCTCCTGCATGGTCTTGCCGCCGATGGTCTTGTTCGCGTCGTAGACCTTGAACGCCAGCGGGTTGTCCGAGCCGCGCCCTTCGAAGGGAATGCGGCCGATGCCGGGGAAGTATTCCTGGGCGCCGATGAAGGGCTGGGTGCTCATGGTGCGGTGATCCTGTGGTTGTGCGTGAGGTGCAGGGAAGGTCAGCCGCGCTGCAGCGGCGTGACGGCATGGAGGTGGCGCAGGAAGCGTTGGTAGCCGGCGGCATAGGCCGCGGTGCGGGCCGGATCGGGGGTGGCGGACAGGGCCGGGTCCAGGGCCACGTGGGTACGGGCGATCTGCGCGATGGACGCCTGGCCGCCCTGTGCCTTGTCCCGTGCCCACAGCGCCTGCAGGGCCGCGCCGAAGGCCGCGCCCTCGGACTGCACGGGCACCTGCACCGGCAGGCCGAACACATCGGCCACCAGTTGCCGCCAGGCCGCGCTGTTGCTGCCCCCGCCGGTCAGCACGATGCGCTCGAAGGCCATGCCCGCGCCCAGGAAGGCATCGAAGCCGTACTTCAGGCTGTAGGTCGCCCCTTCCACCGAGGCGCGGTAGAGGTGCGCGGCGGTCAGGTTGGTGGTGTCCAGGCCGGCCAGCACGCCCTTGCCCTGCGGCAGGTCGGGCGTGCGCTCGCCGTTGAGGAAGGGCAGCATCACCAGTCCGTCCGCCCCCGGCGGGGTGGCCTGCAGGTGCGCATCGCCCTGGCGCGTGCTGAAGCCGAAGGCCTTGGCCACCTGCTCGGTGGCCACGGTGCAGTTCATCGTGCAGATCAGCGGCAGCCAGCCGCCGGTGGAGGAGCAGAAGGCGGCCCAGGTGCCGGCCGGATCGACCACCGGGGTATCCGAGTAGGCGAACAGCGTGCCCGAGGTGCCCAGGCTCATCGCCAGCCGGCCCTCTTCCACGCAGCCGGTGCCGATGGCCGCCATCATGTTGTCGCCGCCGCCCACGGCGACCTTCACCGTGGCCGGCAGGCCCAGCTGCGAGGCCGCAGCCGGATCGATGTCGAACAGCGCATCGGGCGCGGCGATCGGCGGCAGGCACGCGGCCAGGTCGCGCTCGCCATCGGTGGCCTGCAGCAGCGCCTGGGACCACGTGCGCGTGCGCACGTCCAGCCAGCCGGTGCCGGAGGCATCGCCCCACTCGCAGAAGCGCTGGCCGGTGAGCACGAAGTTCAGGTAGTCGTGCGGCAGCAGGATGGTCGCCAGCTTCGCGTAAGCCTCGGGCCGGTGGGTCTTCGTCCACGGCAGCTTGGAGGCGGTGTAGCCGGCCAGGATGGGGTTGCCCGCCAGCGCGATCGTCGCGGTCGAACCGCCCACGGCGTCCATGATCTGCGCGCACTCGGCCGTGGTGCTGGTGTCGCACCACAGCTTGGCCGGGGCGAGGACCTGGCCCTCGGCATCCACCGGCACGAAGCCGTGCTGCTGTCCCGAGACCGCCAGCGCGGTGACGCGTGCGCGCACGGCCGGATCGATGCGCGCGAAGCAGCCCTGCATCGCGGCCACCCAGTCGCCCGGGTGCTGCTCGCGGCGGCCGTCCGGGCCACCGGCCAGCTCCAGCGGCGCGCTGGCCATGGCCACCAGCGCGCGGGCGGCCGGGTCGTACACCACCACCTTCAGGCTCTGCGTGCCTGCATCGATGCCAGCCACCAGACTCATGCCGCTTCCTTCTTCATGCGCGCACCAGCACGCCATCGCGCAGCCGCACCGTGGCCGACGCACCGGCGGCGAGTTCGACGTCGAGTGTCTGGCCCGCGTGGACCAATGCGTAGCGGCCGCCCTTGTCCGAATGCAGGGTCGCGTGCGCCAGCCGTCCCGCCTTCCAGCGGAGGTCGAGGCGTGCGGCATTGCGCACGCGCACGCCTTCCAGTTCTCCGTCGCGCCATGACGAGGGCAGCGCAGGCAACAGGAAGATCGATCCGCCCCAGCTCTGCACCAGCATCTCGACGATGCCGGCGGCGCCGCCGAAATTGCCGTCGATCTGGAACGGCGGGTGCGCGTCGAACAGGTTCGGATAGCTGCGCTGCGGCGCCAGCAGCATGCGCAGGATCTCCAGGCAGTGCTCGCCCTCCCACAGGCGCGCCCAGAAGTTCAGCCGCCATGCGATGCCCCAGCCGGTGGCCTCGTCGCCACGCAGCTCCAGCGTGCGTTTCGCGGCGCGCGCAAGCCCGGGCGTGTCGCGCAGGTTGATCTGCGCACTCGGGTGCAGGCCGTACAGGTGCGAGATGTGGCGATGGTGGATTTCCGGCGCCTGCATGTCCCAGTCCTGCTGCCACTCCTGCAGCTGTCCGGCCTTGCCTATCCGGTTGGGCGGCAGCTGCGCGCTCAGCGCGGCCAGGCGCGCGGCGAAGCCGGCATCCACGCCGAGCACGCGCGCCGCTTCGATGCACTGGCCGAACAGATCGCGCAGGATCTGCGCGTCCATGGTCGGGCCGGCGCAGACCGCCGCGCCGAAGGGATGCTCGTTCTCCGGCGACAGCGAGGGCACGGTGACCTTGTGGCCGGTGTGCGGATCGTCCTGCAGCGTGTCGATGAAGAACTGCGCGGCGCCCTTGAACAGCGGCCACACCTGCTTCAGGTACTCCGGATCGCGCCCGTAGTCCCAACGATCCCACAGCGTCCGCAGCAGCCAGGCCCCGCCCGTCGGCCACAGCGCCCAGCGTGCGCCGTCCGGCGGCGTGGCGGCGCGCCACAGGTCGGTGTTGTTGTGGAGCATCCAGCCGCCGGCGCCGTACATGTCGCGCGCCACGCCGGCCCCCGTCTGCGCCAGTTCCTCCAGCATGCGCTGCAATGGCTCGACGCATTCGCCCAGGCCGTTCTGCTCGGCCGGCCAGTAGTTCATCTCGGTGTTGATGTTGACCGTGTACTTGCTCTCCCACGGCGGATCCATCAGGTCGTTCCAGATGCCCTGCAGATTGGCCGGCTGGCTGCCCGGCCGCGAACTGCAGATCAGCAGGTAGCGCCCGTAGGCGTGGTACAGCGACACCAGCGCCGGATCGTCGCCCTGCGCGAAGGCCGCGATGCGCTCATCGGTCGGCAGGTCGGCGGCCGCGGTACAGCCCAGGTCCAGCCGCACGCGATGGAACAGACGGCGGTGCTCGGCCAGATGATCCGCCAGCACGGCGTCGAAGTCCTTGTCCTTCACCCGCGCCAGCTGGGCGGCGGTGATCGCATCGGGATCGCCGCTGACATCGTCATGGGCCACATGGCTGGTGGCCGCGGCGATGCGCAGCTCCAGTTCGCGCACGCCATCGAACGCGATCTGGTCCTGCTCCACCCGCAGCCGGCCCTCGCGGTGCGCGACCTGCACGCGGAAGGCGAAGCGCAGGCGCCCTTCTATGCCGTGCTTGCCGAGGTTGCGGCCACTGACATGCCAGCCGCCGTCGACCACCCGCGTGGTGGTGGCATGCTCGTTGCCGGTGCGGACGCGGCCGATCATCGCATCGCCGCCTTCGACGGTGTAGCGCACCACGATGCACTGGTCCACCGGCGAGACGAACACTTCGCGCCGGTGCACGCCGCCCCCGGCACGGAAGGTGGTGCGCGCGACGGCGGCATCGAGATCCAGCTCGCGCCGGTAGTCGGCCACGCCGTCCAGGCGGTCGAACTGCAGCCACAGGTTGCCCAGCGGCTGGTAGGCCATCTGCTTGGCCGGCCGAGAGATCAGGGTTTCGTCGGCCAGCGCGGCGGCTTCCGCGTAACGGCCGGCGAAGATCAGCGCGCGCACCCGCGGCAATCCCTCCCGCGCTTTCGGATTCACCGCCGAATACGGCCCGCCCGCGTACAGCGTGTCCTCGTTGAGCTGCAGGCGCTCGTGCGCCACGCCCCCGAAGACCATCGCACCGAGCCGGCCGTTGCCGACCGGCAGGGCTTCCACCCAGACCCGTGCCGGCTGGCGGTACCAGAGCGTCATGTCGCCGCTCGACAGCGCGTTGCCGGCCCCGGCGGGCTCGGCAACGTGGGTGCTCGGGATCGCGGCGGCGGCCAGTCCGGCCGCCGTCGCTTTCAGCAGGTCGCGTCGGTTGAACTCCATCGGCCCGTCAGCGCTTCTTCACCACCAGCGCCCTGCCGTCGTAGCGGACGCTGACGTCGCCCTGCGGTTCCAGCGTGCCGGCATCGGCGCGCGGACCGTCGATGAAGCGCACCCGCACTTCGCGCGTGGCTTGCATGCCAGGATAGCGGCCCTCGCGTGCACCGATGCGCAGTTCGCCGGCCTTCTGGTCCCACGCCAGCGGGATGCGGCTGGATTCGCCGCGCTCGTAGCCGTAGCTGCGGCCATTGTCCTCGTACAGCGAGAACGTGCCGTCGGCGCCGGTGTAGACCTCGATGGTCAGCGGCGCGTCGGGCTTCTCGTCCACATACTGCTGCACCACCGTGCGCGGCACGATGGCGCCGGCACGCACGAACAACGGCATGCGCTGCAGCGGTGCGGCGGCCTCGATCGTCTGGCCGCCGTCGTAGCGCTTGCCGGTCTGGAAGTCGATCCACGTCGTGCCGGCCGGCAGGTAGACCGGGCGCGTGGTCGCCTTGAACGCCGTCACCGGTGCGACCAGGAACGCCGGGCCGAACAGGTACTGGTCGGCGATGTCGCGCACCTTCGGGTCGGACGGGAAGTCCATCGCCAGCGTGCGCAGCAGGGTGCCGTCCTGGTGATACGTGTCGCCGGCCAGCGTGTAGATGTACGGCAGCAGCGTGTAGCGCAGCTTCAGGTAATGGACGAAGCTGTCGTAGTGCGGCGTGCCTTCCGGCGCGATCTCCCAGATTTCCCGGTACGGGAACTGGCCATGCAGGCGGAAGATCGGCACGAATGCACCGTACTGGAACCAGCGCAGGCTCAGTTCGCGCCACTCGGCCAGGTGCGCCGGGTCCTGGTTCTCGTAGCGCTTCTCCGGCGAGAAGCCGCCGATGTCGAAGCTGACGTTGGGCGCGCCCGCCATCGAGGCGTTGACCAGGCCGGAGATCTGCTCGCGCAGGTCGTCCCAGCGCGGCACGATGTCGCCGCTCCAGAGCGCCGCGCCGGCGCGCTGCTGGCCCGCGAAGAACGCGCGCGAGAGGATGAAGACGCGCTTGTCCGGGTCCTGTTCGCGCGAACCGCGGTAGACGCCTTCCGAGTGCACCAGCGGATAGGAGTTGAAGAACTCCGTCGACGGGCCCAGCGCGGTGGGCGTGGTGCGGGCCTTGCGCTCGCCGATGTCGATGTTGCTGTGCAGGTCGGGTTCGCTGGCATCCAGCCACCAGGCATCGAACCCCTTGCTGTTGAGCTTGCCGTTGACCTGGCGCCAGAAGATGTCCTGCGCTTGCTTCGAATACGGGTCGTAGAAGGAGTTCAGGTAGCCCTTGCCGATCCAGTCCAGCTCGCCCACCTCGACATTGCGGTGGTACATGTGGCCGGCGGCGTCCAGCTCCTTGTAGTGGGCGGTGGTCGGGTAGAACTTGGGCCACACCGAGATCATGATCTGCGCATGCTGGTCGTGCACGTGCTGGACCATGCCGTCCGGGTCGGGGAAATTCTTCGCATCGAAATCGTGCGAACCCCAGGCGTCCTCCGGCCAGTACGACCAGTCCAGCACGATGGCGTCGATCGGCAGCTTGCGCTTGCGGTACTCGTCCAGCGCGCCGGTCAGTTCGGCCTGGGTCTTGTAGCGTTCGCGGCTCTGCCAGAAACCGTACGACCACTTCGGCAGCAGCACGGCCTTGCCGGTCAGCGTGCGATAGCCGGCCAGCACCTGGTCGGCGTCGTCCCCGGCGACCACGTAGTAGTCGATGGCCTGTGCGGCCTCGGACCAGATGGACAGGTCCTTCGCTTCATCGGCCGGCAGCGGATCGCGATGCAGCAGCGCGATGTAGGCCGGCTCGATGCGGTCCCACACCAGCTTCACCCGGTGGCGCTGGCCGGCCTTCATCTCCAGCGCGAACTCGTGGTGCCACGGGTTCCAGTTCTGGCGCCAGCGGTCGAGCACCTGCTTGCCGTCGATGTAGAGCTTGGCGTACTCGCTGTTGTACAGCGAGAAGGTGTGGCGCCCGTCGCTGCGGGCGGCGATCTCGCCTTCCCACACCACGTCGCTGCGCCCGCCCTGGGCCAGGTTCTTGCCCGCGGCCGGGAAGTTCGCCAGGTCCTTGATGTACTGGTAGTTCACCTCGCTTTCGCGGCGCTCGACCACCTGCCTGCCGTTGACGGTGTAGCGCGCGGTCAGCGCGCCCGGCTTGCCCTGGGCGTCGAACAGGTCCAGCGATGCGCCCAGCGGCTGCAGGCCGCGCGGGTCGCCGTAGCGGGTGATCGCATTGCTGTCCCACAGGAGGCCGTAGTGGCGCGTGGAGACCAGGTAGGGAATCGCCTTGTCGATGTTGTGCTGGAGCAGTTCGACATCGCGGCCCTTCAGGTTCATCCAGCCCTGCTGGTGCAGGCCGGTACCGTAGAAGGCTTCGTCATCGGACGACGCGAAGCGCTGGCGGATGCTGTAGTAGTCCCTGCCCTCGACCTTCGTCGGCGTGAACGTGCGAGCGCGCTCGGCCAGCAACGGCTTGCCGGCGGCGTCGAAGAAGCTGACCTGGCCGGTGCGCGCATCGACCTTGGCCGAGATGCCCTGCGTGGCGAGCGTCACCTGCCCGCCGGCTTCGCCCACCTCCACCGCCGGCGGCGCGCCGGTCTTCGCGCGCATCAGGCTGGGCGTGCGCGCGAAGTCGCCATCGGGGTTGGCCATCACCCGCAGGATGCCCGGCGCGACCGCTTCGACCTTCACGTCGGCGGCGGCGGGATCGGCCGGCCGCACGATCACGCCATGGTCGATCTTTTCCACGGCGCCCTGCCCCGCGGCGTTGGCGCCCGCCGCGGCCAGGGCCAGCAGCGGCACCGTCAACGTCTTCAAGTAACCCATCGCTTGCTCCTCGTTCGGGCGCGTGGACACCCGGGTTCTGGGACCGGCACGCCGGCCCACGGATCGATCAGTAGGTGGCCAGCTTCACCCGCAGCAACTGCGGGACGCTGGAGAAGTTCAGGCCGTAGTCGGTCTGGTCGCCATTCCAGCGCCGGCGGAAGACCCACTTGCCGTCGACGTAGGTGCCCTCGTCGACGTAGTCGTAGATCTGCCGCGCGGCGACGGCCGGATCGGCGGCGGTGATGTTGATGCGCGCGTGCGCGCCGGCCACCAGGAATTCATCCGGCCCCAACTGCACCACCAGCGCGCGGCCGATCGGCTCGGGATTGCCGGGGGGTTCGCCCTGGAACCAGAACTGCGGCACGCCGTAGGTGACCACCATGTTCCAGCGGTCGTCGATCTTCACCGTCTGCACCGCCTGGCCGGGCTGCTCGGCGGTGCCGCGCACCTTGCCGTCCAGGCTGGCCTGCGCGATCACGCGCGCCGCCGGCTTCACGATGGCGTAGTTCAGCGCAAACGTGGCCAGCGTCTTCTCGTCCATGTGCTTGGCGCCGAGCGGCCAATTGGAATAGCGCGAGTAGTCGATGCCGAACGGCGACCAGCCGATGGCCTGTTCGCCCAGCGCGGAGAAGAAATAGCGCGCGTATTCCTCGCGGTTGCCGGTCTCGGCGACGAACAGCGGATTGTCGGGGCGCGCGTAGCGGTCCAGCACCGTGGTGTAGTGCGTGTACTCCGGCATGTAGATGTCCGGCGCCAGCAGGTCGATATGCGGCGCGGCGGCCTTGTACACGTCCAGCACGTTGTCGGTCGGTCCACCGCTGGCGTACTGCCCGGGCTGGCCGGGATTGAACGGCCCGCGCAGCGCGGCATTGACGTACATCGGCAGCGGATAGACCGCCTTGCCCGCTTCGGCCACCTGGTCGATGTAGTGGGCGATATGCCAGGCGTGGAAATACTCGTCCGCGTCGGCGCCGAACACCTCGCGCCATGTGCCCGGCGACTTGCCGAGCTTCTTCAGCAGGGCGTCCGGCACCGGTCCTTCGAATACCTTCTGCGCCAGCGGCGAGAAGTCGCGCACGCTGCCGTAGGTGCCGGGTTCGTTCTGCGGCTGCACCATGATGACGGTGCGCTGCGGGTCGGCGGCCTTGAGGTGCGTCATCAGGGCGACGAACGCCTTGCGGTCGGCGTCCAGCGTGGCCTGTGCGTGCGGCGACAGCGAATTGAGCGTGCGGCCGTCGGCGGTCACGACGCGCGGGAAGCGGGTGTTGTCCAGCTTGACCCAGTCCGGCGCGTAGTTCGGGCTGTTGTTCTTCCAGGTGGCGAACCACAGCAGGATCAGGCGCACGTCCTTCTCGCGCGCCTGCTTCAGCAGCACATCGACGAAGGAGAAATCGAACGTGCCCTCCTTTGCTTCGACCTGCTCCCAGGCCACCGGCACCATCACCGTGTTCGGCTTGACCACGTCGATGGCGGGCCAGACCTCGTCCAGGGCCTGCGGCCAGTTGCTGGAGTTGTTCACCTGCGCGCCGAGGATGAGGAACGGCGCGCCATCCACCATCAATGCATGGCGGCCGTCCTTGCTGACGATCTGCGGGATAGGCCTGGCGCCGGAGGCATCGGCCGCGCCGTCGCCCTTCGCCGTGGCCGGCGCGTCGCCTCTTTCGGCGGGTTGGCAGGCGGCCAGGCCGAGCAGCGCGACGAGCGACAGCAGCAACAGGCGACGGGGCATCATCGAGGGCATCCGGGGGTCACCACGCATCGGTACGGAAAGGCGAAGCGGGCAAGCCCGCCGCGTTGATCAGGTTGGCGTCGGCCGGGTTGTCGGACCAGCCGTAGCGCACGGCCACGGGCATCTTCACTGCGTCGCTGCGCACGACGACCCGACCATCGACGAGCGAGGCTTCCGCCGGATGGAAGACGCGATCGGCACCTGCCAGCGCGAAGCCGTGCACGCGGGTGCCGCCTCCGCGCACGGCGAGCGCGCTGCCACCCCCATCGAAGGTGAGGGTCGCGGCGCCGGCCGAGAACTGCGCCTGCGTATGGACCGGCCCGCTGTAGACCAGCGATTCGCCGTACGCGACATGCCGCGCCGCCAGCGCGAGCCGCTTGCCGACATCCTGCTTGTTGAGCGGATGGATGTCGGTCGGATTGCCGATGTCGATGGTCACCACCTGCGCCGTGGCCGGCAACGACAGCGTGGCCGACTGCGATTCGCGCAGCACCGCCCACGGGCTCGTATCGCCCTGGTCGACGCCGGAAGAGAAGTTCGCCAGCTGCACCCACAGGAACGGCAACCCGGGCGCCTGCCACTGGCGACGCCATTGCTGGATCAGCGTCGGGAACTGCGTGCGGTACTTGAGCGCCTCCGCCACCGTGTTCGCGTTCGATTCGCCCTGGTACCAGATCACGCCGCGGATGGCATACGGCTGCAGCGGATGGATCATCCGGTTGTAGAGCAGCGTTGGGTGCTGGTTCTTGTCGTCGACCAGCGCCACGGTCACGTTGGCCGGGCGGAACGACCAGCCGGCCAACGCACGCGCATCGCCACCCGCCGGCTGCACGAACACCTCGGCCGGCTCGCCCTGGATGCCGCCGCCGCCGCCGAAGTCCGACACCCGCACCGCCACCTGGTTCACGCCGGCGCGCAGCGCCGACGCGGGTATGCGGTAACGACGCGGCTGGTTGTACTGCATGCGGGTTTCGCCCACCTGCACGCCATTGACCCAGGTGACGTCGGAATCGTCGATGCGCCCTACCCCCAGCGTCGCGCCGGCCGCGGCTTCCTCCGCGCTCAGCGTGAAGGTGGCGCGGTACCAGGCCACGCCGTCCAGACCGTTCCAGCCCGTCTTTTCCCACAACGAAGGCACCGCGATGGGCACCCAGTCGCGGGTATCGAGGTCACGCTTCTCCCAGCCGGTGTCATCGGCCGGCCACGAGGTCCAGCGCGCCAGATTGGCGCGCGTCTGCTGCAGCGCGCGCGTGTCGGCGTCGCGCAGTCGCTCGGCCTGCGCCCGCAATGCCGTGGCATCCACGCCCTGCGAGGGCGCATCCATCCAGGCTTCGATCCGGCTGCCGCCCCAGGTGCTGTCGATGATGCCGATCGGCACGCCGGTGACCTTGCGCAGCTCGCGCGCGAAGAAATGCGCGACGGCGGAAAACTTCGGCGCCGCCTGCGGCGACGACGCCACCCATTCGCCGCCCTCCAGCTGCGCCTGCGGTTCGCCGGACCACGATTTGGGGATCTTGAAATGACGGATCTGCGGGTCGGTCGCGCGCGCGGCTTCGACCTGCGGGTCCGCCGACTGCGCGATGGGCCATTCCATGTTCGACTGGCCACTGGCCAGCCACACGTCGCCGACCAGGACGTCGTCCAGTATGCGCGGCTGCGTGCCGTCGTCGATCCGCATCACATGCGGACCGCCCGCGGTCTGCGCGGGCAACGCCAGCGACCAGCGTCCGTCGGCACCGGCCTGCGCCGTGGCCTCGCGGCCGGCGAAGGTCACGCGCACGCGTGCGCCGGGCGCGGCCTCGCCCCAGACGCGCACCGGCTGGTCGCGCTGCACGACCATGCCGTCGGCGAAGATGCGCGGCAGTTCGACCGCCTGCGCGGCGGGGACGGCCAACAGGCCAAGCAACAGCGGAACCGCTCGTATCATGGTGGATCTCCGTACCAGATGCCGCGCCCTTCGGTGCCGAAGTAGACGCGACCATGCAGGCGGGGGTCGCCCGTCACATGGCGGATGATGCCGCCGAATCGCAGTGCGTCATCGTCGATGCGGCGCCAGCGTCGCCCGGCGTCGTCCGAGCGGAACAGGCCACGCTGCCCGCGCACTTCGCCGAACACGAACAGCACCGGCACGTCGCCGTCCTTCGCCGGCCTGCCCAGGCCCACGGACATGACATTGTCCACGCCGGGCACGCGCTCCAGCCTGCCGGGCGCGAGATGCAGCAGGCCGCGCCACGAGGCGGCGATCCAGGCCTCGCCCGTCTTCTCCGGATGCGGCCGGATCTCGGCGCGATACCAATCGCCTATCCCGCCCACCGGCGCGCGCACTTCCTCGAAGGCGACCCCGCCGTTTCCGCTGACATAGAGCTTGCCGCTGATCGCATCGAAGCCGTAATAGATGCCTTCATCGACCCGGTCGGCCTCCACCACCGCGGTCTTCGGCAGGCCTTTCACCTGTTGCCAGCGCCCGCCCATGTCGGCGGTGATCCAATGGTGCCCGCCGTTGCGCGGGTGCCAGATCGCACGCTTGCCATCGGCCGCGAGCGTGATCTGTCCCGCTCCCTCGCCATCCGGCGGCTCGCTCGCGAAGGCCGTCCACGTGCGCCCGCCGTCCTTGGACCATGCGCCGCGCACCGCGCCCTCCGGCCGGTTGTGGAAGTACCCCGTGCGCACCATCACCTGCGGCGCGCGGCCGGCGAAGGCCAGGCTCTCGGTGTTGGAGAAGCGGACGCCGGCGAAGCGCGGCTGCGAAACGTCCAGATCGTCGTGGACGAAGCCATCGACATCGCCCAGGCCGCTCACCAGGTGCGCGCCCTGCGGCGGACTGGCCAGCGCCAGCGGCACGGTTTCCTCGAACCCGGCCTGTTCGAAGCGCCACTGCAGGTCTGCGCCCCCGTCGAAGGCGCGCGCATTGGAGGACGCCCATACGCCATAGCCCGTCACGAACAGCATGCGGTCGGGATCGAACGGATCGATCTCGATGTCGGCCATCCAGTGCGGCTTGGCGTCGGCGGTCCACGGCGCGGGGGAATGATCGAACTGCGAACGCGGGAACAGCGCCGTCCACGTGCGCCCGCCATCCAGGCTGCGATAGAGGTCGTCGTGCGGCTGGTAGCGGCGGAACGTGCTGGCGATGATGATGTCGGGATTGGCCGCATCCACCGCCACCGCGCCCCAGCCGAAGCCGGCATCGGCCCTGGAGCGGCGCACCGGCGTGATGTCTTCCCAGCGATCGCCCGCGGGGTCGAAGCGCCACACGGCGCCATCGGCCATGTTGTTCGGGCCCGGCTCGTCGCCGTAGCTCAGCAGCCAGCGCCCGCGCGCGTCGCGCACCATGTGGCTGGGCCGCAGGCCGACCGGCTGGCCGGGCACGGCCTGCCAGGTCACGCCGCCATCGCGCGAACGGAACAGGCTGGTTTCGTTCGTCGAGACGCCGGCGTAGACCGTTCTTGTCGGTGTGCCTTTCGCGCCGTCGGCCGGATCGAACACCACGAATGCGATGCCGACCGGGCGCAGCTCGCGCCAGCCCATCGCCCAGGCCGACCGCGCCTTGGCGATGGCGGGAAACCCGGTGGCTTCGCGCCACGTCGCCCCGGCGTCGTCGCTGCGCCACAGGCCGTCGGCACGCGTGCCGAACAGCAGCACGCGGCCATCGTTCGGGTCCACGGCAAGCCGTTCGCCGTTGCCGCGCCCCTGTTCGTTGCCGCCGAACTTGAACGGCAGCGGCGTCCGCTGGAACGTGGCCCCGCGATCCGTGGAGCGCAGGATCGCGCCCTCCTGTCCACGCTCGTGCAGATACGTGCCGACGGCCAGGTAGAGACGGTCAGGATCGGACGGATCCAGCGCCAGGCTCTCCACGCCGAAGCGCCCGTTGTCCGCGTAACCCATCCAGTCCATCAGCGGCAGCCAGCGCTGCTCGCGCGGCTGCCAGCGGTACGCACCGCCGATGTCGGTGCGCGCGTACAGCAGGCCCTTCTCGTGCGGATGGAACACCAGGCCGCTGACGAAGCCCCCGCCGCCGATGGCGACATTGCGCCAGCGGTAGCCGGCCACGTCGTCCTTCGCCGCCGCGCCGGGCACCAGCAGGAAAGCGAACAGCGCAAGGGTCAGGCGGAGCGTGGGCACGGAATCTCCTGTCGGGGAACAGCGGTGCGCCGGCAGGAGCACACCTCGGGCGCCGCAGCGGGCAGGCGCCGGTCCATCGAAGGAACGGCCGGCAGTACCGGCCGTTCCGCGGGCTGCATCAGAACGTGAAGCGGAGCGTCGCGGCGTAACGGCGGTCGTTGACGTACCACGACGTGGTGCGCTTGCCGGCGCCGTTCTGGTCCATCAGCGTGCGCTGCTCGGCGTTGTTGAGGTTGTTCATCTCAAGACCGAACTGCACGTTGTCCGAGAACTTGTAGAAGATCGACCCATCCAGCTGGCCGAAGCTGTCGCTGTACACCGGCAGCTTCCACGGGATGCCGCCGTCGCCGCCGTTGTAGCCGTTCGGGCCGACCGACAGCAGGTATTCGCTGCGCCAGTTGTAGGCCAGGCGCACCTGCCACGGCCCCTTTTCGTAGAACGCCGCCACGTTGTAGGAGTTCTTCGACAGGCCGTCGGCCGGCAGGTCGTCGAACAGCGATCCGTCGGTATCGACGGGCACCGCGTTGGAAGAGGCCGGGATCTTCGTGGAGCTGTCGATGTAGGTGTAGTTGGCGGACATGCCGAACCCGTCGAACGGCGCGGGCAGGAAGTCGAAGAACTGGTTCCAGCCGATTTCCGCGCCCTGGATCTTCGCCTTGCCGACGTTCACCAGCCGCGACACGCGATAGTCGTACTCGTTGCCGTCGATGCCCGGGTAGGCGAGCAGTTCGGTCTGTTGGCGGAAGTAGTCCTTGATGTCCTTGTAGAAGAAGTTCACCCACGCCATGCCGCCGCTTTCCGGTGCGAAGTACCACTCCAGCGACAGGTCGAACTGGTTGGCCTTCATCGGCGTCAGGTACGGGTTGTCCGTGGAACTGCCGGTGAGTTCCAGGTCCTCCGGACCCAGTTGGTCGCCCGGCTCCGGATTGACGCCGTCGCGGACGGCCACGCTGAGCACCTGGTAAGCCTGCATGTCGCTGAAGGCGGGGCGCGCGATGGCCTTGGACGCGGCGAAGCGGACGATCCAGTTGTCCGCCGGCTCCCACTTCACGTTCGCGCTGGGCAGCACGTCGGTGTACGAGTTCTCCGCGGAGATGGGTTCCGACTGGCCCGTACCCAGGTACGGCGCGAACGCATTGTTCGGATACACCAGGTAGCCCTTCGCACTGTTCTCGGTGCGCACCACGCGCACGCCGACGTTGCCGTCGATGCGCGCCTGGTCCATCGCGAAGTTCAGCATCGCGTAGGCGGCGTAGGTGCGCTCGTTCTGCACGTTGCCCCATTGCGGGTCGGCCAGGTTGCGCGGGGTGATCTGGCCGTAGCAGCAGCTGTAGTACGGAGTCGCCGCACCGTGGATGTCCAGGTAGCTGTTGGGGAAGTTGAGCGCGGTGGCCAGCACCGGCGAGTAGAACGCTCCGGGCGTCGCGGCACCCCCCGGTAGAAATTGTCGAACGTCATCAGGTTGGTCAGGCTGGAGTTGACCGTGCCGTTCAGGTCCAGCCCCGGCAGCGCGCCGCCAGGCAATGCCCATCCCTGCATCCACGGCTGGAAGACCGGCTGCCAGTCGTAGCCGGTGTCGATGCTGTGCGCATCGCGGTCGGTGACGCGCACGCCGAACTTCACCGAGTCGACGAAACTGCTGTCGAAGCGGTGCTTCAGGTCCGCGCGCCAGGCGATCTCATCGGCCGTGTTGTCGTCCTGGTGGTCCATCGTGAACCCCCAGTAGTAGTTCGCGGGGTTGGTGGTGAACTGGTTGTCCACGCCGATGCGCGGCACGCCATGGCCCAGGTCGATGTCGATGTAGGGCACGTTGAGGCCCAGCGACACGGTGGAATCCAGCGCCTCGGTATTGGCCTTGATGTACTGCAGGTCGGTGGAGAACTCGGTACGGTCGCTGAAGAACCACTTCAGGCCGAACGAATAGTCGGTGGTGTCGGACTTGCGGTGCGAGGCGCGGATGTCCGTGCCCATCGGAATGTCGCCGTTCGAACGCAGGCGGCCCGAGACGAAGACATCGCCGTCCAGCTCGTACGGCTGGCTGGCATCCACGCGCACCTGCAGCGGATCGTTGGAGACGAAGATCGCGTCTTCGTACCAGAGCTCGTCGTACTTGCTCTGGAAGGCGGTGGCGAACAGCTCCAGGTTGTCGTTCGGCCGCCATTGCAGCGCCACGTACGCGCCCTGGCGCTCGCGCTCGTACTCCAGCGTGCGCCAGTCCGCGCCGCGGGGCAGCCACAGGCTCTCGTTGGTGCCGTCGTTGTCCAGGTCGGAGTTAGCGGTGTTGAAGAACGGCCGCACGAACATGCCATCGGTGCGGGTGGCCAGTTCGGAATGCGCCAGGTTGACCAGGATGCCGAACTCGCCCGCGTCGGTGTCCCAGCGGTTGCTGAAGAGCACCGAGCCGGCCGGCTTGACCTGTTCGGCGAAGTCGCCGCGGTTGGCGCTGAACGACATGCCGAACCGGCTGCCGTCGATGTCGAACGGCATGAAGGTGCGCAGGTCGACGGTGCCGCCCAGGCCGCCTTCGATCATGTCGGCCTTCTGGTTCTTGTACACGTCCACGCCGGCCATCAGCTCGGCGGGCACGTCCGCGAAGCTAAGGCTGCGGCCGCCGGAGGCGGAAAAGCTGTCGCGACCGTTCAACTCGGAACGCACCTGGGTGAGGCCGCGCACCTGCACGCCGCCGCCTTCGGCGGAGAAATGCTCCGGATCGCCGACCGTCAGGAAGCGGTCGATGGTCACGCCGGGAATGCGCGACAGCGTCTCGGTGACGCTGCGGTCGGGCAGGGCGCCGATATCCAGCGCGGTGACCGAGTCGACGAACGTGTCGGCGTCGCGCTTGATGTCCTGCGCCCGGTAGACGGAACCGCGGATGCCGGTCACCACGACCGCATCGAGTTCGGTGGTCGCATCGCCTTCTTTCGTCCCGGTCGTGGCTTCCTGCGCGAACGCAGGCGCCGACAGCAGCAGTGCGATGCCGAGCGCGAGGACGGTGGGTTGCAGGTGGCGGCCGGCGGAACGGCCCGCACGGTGGCCGGCCGCGATGCGGCGCTGACGCGTTGACATGGATGTTCCCTCCCAGGACACATGGCAAACGATTGAGTTGTGGTCCTGCCGGGACGTGTTCGCGCACCCTGGCCGGAATGAAGCGGTGACGACTGCGCCCCCCGGCCGCGGTCATCGGTGTTTCGGTCTTTCCCGTGGGGCGTGCCGGTACCCGGAGCCTCGCGGCCGGTGCCCGGCGATCACCTGGCGGCCTTGGGACCGCCTTCCTGTGACTGCGGCGGGAGCATAGGCGGCGCTGACATGCCGTACCAATGAAATATTGATCGCAAGCTATATCGAACCCGAATAGGTCTGGATGTTCAGGCGCCGCCATCACCCGCAGGCGGCACCGCGCCTGCCGGGGAGGACTCCAGGCCGGTGTAGAGGCGCCGGGCGGTGGTCCGCAGCGCCTCGAGCACGCGTTCCGCGCCCGGCGACAGCAACTGGTCGCGGCGGCGGATGATGCCGAAGAACTCCATGCGCACGCCCAGCTCGATCGGCAGCACGCACATCTGCCCGGTCTGCAGGTACGGCCCGACCGATTCGGCCGGCAGCGCGGTCAGCAGGTCGCTGTGCCGCAGCAGGTGGATGATCACCGGCAGCGACGCGGTTTCCACGATGTTCTGCGGCGGCGGCTGGCCGTGCTCGAGGAACACCGCGTCCAGGCGCGAACGCAGCACGCTGGCGGCCGGCGGCATGATCCATCCGTAGTCGGACAGGTCGGCGTGGGTGATGCGCGGGCGCCGGGTCAGCGGATGGCCCGCGCGCACGATGACCGCATGCGGCTCGTCGGCCAGCGGCTCGAAATCCAGCTCGCCCGCGCCTTCCGGGCCCATGATGCGGCCGACCACGATGTCCAGCTGGCCATCCAGCAGTTTGGCCACCAGGGGACGGCTGTAGTCCATCTCGACCTTGATCAGGATGTCGGGGAAATCGCGCTTCACCGCCGCCACCGCCTGCGGCACCAGCGTGGTCCCCGGATTCACCACGGTACCGATGGCGGCCTGGCCCATGCGTCCGCTGCGCAACGCGGCGATCTCGTCGTGGGCGCGGCCGATCTCCGACAGCGCGGAGCGGGCGCGCCGGATCAGGACCTGCCCGTACCAGGTGGGCTCCACGCCACGGGCGTGGCGCTCGAACAGGGGCACGCCGAGCAGGTGCTCCATCTCCGCCAGCAGCTTGGACGCGGCCGGCTGGGTCATGTTGGCGGCCTCGGCCGCGCGCAGGACCGAGCGCTGTTCGTACAGATGCAGCAACAGGGACAGGTGGCGGGTCTTCAGGCGCGTGGCGCCGAACCAGCCGGTGGTGGGGTGGACCATGGTCGCCTCCGGGACACGAGCTATTCGTGCGTGGAATAGCCTATGACAAAAATTTCATTTGTCGTACATAGATGCCCACGCGAGGCTATGCCACGCTTCAAATGCGGGTCGGCGGCGATGCCGGACCATCCGCGAGGGGAGGCCCCAGGACGGCCGGCACCGGTCCGCCACGGGGAAACCCCGCATCCGATCACCGCCGGGAGGAGGGCCCCATGGCGACACCGCAGTCCGACGGCACCTCGCGTGCCGGCGCCATCGTCGCGCCCACGCCAGACGGAATCCGGCTCCCGTGAGCGGCCGCCTGTCCGGCAAGGTCGCGCTGGTCACCGGTGCCGCCAGCGGCATCGGCGCGGCCACGGCCCGGCTGTTCGCACGTGAGGGCGCCACGGTGGTCGGCTTGGACAAGCAGGCCGCCCCCATCGCCGACGACGGCGTGCAGCACCGCATCGCCGACATCACCGATGCCGGCGCGGTGGACGCCGCCGTGCAGGCGGTGCTGGCCGCGCACGGCCGCATCGATGCGCTCGTCAACAATGCCGGCGCCGATGTGTT
The DNA here is from genome assembly GCF_022965755.1 of Pseudoxanthomonas sp. F37. Taxonomy (NCBI): domain Bacteria; kingdom Pseudomonadati; phylum Pseudomonadota; class Gammaproteobacteria; order Lysobacterales; family Lysobacteraceae; genus Pseudoxanthomonas; species Pseudoxanthomonas sp. F37. The sequence goes on along the minus strand of NZ_CP095187.1, from coordinate 541,700 downwards.
CTCCGATCCGCTCACCCTGTCCGACGAGGACTGGGAGCGCTGCCTGGCGCTCAACCTCAAGGGCGCCTGGCACCTCTGCCGTGCCGTGCTGCCGGCGATGCAGGCGCAGGGCGCGGGCAGCATCGTCAACATCGCCTCGGTGCACGGGCACAGGATCATCGCCGGCTGCTTCCCGTATCCGGTGGCCAAGCATGGGCTGGTGGGGCTCACCCGCGCGCTGGGCATCGAATACGCCGCACGCGGCATCCGGGTGAACTCGATCTCGCCTGGCCTGATCCTGGTGCCCCGCGTCGAAGCCTGGTTCGCGCGCGAGCCGGGAACGCGCGAGCGCCAGACCGAGCTGTTGCCGCCCAAACGCATCGGGACGCCCGAGGAAGTCGCCTACACCGCGCTGTTCCTCGCCAGCGACGAAGCCCGCTTCATCAACGCCACCGACATCACCATCGACGGTGGCCGCTCGCAGGTCTACCACGACTGATCCGCATGGACGCGCCCGCCCTTCCCTTCTCCCTGCCGCTGATCGCGATCCTGCGCGGCATCACGCCGGACGACGTGCCCGCGCACGTGGCTGCGCTGGTGGAGGAAGGCTACGACGCGATCGAGATCCCGGCCAATTCGCCGGACTGGGCGCGCAGCGTGCGCATCGCCGCGGACGCGTTCGGCGGACGGGCGATGATCGGCGCCGGCACCGTGCTGACGACGGCGGACGTGGACGCGCTGGTCGCCGCCGGCGGACGCCTGATGGTCACCCCGAACACGCGCCCGCCGGTGATCCGGCACGCCGTCGAACGCGGCCTGCAGGTCGCCGCCGGTGTCGCGACGGCAAGCGAGGCCTTCGACGCGCTCGATGCCGGCGCGCAGATGCTCAAGCTGTTCCCTGCATCCGTCTACGGACCGGCCATGGTGCGCGCCCTGCGCAGCGTGCTGCCGCCGGTTCCCCTCTTCGCCGTCGGCGGCGTCACGCCCGACACCCTCTCCGGCTACCTCTCGGCCGGCTGCCAGGGCGCCGGCATCGGCGGCGAACTTTACACGCCTGGCCAGCCGGTCGAGCGCACGCGCCAGCACGCGCGGCGCTTCCGCCAGGCCTACCTGGACCACGCTGCATGAAGATCGTCCGCGTCAGCACCTTCCACGCCGCACCGCGCTGGCTCTTCCTCAAGGTGGAGACCGACGAGGGCGTGACCGGCTGGGGCGAGCCGGTCATCGAAGGCCGCGCCAGCACCGTGGAGGCGGCGGTGCACGAACTGGCGGACTACCTGGTCGGCCAAGACCCGGCGCGCATCAACGACCTGTGGCAGGTGCTGTATCGCGGCGGCTTCTACCGGGGTGGCGCCATCCTGATGAGCGCGATCGCCGGCATCGACCAGGCGCTGTGGGACATCAAGGGCAAGGCGCTGGGGGTGCCCGTCTACCAGTTGCTCGGCGGCCGCGTGCGCGAGCGCATGAAGACCTATCGCTGGGTCGGCGGTGACCGTCCGGCCGACATCGTCGCGCAGATGCAGCGCTACCAGGCCCAGGGCTTCGATACGTTCAAGTTCAACGGCACCGAGGAACTGAAGCTGATCGACAGCCCGCGCGCGATCGACGCGGCGGTGGCCAAGGTCGCCGCCATCCGCGACGCGATGGGCGACCGCGTCGACTTCGGCATCGACTTCCACGGCCGCGTCAGCGCGCCGATGGCGCGCGTGCTGCTGCGCGAACTGGCGCCGTTCAAGCCGCTGTTCGTCGAAGAGCCGGTGCTGCCCGAGCAGTGGGAGTACTACCGCCCGCTGTCCGATGCGACCTCGATCCCGCTGGCCGCCGGCGAACGCATGTATTCGCGCGCCGAGTTCAAGCCGGTGCTGGCGGCAGGCGGCCTGGCGATCCTGCAGCCCGACTTGTCGCATGCCGGCGGCATCACCGAGTGCGTGAAGATCGCGGCGATGGCCGAGGCGCACGACGTGGCGCTGGCGCCGCACTGCCCGCTGGGGCCGGTCGCGCTGGCCGCGTGCCTGCAGGTGGACTTCGTGTCGCACAACGCGATGCTGCAGGAACAGAGCATCGGCATCCACTACAACACCGGCGCGGACCTGCTGGACTACGTGCTCAACAAGGAGGATTTCCGCTGCGACGGCACCGGCAGCATCGCCGCACTGCCCAAACCCGGACTGGGCGTGGAGATCGACGAGGACCGTTTGCTGGAAGCGCACCGGCAGCCGCCGCGCTGGCGCAACCCCGTGTGGCGGCATGCCGATGGCAGCGTGGCCGAGTGGTGATGCCATGACCGCGGCGCTGGCGACCCTGGCCGTCGACAGCCGCTGCGCGCTGGGCGAAGGCATCCTGTGGTGCGACCGCCGGCGCGTGCTGTACTGGACCGACATCCTGGCCGCCGAGCTGTGGCGGCACGACCCCGACAGCGGCCACACGCACACCTGGTCGCTGCCCGCCCCGCTGGGCTGCCTCGCGCTGGGCCAGGACGGGCGCCTGCTGCTGGGCCTGGCGAAGGGGCTGTACGCCAGCGATGTGGAGGCGCAGCTGTCCGCGCGCGGACTGGCGCTGCAAAAGCTGGCCGACGTGGAGGCCGGCGACGCGATGACCCGTGTCAACGACGGCCGCGCGGATCGCCACGGCGGCTTCGTGTTCGGCACCAAGAGCGAACACGCCGACCGGCGTCCGGCGGGCCGCTTCCACCAGTACACCGCGGCGCATGGCCTGCGCGAACTCGCGCTTCCGCGCGCCGCCATCCCGAACTCGATCTGCTTCGACGCCACCGGCACGCGCCTGTATTTCTGCGACTCGGTGACGCCGCGCATCCTGCATTGCCGCTACGACGCGGCGACCGCGACGGTGTCGGACATCGCCACCTTCGTCGACCTCGATCTGCCCGGCGCGGAGCCGGACGGTTCTATCGTCGATGACGAAGGCGCCGTCTGGAATGCGCAATGGGGCGCCGGGCGCGTCGTGCGCTACCTGCCGGATGGCCGCATCGAACGCATCGTGAAGGTACCGTCGCCGCAACCTTCGTGCTGCATCCTGCGCGAGGACACGCTGTACATCACCAGCGCGCGGGTCGGGCTGGACGCGGGCTCGCTGGCCGCCGCGCCGATGTCGGGCGGTGTGTTCGCGTATCGCACCGGGCGCGCACTGGCGCGCGCCACGGACCGGGTACGCCTGCCATGATCGCCGTCGACTGGGGTACCAGCAGCCTGCGCCTGTACCGGATGGCCGACGACGGCCAGGTGCGGGAGCGCCGCCGCAGCGACCAGGGCGTGCTGGCGTGCGCGGGCCGCTTCGGCGATGTGCTCGCGCAGGAAATCGCCGGCTGGGACGATACCGACATCCTGCTGTGCGGCATGGTGGGCGGACGCGGCGGATGGCACGAGATGCCCTACCTGTCCTGCCCGGCCGGCAACCATGCGCTGGCCCTGGGCATGCAGCGCTTCCAGCCGCCGGGCTTCGATGGCCGCGCACTCTGGCTGGTACCGGGCCTGCGCGACATCGCCTCGGACAGCGTGCCCGACGTGATGCGCGGCGAAGAAACGCAGCTGGCGGCGCTGCTCGATGCCCTGCCCGGCGGGGCGCATGTGGTCTGCCTGCCGGGCACCCACAGCAAGTGGGTCACGGTGCGCGATGGGCAGGTGCACCGCATCGCCACCGCGATGACCGGCGAGCTGTTCGCGCTGCTGCGCCAGCACAGCATCCTCGGCCGGCTGATGCCGGGCGGCGACGTGCGCTTCGATGGCTACGCCTTCGACGCCGGCCTGAAGCGCAGCGCCGATGCCGGCGGCCTGCTCCATCACCTGTTCGGCGTGCGCACCACGGGCCTGTTCCAGCAGTTCGCCGAAGCGGCATTGCCCTCGTATCTCTCCGGCCTGCTGATCGGCCACGAACTGCGGGCATCGGGTCTGCTCTCGCATGCACCGCGCCCGGCGCAGGTGCACCTGATCGGCAACGACCGTTTGCTGGCCTCCTACGCGCACGCACTGACGACCCTGGGCGTCGGCGTGCAGCGCCATCCCGAAGACCTGTCCGCGCGCGGCCTGCACGCGCTGTGGACCCGGCGGATCGCGACCGCCCCCTACTAGAGGAAGACCGGATGCTGAAGCACTGCGCGTGGATACTGGCGGCGTGGTTGATGACCGGCCCCGCATGGGCCGGCGATGCGGTCTTCAGCGAAGTGCGCTACCACGGCGACGATGGCGGCCCGCCGGTGGGCGCGGATGAGTACCGCAATCCGGTCGTGGCGGGCTTCTACCCAGACCCGTCCGCGATCCGCGTCGGCGACGACTTCTACCTGGTGACCTCCACGTTCGGCTACTTCCCCGGCCTGCCGGTCTTCCACAGCACCGATCTGGTGTCATGGAATCAGGTCGGCAACGCGATCCATCGTCCCTCGCAGATCAACTACGGCGAGAAGGAAGAACTGACCCGCGGCCTGTTCGCCGCCACCCTCGCCCACCACGATGGCACCTTCTACATCGCCAACACCTGCTTCTACTGCGACCGTGGCAACTTCGTGGTGACGGCCAGCCATCCCGCGGGCCCGTGGTCGGACCCGATCTGGCTGGGCATCAGCGGCATCGACCCGTCGCTGTTCTTCGACGACGACGGCAGCGCGTGGGTGGTGCACAACGACGTGCCGGACGGACAGCGCCGCTACGATGGCCATCGCGCCATCTGGTTGCAGCGCTTCGACTTCGGCACGCGCGAACGCGTCGGCCCGCGCATCCTGCTGGTGGATGGCGGCGCCGATCCGGCGACGAATCCCGAACACGTCGAAGGCCCCCACATCTTCAAGCACGACGGCTGGTACTACCTGACCGCCGCCGAGGGCGGCACCGGCGAACAGCATGCGCAGATGGTGTGGCGAAGCCGCGCGCTCGCCGGCCCCTACCAGCCGTCCCCGTCGAACCCCGCGTTGACCCAGCGCGACCTCGACCCGAAGCGCACCGACCCCGTTACTTCCACCGGCCATGCGCAGTTCGTGGAGCTCAAGGACGGCACGTGGTGGGCGGTGTTCCTGGCCACCCGCCCGTACCGCGGCAACCAGTACAACCTGGGCCGCGAGACCTTCCTGCTGCCGGTCACCTGGAAGGACGGCTGGCCGGTGATCCTGCCGCGCGGCGAACGCGTGCCGATGGTCGCCAAGCGTCCGGACCTGCCGCGCAATCCGCAACCGCTGCCGACCAGTGGACCGATGACGTGGACCGAGCGGTTCGACGCGCCCACGCTGCCGCCGGCGTGGATGACACTGCATCCGCCGCAGCGCCGCTGGTACGCCACCGGCAGCAACGGCCTGACCATCACCCCGGGCGCGATGCCGCTGGGCGCCTTCGGTACGGCGCCGGGCCAGCCGGCCTACATCGCCCATCGGCTGCAGCACCACGCGGCCACGCTGGAAACCACGCTCGCATCGTTCGAGCCCGCCACCGGCGAACTGGCGGGACTGGTGCTGCTGCAGAACGAATACGGCCACTACGTGCTGGGCGTCGAACGCGATGCGCGCGGGCTGGCGGTGTCGCTGTACCGGCGCAGCGGCCGCGAGGGGGCGAAGGAAGGCGATCGCCTGGCGCGCATTCCGCTGGATGAAGGCCACGGCCCGGTGTCGCTGCGCTTCCGCGTCGACGGTCCGCGCCTGGAGGCGTCGTACGCGCTGACGGCCGGCGATTGGAAGACCGTCGCCACCGGCCTGGATGCCAGCCTGCTGAGCGTAGAGACCGCGGGCGGCTTCATCGGCAATACGTTCGGCCTCTACGCCGTCCGTCGCTGACCGCGCGATCACGGAGTCCGCATGCCAGGCACCTCGCGCCGCGCACTGTTCAAGGCCGGACTCGCCGGCCTGGCCAGCTGGCCGCTGTCCTCGCGCGCCGTCGCGTCCACGCCGTGTGCGCCCGGGCTGCCGGCGCACGCCACCGGCGTCGAGGGCCAGCGCAAGGCCGACCTCGGCGAGGGCACCTATCTCAACCCCATCGTCGCCGGCGATCGCCCCGACCCCACGATCCTCAAGGACGGCGACGACTACTACATGACGTTCTCGTCGTTCGATGCCTACCCCGGCCTGGTGATTTGGCATTCGACCGACCTGCTGGCCTGGACGCCGCTCGGCCCCGCGCTGCGCACGCACGTGGGCACGGTGTGGGCGCCCGACCTCTGCAAGCACGGCGACCGCTATTTCATCTATCTGCCGGCGCTGGCGAAGGACCAGGCGTGGAAGATCCACGCGATCTGGGCCGATGACATCCGCGGACCGTGGAGCGCGCCGGTGGACCTGCACATCGATGGCTGCATCGACCCCGGCCATGCGGTCGGCGAGGACGGCCGGCGCTACCTGTTCGTCAACGGCATCCGCAAGGTGCGCCTGACCGATGACGGCCTGGCGACCGATGGCGCGCTCGAAAACGCCTACAGGCCCTGGCGCTATCCGGATGCATGGATCACCGAGAACTTCGCGCCCGAAGGGCCCAAGCTGACGCGGCGCGGCGACTGGTTCTACCTGGTCACCGCCGTCGGCGGTACCGCCGGCCCCGTCACCGGCCACATGGTGATCGCCGCGCGCTCGCGCTCGATCCACGGGCCATGGGAGCACTGCCCGCACAATCCGCTGGTGCGCACGCTGAGCGATGCCGAGCCCTGGTGGTCGCGCGGCCACGCGACCCTGGTCGAGGGGCCGGCCGGCGACAGCTGGATGGTCTACCACGGCTACGAGAACGGCTATCGCACGCTCGGCCGGCAGACGCTGCTGGAGCCGATCGAATGGACGGACGATGGCTGGTTCCGTGCGCGCGGCGGCGATCTGTCGGCGCCGTTGCCGGTGCCGCGCGGCGGCAGGGCGGGGAGCGCGGGCGCCGCGCTGTCGGACGATTTCTCCAGCGACCGCCTCGGCACGCAGTGGGCCTTCCACGCGCCGCGACCGGACGAGATGCGACGGGTGCGCTATGGCGCCAAGTCCCTCCGCCTGGCCGGCGCAGGCCGTTCACCTGCCGATGCCAGCCCCCTGGCCTGCATCGTCGGCGACCGCGCCTACCAGGCCGAGGTCACGCTGACCCTGGTCGAGGGCGGCGAAGGCGGCCTGCTGCTGTTCTACAGCCCGAAGGCTTTCGTCGGCCTGGGCTTCGCGGCGGATGGACTGCGCGTGTTCCAGTACGCGGAGGAGCAGGCGTGGGCGCGACAAGCCCTGCCGACCCGGCGCGTGCGTATCCGCCTGACCTATGACCACCACGTGGTGACCTGGCACCACTCGCACGACGGGGGCCGCACCTGGAAGCGCCTGGACACGCGGATGGAAGTCTCCGGCCTGCACCACAACGTGTTCGGCGGCTTCCTCAGCCTGCGGGTGGCGTTGTACAGCGCCGGCCCGGGCGCGGTGGAGTTCAGCGACTTCCGTTACCGCGCCCTGGCCTGAGCATCATGCCATCGGCGTGTCGTGATGGAAGTGGCGCTTGAACGGCACCCCGTCGTGCTTCGGGGCATCCAGTTCCTGCGCGTACCGGTGGCCGGCATATACCGCGTGCGCGATCAGCCCCGGCGCCAGCGCATCGCCGATGCAGGACACGCTGCGGATGCCCGCATCCGCCCATTCCGCCTCGCGTGCCTTCAACGCCTGGAAGAGCGCATCGTCGGGCAGGCGGGCCGTGACCACCACGACCGCGTCGCACGCCAGCGACGAAGCCGCGCCGCTCCACACCTGCTCCAGCGCGAGCGCGCTGCCCGTGTAGCCGGCGATCATGTGCGAGACGCACTGCGTCACCCCGAACTCGGCCATCCGCCACTGGATGTGGCGGTAATCCAGGGTGTTCGCGCTCCACGAGGCCACGGTGTCGTCCGGCGTAAGCCAGGTGACCTCGCACCCGCGCAGGCGCAGCGCCTCGGCGGCGACGCTGGCGGTATAGAAGTAGTCGTCGTCGTAGACCACCACGCGGCCCTCGGGCCAGCGCCCGTCCATCAGGTCGTCCGGGGTGAACACCCGCGGGTTGTCGGCGAAGTCGGCGATGCCCAGCCCATGGCTGCGCCCGAAGCCGTCCCGCCGCCAATGGCAGCCGGTGGCGACGACCACATGGTCGGCGCCGAAATCGAGCACGTCCTGCGCCGTGAGCGCGGAGTCGAGGTAGGTGCTGACGTTGGCCAGCTTGCCGATCTGTCCGAGCCGCCAGTCGCGCACGCGTGCCCATTCGGCCAGCCCCGGCAGGCGCGCCTCGCGCGTCACCCGCCCGCCCAGTTCGCGCCGGGCTTCGGCCAGGTGGACTTCGTAGCCGCGCTGGCCCAGTGCGCGCGCCGCTTCCAGGCCGGCCGGCCCGCCACCGACCACCAGCACGCGGGCGTCGCTTGCCTTGGGCGCGATCCGCTCCGGATGCCAGCCCTTGCGCCATTCCTCGCCCATGCTCGGGTTCTGCGTGCAGCGGATCGGCGAGATCGTCATGTCGCCGGAGACGCAGATATTGCAGCCGATGCATTCGCGGATGTCGTCGACCCGGCCTTCCTCGATCTTGCGCGGCAGGTACGGGTCGGCGATGGACGGCCGCGCGGCGCCTATCAGGTCGATCACGCCGCGGCGGATCTGCGAGACCATGGTGTCGGGCGAGGTGAAACGGCCCACGCCGACCACCGGCTTGGTGGTCGCCCTGCGGACGAAATCGATGAAGGGTTCCTGGGCGCCTTCGCGGGCGAAGCGCGAGGGCACCGAATCGTTGTACCAGGCGGCGAGGTTGACGTCCCACAGGTCGGGCAGCTCGGCCAGCATGCCGACGATGTCCTGCGCTTCGGCCCGCTCCACGCCACCCGGCCCCAGCAGTTCCTCCGTGGCGAAGCGCAGCGCCACGGCGCAGCGATGGCCGACCGCCTCGCGCGTGTCCTGCAGCACCTCGCGCAACAGGCGCACGCGGTTCTCGAGGCTGCCGCCGTAGGCGTCGCTGCGCTGGTTGCGGCGCCTCTGCAGGAAGTGCATGGGCAGCGACAGGTCGTGCGCGGCGTAGACATAGATGATGTCCATGCCCGCCTGCATGCCGCGCACCGCGGCTTCGCGGTGCCAGCGGCGGTACTCGGCGATGTCGTGCAGGTCCATCGCGCGCGCCTGCGAGGGATAGCCGTACTTGGACGGCTGGTGCGACGGCGCCAGCAGCACTTCGCGTGAATACAGGTTGGAGGCCGTCGGCCCGTTGTGCGACAGCTCCAGCGCCGCCAGCGCGCCGTGCGCGTGCACCTTCTCGCACATCAGCGCGAGCGCGGGGATGTCGCGGTCGTCCCACAGGCGCGCCTCGACGTACGGCGTGAGGTCGCTGCTGGGGTGGATCTCGCACTCCTCCGTCGCGATCACGCCCCAACCGCCCTCGGCCTTCACCTCGCGCATGGCCGCGTGCGCCAGCGGCATCGCATGGCCCATGCCGTTGCAGTGCGGCACCTGGAAGAAGCGGTTCTTCGTCGTCACCGGCCCGATGCGCACCGGCTCGAACAGGATGTCGTAGCGCGGGTCACGCATCCTGCACGACCCGGCCGTGGCGACGGCGCAGCAGGAAGTACGACGGCAGGCCGGCGGCCATCAGCGCCAGCGCCAGCCAGAACGGCTGCGCGCCCATGCCGATGAAGGCGAACACCGTATAGGCCGCGCCCAGCACGGCCGCCACCAGCAGGTCGCGCCCGGTGTCGCGCCGGCCGCGCCACCACAGCACGCCGAGGGCGAGCGAGCAGCCCAGGTACAGCGGCAGGTTGGCGGCCGTCACCACCGTGCTGAGGAAGGTGAAGCCCGCCACCGCGGACTCGCTGTAGTTCATCAACACCATGGCACTGGCCAGCAGGGCCGTCAGCACCAGGGCGCCGGTGGGCGCGCCGAATCGATTGGCCCGTGCGAACACCTTCGGCATCGTGCCGTTGTCGGCCATGGTGCGCATCATCTCGCCGCTCAGCAGCGTCCAGCCATTCAATGCGCCCAGGCCGCTGACAAGGACGAACAACGCGATCCAGCGCCCGGTTCCTTCGCCGGCGAAACGCTCCATCACCAGCGCGAACGGCGCGCTGGACCCGGCCAGTTCCGCGTGTGGCAGCAACAGCAACGGCACGGCGGACACCACCAGGTAGATGGCGGCGGTGATGAAGGTCCCGATCAGCGTGGCGCGGGGTATGGTGCGCCCGGGGTCCTCGACCTTCGCGGCGGGGATGGTCGCCGACTCGATGCCCAGCATCGCGAACAACGCCAGCGTGGATGCCGCCATCGCATCGCCCAGGCTGACCGGCCTGGCAGGCGGATGCGCGCCGAACGATGCCGGCGAGTCCACCAGCGTCCATGCGCCCAGAACGGCCACGGCCAGCATCGGCAGCAGTTTCATCACCGTGGTCGCCACCTGGACGCGGCCGCCGCTGCGCACCCCGAACAGGTTGATGCCCACGAACAGCCACAGCGTGCACAGGCTCAGCACGGCGGCCGGCACGCGCGCCAGCGCCGGGAAGATCGCCGCCGCGTAGCCGACCACGCCGGTGGCGAGCGCGGCGAGCGTGATCCAGTTCGATACCCAGTACGACCACAGCACCGCGTAGGCCGGCAGGCCACCCAGCGTCGCCTGCACGTAGCCATACGGTCCGTCGGCCTGCGGCAGCAGGCGCGCCAGCCGCGCCAGCACGCGCGCCAGCGCGAGGCAACCGAGTACGGTGATGCCCCAGCCCAGCAGCGCGTTGTAGCCCAGCGGCGCCAGCGATGCCGGCAGCACGAAGATGCCCATGCCGATGGTGTTGCCCACCACCAGCGCGGTGCAGGTCCAGAAGCCGATCTTCCTGCCGTCGCGCGGCGGCATGCCGGATCAGTCCCGCGCGACCGGCACGCCGGCCTTCAGCACGCCGCGGATCTGCTGCAGGCAGGCGATGTCGGCCAGTGGGTCGCAGGCCAGGGCGACCAGATCGGCGGCCTTGCCCGGTGCGATGGAGCCCAGCTCCTTTTCCCTGCGCAGCAGGCGCGCCGACTCCAGCGTCGCCGCGCGGATGGCCTGCAGCGGCGTCATGCCGTGGCGGACCATGTAGGCGAACTGGCGCGCGTTGTCGCCATGCGGGTAGACGCCGCTGTCGGTGCCGTAGGCGATGTCGACGCCGGCGGCGACGGCCTTGCGGAAGCCCTCGCGCTGCGCATCGGTCGTGTCCAGGTTCTTGCGCAGGCTCTCGGCGGACCAGCCATCGCGCCGGCCGACGCTGTCGATGTAGTCGCCGTTGTAGATGTCGGCGACCAGCCAGGTGCCGTGCCGCTTCATCAGCGCGATCGCCTCGTCGTCCATCAACGAGCCGTGCTCGATCGAGCGCGCACCGGCACGCACGGCACGCTTGATGCCTTCGGCCCCGTGCGCATGCGCGGCGACGAAGCTGCCGCGAGCCTCGGCCTGTTCGACCGCCGCGCGGATCTCGGCCTCGGTGTACTCGGACTGCCCCGGCTCGGTGCCGTCGGCGAGCACGGCGCCGGTGGCGATCAGCTTGATGAAATCGGCGCCGTTGTCCAGGATCTCGTCCACGCGCCGGCGGACCTCGGCCTCGTTGTCCGCGATGCCGCGACGGAAGGTGTCCGGCACCTCGGTCCCCGCAGGCAATCCGGTGATCTCGCCGCCACCGCCGGTGACGGTGACGTAGGCACCGGCGACGAACATGCGCGGCCCGGGCACCCGCCCGGCGTTGATCGCATCGCGCAGCTGCACGTCGGCGAAGCCGCGGTAGACCCCGACATCGCGCACGGTGGTGAAGCCGGCCTGCAGGGTGGCCCGCGCATTGCGCGCACCGATAAGGGCATCGCGCGCGGCGTTGCTCCTCAGCGGTGTCGCTGGATCGCCGTACGGTCCCTCGTCGGCCAGGTGCGTGTGCATGTCCATCAGGCCGGGCACGACGATCAGCGCCGACCAGTCCAGCGTCCGCAGGCCGGGACCGGCGGCTTCGGCGGGCGGGGTAATGGAAACGATCCGTCCCTCGCGCACCAGGATGTCGTGCGCGGCCAGCATCCGGCCCGTTTCCACGTCCAGGACGTGGCCTGCCCGGATCAGCAGATCCTGGGCCGCGGCCGGCAGTGCGACGGCGGCCAGCAGCAGTGCGGGCAGGACCCGGTCACGCATCGCCATAGGCCGCCCTCAACAGGTTGTGGAAGTGCCAGACGCCGCTTTCGCGCTTCGGGCACAGCCGGCCTGCCTGGTAGAAGCCGGAGGCCAGGCCGCGCTGCACCGCCTCGCAGATGCGGATGTCCTCGTCCTGCACTTCGTCGCTGAAGGCCTGGTCGTTGGCGATGCGGGCCAGGGCCGCGTCGTCTTGCGCGTAGTAGTAGTCGAACTCCACCCGGCAGCGGTCCGGCCCCAGCGGCAGGATGCGGTTGGTCTGCAGCCGGCCCGGCATGATGTTGAGCATCACGTTGGGATAGACGAAATAGTAGAAGGCATCGCCATCGCCGTAGATGTCGCCGCTGTTGCGCAGCGGCGAGTGCTGCAGCGAATGCCAGGGGAACAGCTGGGTGTCGTACGCGCGGTAATCGAGCACCTTCGACAGCCCGGGGTGCACGTGCGGCAGGTGGTAGCCCTCCAGGAAGTTGTCCACGTAGACCTTCCAGTTGCACGCGATGTCGTAGCGGTCGCGGCGGTGGAAGCGCATCGCGGCCAGGTCGATGGGCGCGATGCGCTCGGCGATGCCGCCATATACCGCCTCGAACGGCGGCGCATCTTCGTGCACGGCGACGAACACCAGCCCCTGCCATGCGTGCACGCGCAGCGGCGGCAGGCGGATGTCGGCCATGTCGAAGTCCGCCGCGCCCTGCATCTCCGGCGCACTGCGCAGCTGGCCTTCCAGGGTGTAGGTCCAGCCGTGGTACTTGCAGTGCAGTGCGCGGGCGCCCTTGCCGTTGCACAGCGCGAGCGGGCCCGCGCGATGGCGGCATACGTTGGGGAAGGCGCGCAGCACGCCATCCTGGCCGCGCACCACCAGCACGGGCACGCCGGCGACGTATTCGACGATATGGTCGCCCGGTTCGGCCAGTTGCCCCTGGTGCGCCACCAGTTGCCAGCTGCGGTGGAAGACCGCGCCCTGCTCCATCGCGAGCATGGCCTCGCCGGCGTAGTAGCGGGCGGGCAACGCCCGGGCGCGGTCGAGGGGCAAGGGCGAGGCGGTGTCCGGCATGGCGTTCCCGTCGGGAGGTGTCGCCCGGCCTTGCTGCCGCCGGGCATGCGCCAAGCCTAAGCGGTGGACGGGGGGCCGGCACAGTCCCCCTGCCGCACCATCATGTGCCGCCATCCCGGACACCGCGCACCCGCACGGTGCAGATGCCGCATGCGAAAGGCGAATTACTTTTCGCGCAGCAAAAAGGCGCGCTTTCCAGCGTGTTCGTGCTCTATCCAGCGCCCCCGGTTCGCCTATAGATTGGAGGCGAGGGATACACCACCACACCGGGATACCCGATTGGCTCGACCGATGGCCGACTGCGGATGCATCACCGTCCTCCTGCACGGAGACGGTGCATGAACGCGGTCGCCAGCCCGAGCGGCACGCTGCAGACCGCGCTGGACCATGCGCGCCACCTGCTGGCCACCGATCCTGCGATGGCCGCACAGCAGGCCAACGAGATCATCCGCGTGGTCGGCCCGCATCCGATGGCACGGCTGGTGCTGGCCGCCTCGCACCGTGTGCGCGGGCAGATGTCGCACGCACTCGATGTGCTGGAACCCCTGGTCCGCGAACACCCGCAGTGGCCACTGGCCCATCTGGAGCATGGCCTGACGCTCGGCCGCGCCGGACGCGGCGGCGACGCGGTACCGGCCCTGCGCCGTGCGCTGGCGCTGAAGCCGGACCTGCCACAGGCGTGGCGCGAACTCGGCGACCACCTGTCCGCGATGGGGGATGGCGACGGCGCGGCGAAGGCCTATCTGGAACACACCCGCCACGCCACGCGCGATCCCGGACTGATGCAGGCCGCCGCCGCCCTGGCCGACAACCGCATTCCCGAGGCGGAAGCCCTGCTGCGCGCGCACCTCAAGCGCGTGCCCACCGACGTGGCCGCCATCCGCATGCTGGCCGAAGTCGCCGCGCGCGTGGGGCGCGGCGAGGACGCCGAATCCCTGCTCGCCCGCTGCGTGGAACTGGCGCCGGACTTCCTGCCCGCCCGGCAGAACTACGCGCTGGTGCTGCACCGGGCCAACCGGCCCGAGCACGCCCTGCGGCAGATCGACCACCTGCTGGCGCACGAGCCGGACAATCCGGCGCACCTGAACCTCAAGGCGGTGGTGCTGTGCCGCATCGGCGACTACGAACCCGCGCTGGCGCTGTACGAGCGCGTGCTGGCCTCGTACCCGCAGCAGGCCAGGATCTGGATGAGCTATGGCCATGCATTGAAGACGGCCGGCCACGCCGCACGCGCGATCGAGGCCTACCGCCGCGCGCTTTCGCTGCAGCCGGGCTTCGGCGAAGTGTGGTGGAGCCTGGCCAACCTGAAGACCTTCCGCTTCAGCGATGACGACATGGCGTTGATGCGTGCGCAGCGCGCGCGCGCCGATCTTCCTGAGGACGACCGCCTGCATCTGGACTTCGCGCTGGGCAAGGCCCTGGAGGACGCCGGCGACTACGCGGCGTCGTTCGCGCACTACCGCGACGGCAACACGCTGCGCAGCGCGCAGCTGGGCTACAGCGCCGACGACACCCGTGCGCGCGTGCGCCGGCTGCGCGGCGCGCACAGCGCGGCGTTCTTCGCGCAACGCGCCGGCCTGGGCTGCGATGCGCCCGACCCCATCTTCATCGTCGGCATGCCCCGTGCCGGCTCCACGCTGCTGGAACAGATCCTGTCCAGCCACTCCGCCGTGGAAGGCACGATGGAGCTCCCCGACATCACGTCCATCACCCGCGAACTGCGCGAGCAGGCGCGGGCACGCGGCGCCGACACCTACCACGACCTGCTGGCGGCGCTGGACGGCGACGCCCTGCGCGCGCTCGGCGAGCGCTACCTCCGGTCGACCCGCATCCACCGCAAGTCCGGCCGCCCGTTCTTCATCGACAAGATGCCGAACAACTTCGCCCACACCGGCCTGATCCACCTGATGCTGCCCAAGGCGAAGATCATCGACGCGCGGCGCCACCCGCTGGCCTGCTGCTTCTCCGGCTACAAGCAGCACTTCGCGCGCGGCCAGGGTTTCAGCTATTCGCTGGAGGACATCGGCCGCTACTACCACGATTACGTGGCGCTGATGGCGCATTACGACGACGTGCTGCCCGGGCGCGTGCACCGGGTCATCTACGAACAGCTGGTGGACGACACCGAATCCGAAGTGCGCCGCCTGCTGGCCTACTGCGGGCTGCCGTTCGAGGACGGCTGCCTGCGCTTCTTCGAGAACGCGCGGCCGGTACGCACCGCCAGTTCCGAGCAGGTCCGCCAGCCGATCTACCGCGAAGGCATGGATCACTGGCGGCATTACGAACCGTGGCTGGAACCGCTGAAGGTGGCGTTGGGACCCGTCCTGGGCGCCTATCCGGCGGTTCCCGACTTCATGGCAGGCAGTTCCATTCCCGATTGACCGTCATCACTGGAGAGAGGTGAGCTGGATGAGTAACCGCAGCAGAAGAAAGCCGGGGCGGCGCGATCCGTCGACCCTGGCGAAGTTCCCGTTGACCGCCGCGATCTACCTGGCGTTCGGGGCCACCGCCCTGGCCCAGGACGCGCCCGCCACGCCGCCGGCCGAGGGCGAACGCAGCGCAGCCACCCTGGACACCGTCACGGTGACCGCGCAGAAGCGCGTGGAGAACCTGCAGGAAGTTCCGATCAGCATCCAGGTGCTGGGCACGGAACAGCTGAAGAACCTCAACGTCACCGACTTCGACGACTACGTGAAGTACCTGCCCAGCGTGTCGTACCAGTCCGCGGGCCCGGGCTTCGCGCAGATCTACATGCGCGGCGTGGCCAGCGGTGGCGACGGCAACCACTCCGGCTCGCTGCCCAGCGTGGGCGTTTACCTGGACGAACAGCCGGTCACCACCATCCAGGGCCCGCTGGACATCCACATCTACGACATCGACCGCGTCGAGTCGCTGGCCGGCCCGCAGGGCACGCTGTACGGCGCCAGCTCGCAGGCCGGCACGCTGCGCATCATCACCAACAAACCCGACCCCACCGGCTTCGCCGCCGGCTACGGGCTGGAGCTCAACAGCGTCAGCCACGGCGGCATCGGCCACGTCGCCGAAGGCTTCCTCAACCTGCCCATGAGCGAGCGCGCGGCCATCCGCCTGGTCGCCTGGAACAAGCACGACGCCGGCTATATCGACAACGTGTACGGCACGCGCACGTTCCCGTCGTGGGACGCCGACTCCGGCGGCAACGGCACCATCGACAACGCCGGCCGCGCCAGGAAGGACTACAACGAGGTCGACACCACCGGCGCGCGCCTGGCGCTGAAGGTGGACCTGGACGACAACTGGTCGATCACCCCGACCCTCATGGGCCAGCAGCAGAAGTCCGAAGGCGGTTTTGCCGTGGACCCGCAGGTGGGGGAACTGGCGCTGACCCACTTCTACCCGGAGACCTCGGACGACCGTTGGTGGCAGGCCGCGCTGACGGTGGAAGGCAGGATCGGCAACTTCGACCTGACCTACGCGTTCGCCCGCCTGGACCGCGACGTCGACGTGGAACAGGACTACAACGACTACGCCTTCTGGTACGACACGCTGGCGGCCTACGGCGCCTACACCTGCTCCGACTTCGATCCGGACACCTTCACCTGCGCGCCCGGCTCGCTGGTCAATCCCTCGCAGTACATCCAGGGCGTGGACGGCTACAAGAAGACCAGCCACGAGCTGCGCATCGCCTCGCCCACCGAGAACCGCTTCCGCTTCGTCGCCGGCGTGTTCATGCAGGACCAGGAACACGACATCGAGCAGCGCTACAAGATCGACGGCCTGTCGCCGGTGCAGTCGGTCACGGGCTGGCCGGACACGATCTGGCTGACCAAGCAGCTGCGCCAGGACAAGGACAAGGCGGTGTTCGGCGAGCTCAGCTTCGACATCACCGAGGACCTGACCGCCACCGCCGGCGCGCGCTGGTTCGAGGTGGACAACAGCCTGAAGGGCTTCTTCGGGTTCGCCGACTGGGGCTGGGTGTCCAGCTACGGCGAGGCGGCCTGCCCGGACGGCGCGCCCACCTTCAACGGCGCCCCCTGCAGCTTCTTCGACAAGCGGGTGAAGGAGAACGGCCACATCGGCCGCTTCAACCTGACCTGGCGCATCGACCCCAGCAAGATGATCTACGGCACCTGGTCGGAGGGCTTCCGTCCGGGCGGCATCAACCGCCGCGGCACGCTGCCGCCGTACCTGTCGGACTACCTGACCAACTACGAGTTCGGCTGGAAGACCACCTGGCTGGACAACCGGCTGTCGTTCAACGGTTCGGTGTTCCGCCAGGACTGGGAGGACTTCCAGTTCTCCATCCTGGGCGCCAACGGCCTGACCGAGATCAAGAACGCCAACCAGGCGCGCATCAACGGCGCCGAGTTCTCGCTGGCGTTCGCGGCCACCTACAACCTGCAGCTGACCGCCGGCGCCGCGTTCTACGACGCGGAGCTGACCGAGAACTACTGCGGCTTCACCGACGACGACGGCAACCCGGTCACCGAGTGCGCCGACCCCGAGGCGCCGGAGGGCACGCAGCTGCCGGTCACGCCGAAGATGAAGGGCAACCTGACCGCGCGCTACACCTTCGACGTGGCGGGCGGCGAAGCCTTCCTGCAGGGCGCGGTGGTGCACGTAGGCGACCGCAAGTCCGACCTGCGCCTGGCCGAACGCGAGATCCTTGGCGACCTGGATGCCTACACCACGGTGGACGTGTCGGCCGGCTACCGCCGCAACGACTGGAAGGTGGACGTGTACGTCAACAACCTGTTCGACGAACGCGGCGAACTGAACCGGTTCACCCAGTGCGCCGAATCGGTCTGCGGCGCCGCCGGCGTGGTGCCGGAGTACCCGAACGGCCAGGTCTATACGGTGGTGACCCAGCCGCGCACCATCGGCCTGCGGTTCTCGCAGGAGTTCTGAGGCGGGTCGAGGGATTGGTGAAACAAGCAGAGCCCCGGCACATGCCGGGGCTTTTTTGTGCCTCCTGGAGCAGGCATCGAGCGCATCGCACCCAACCTGCTTCCCGCCGCCCCTGACGACGGCATCGGTCGCCAGTCCGATCCAGGCGGGCTTCGCATGACGACCGACGAGCGGTGACCCACGGATCGGGGCAGCCGCGTTGTTTCCTGCATCCGACAGGCAGCAAGGAACGCCCCATGCCCAGCCCGCGCCTGGTCGCCACCAAGGCGATCGACACTGGAGTCCTGCTCTACACCTACCAGAAGGACGATCGCTCCGCACAGGGCGTGTGGGCCCGTCCCGCCGGCAACGTATTGATCTTTGCCGACAACACGCTGGATGGATCGAGCTTCAGCTACCACGGTGGCGCCACCGCGGGCGCCCCCGGCGGACATCCTGTGCAACTGGTGTTCTGGGGCAGCTGGTGGACGAACGCAGGCGCCTCCGCACGCGGGGCCATCGAAGCCGCCACCGTGGCGATGCTCGACAGCCCCTACTTCGATCATCTCGCTCAGTACGGCATCGCCCGCCCTGTGTGGCGCGGCTCGCTCATTGCGACCGAGCCGGGGCCGCCGATGTCGGTGGCGGACATCAAGGAGATAGGCCGCGCAACCGTCGACCTGATCGACGACCTGATCGACGACGATGTGTTCCCGGACCCCGACGAAGGGCCGCGCATCATCTACATCGTCGTGATGCCGGACGGATTCGTCCTGCGCTCGGGCGATGCGCTCGGCGCCCACCGCTCGGGCTACGACTGGGACTTCATCTTCGACGAACCCGACGAGGACCGGTTCTGGGCCGGGTGGATCGCCCCCAATGCCGACCGGCAGGAAATGATGTGGGTCATGAGCCATGAAATCGCCGAGATGCTGACCGATCCGGAGTCGGATGGATGGCATACCGAGAACGACACGGCCACCAACGAGGTGTCCGACGCGGGCTTTTCGGGCGGCACGGCAGCCGCTCCCGGCACGCAACAGACCGCGTTCGTGAACGGTTGCCGCGTGCAGTCGTACTGGTCGAACACGCATCGCGCGACCATCATCCCGATGGATCACGACTACAAAGCCAGGCTGCGCGTGCGCGTGCACGAACTTCGTCGGCAACCCCTGGCGGACGGTACGTTCCGGCTCGAGGCAGACGACCAGGTCGGGTGCCCCGAGTTCGCCGCGTGCTGCCTGGAAGATCGCGAGTACGCGTGGCGCGTCTACGGCCTGGATGAGCGGGCGCGGATCACGCTGGATACACAGCGCTATGCGATTCCTGTTTCCAGCTGGCGCATCAACGCCACGCCCGTCTCCGGCTCCGGCACGATCACCCTGCACCTGGACGTGGAGACCTTCGCGGGCCGCACCGCTTCCACCGCCAACCGGCCGGTGACGCTGCGCTTCGATGCTCGAGCCGACCGGCTGGACATCTTCGCGGACAACCCCGGCGGCAACTTCGACGTGGTGGTGACCTGCAGCGTCCGCGACGGCTCGATCACCGGCAACGTAGCCACCGATATCGTCTGCTCACCCTCCATCGTCGTGGGCTTCGCTTGCGCCGAGCTCCAGTTGGAGAACGCGTACAACCGCCAGAAGGAAGCATGCCTGCGAGCCATGCTCGACAAGTACGTGGTGCAATACAAACCCATGGGCAGGATCCGCCCCGAAGAGGGGATCAACTGGGACCCCAGGCGACTCTTGCAGGACATCCCTGCCCATCTCGGGCCCACCGGCTACGCCGGTCTGCGATGGCTTGCGAATGCGGGCAGAGCGGCCGGTGCCGTCCTCCCGCCCGAGCGTGCGGCTCGCTTCCAGCGGAAGCTGGCCAACGATGCCACCGTGCTGGCCAGGAACATCACCGTTCCGGCACGCGGGCGCCGCCACCGCCCCGAGTAAGGTTCGGCAGCAGCGAAGCCGATGCAGGGGCCGAGCCCGTGATCGAGCTGCCCCATGCGCACCGGCGGCTGACCCTCGGCGTCTCGCTCACCACACGTACGGGGGACGCCCTTGAGGTTCACGCGCACATTCATCGGCTTCCCTGCTTCCGTTGTCGCACCCCATCGGCCGCCCGCTCGCGCGCCATGGATCGGAACACGCGTTGCCCCACCCGCCCTACGGGCGCGGCTCCCTTTGCGCGGCGTCCCGATCCGCCTCCCGCATCTCGTACCACATGCCGTTGAGGATGGCGAAGCTCGCGGCCAGGCCGGCGCCCAGGATCCAGCTGAAATACCACATGCGGGGCTCTCCTCAGTAGGCGTTGTGGTTGCGTCCCATGCCCTCGCCGTCGACCTTGCCGCGCAACACGCGGAAGACCCAGCCGGTGTACAGCAGGACGATGGGCAGGAAGAAGGCCGTGGCCAGCAGCATGATGAACAGCGTCATGTGGCTGGACGAGGCGTCCCACAGGGTCAGGCTGGAGCCGGCCTGCGTGGACGAGGGCAGCAGGAACGGGAACGTCGCCACGCCTTCGGTCAGGATGATGCCGATGATGCTGGCCGACGACGCCAGGAACGCCAGCCCCGCGCGGCCGATGCGCAGCAGCAACGCGCTCAGCAGCGCGCCCGCCACGCCCACGGCCGGCAGCAGCCAGGTGATCGGCCAGCGCGCGTAGTTGTCCATCCACGCACCGGGCTTGGCCACGGCGAGCTTGGCGAGCGGATTCGACGGACCGGCGGTGTCCATGGCGACCTGCAGCGCGTACCCATCGATGCGCGCGACCCAGATGCCGCCGGCCACGAACAGCACCGCCGTCGCAACAGCCGCGATGCTGCCGTAGCGTCGCGCGCGTTCGGCCAACGCGCCGGAGGTCTTCATCGCCAGCATGCCCGCCCCGTGCATCAGCAGCATCGCCACGCTCACCAGCCCGCACAGCAGCGCGAACGGCGTCAGCAGGCCGAACAGGCCGCCTTCGTAGTACACCCGCAAGGTGTCGTCGAAGTGGAACGGCACGCCCAGCAGCACGTTGCCCATCGCCACGCCGAACACCAGCGAAGGCACCAGCCCGCTGGCGAACAGCGCCCAGTCCCATACCGCCCGCCAGCGCGGATCGGGCACCTTGCTGCGGAACTTGAAGCCGACCGGCCGCAGGATCAGCGCCACCAGGATCAGGAACATCGCGATGTAGAAGCCCGAGAAACTGACCGCGTACAGCGGCGGGAACGCCGCGAAGATCGCGCCGCCGCCCAGGATCAGCCAGACCTGGTTGCCCTCCCACACCGGCCCGATGACGTTCAGCACGATGCGCCGCTCCTCGTCGGTGCGGGCCACCGCGGGCAGCAGCGTGGCCACTCCCAGGTCGAAGCCGTCCATCACCGCGAAGCCGATCAGCAGGATGCCCAGCAGCAGCCACCAGATCAGCCGCAGGGTGGCGTAGTCCAGAGGAATGGTGTCCATGCGCGGTCTCCCTTCAGCCTGCCAGGGCCGGTTGCGGCGGGGGGGCGTCGGGCGCCGGGGCGGCCAGGTGCTCGGGGCCCTTCAGGATCAGCCTGCGCATCAGCCAGACCTCGACGATGGCCAGCACCGTGTAGATCAGCACGAAGCCGCTGAGGGTGATCATGATCTGGTGCAGCTTCAGCCCGGACGCGGCCAGGAAGGTCGGCAGCACGCCATCGATGATCCAAGGCTGGCGCCCGTATTCGGCGATCAGCCAGCCGGCCTCGATCGCCACCCACGGCAGCGGCAGGCTCCAGAACGCCAGCTTGAGGAACCCGCGGTACCGGTCCAGCTGCTGCCGGCTGGCCAGCCAGAAGGCCAGCGCGAAGAAGGCGATGAAGTAGAAGCCCAGCCCGACCATCAGGCGGAAGCTCCAGAACAGCGGCGCCACGTGCGGGATGGTGTCGTGCGCGGCCTGCGCGATCTGCGCCTCGGTCGCGTTGCCGATGTCCTCGCGGTAGCGCTTGAGCAGCAGCGCGTGGCCGATATCGCGCCAATGGGCCTCGAAGACCACCCGCGCGGTGCCGTCGTTGCGGTCGGCGCGCAGCCTCTGCAGCGCTTCGTAGCCCAGCAGGCCGTTGCGGATGCGGCCCTCGGCGCGCTCCACCAGTTCCAGGATGCCCGGCATCTCGGTGTTGAACGAGCGCGTGCCGATCAGCCCCATCACGTAGGGGATGTGCAGGGCGTAGTGGTTGGTCCGGTTTTCCTGGTCCGGGATGGCGAAGGCGTTGAAGCCGGCCGGCGCGGGCTCGGTCTCCCACATGGCCTCGATGGCGGCCAGCTTCATCTTCTGATGCTCGCTGGTGGCGTAACCGCTCTCGTCGCCCAGCACCACGACGGACAGGGCCGCCGCCAGGCCGAAGCTGGCGGCCACCGCCATCGAGCGCTTGGCGAAGTCGATGTTGCGGCCCCGCAGCAGGTAGAACGCGCTGATCGCCATCACGAACATCGCGCCGGTGACATAGCCGGCCGACACCGTGTGGACGAACTTGGCCTGCGCCACCGGGTTGAAGATCACCGCCATGAAGTCGGTGATCTCCATGCGCATGGTCTCGGGATTGAAGACCGCGCCCACCGGATTCTGCATCCAGCCGTTGGCCACCAGGATCCACAGCGCCGAGAAGTTGGACCCCAGCGCCACCAGCCAGGTGACCACCAGGTGCTGCACCTTGCTCAGCCTGTCCCAGCCGAAGAAGAACAGGCCGATGAAGGTCGCTTCCAGGAAGAACGCCATCAGGCCTTCGATGGCCAGCGGCGCACCGAAGATGTCGCCGACGTAGTGACTGTAGTAGGACCAGTTGGTGCCGAACTGGAACTCCATCACGATGCCGGTCGCCACGCCCATGGCGAAGTTGATGCCGAACAGCATGCCCCAGAACAGGGTCATGCGCCGCCAGATGTCGCGCCCCGTCATCACGTAGACGCTTTCCATGATGGCGATCAGGAAGGACAGCCCCAGCGTCAGCGGCACGAACAGGAAGTGGTACATCGCGGTGAGCGCGAACTGCAGGCGGGACAGTTCGACGACGGTCATGTCGGGCATGGGGGAGCTCCTGGGACCTGCCGGGCATTCTAGACCCGCCCGTCGGCGCCAGGGGGGCGACCATCTGTCGCACCCGCCGTGCACGGTCTATCCTCCATCCTTGCACGCCTTCCGCCGGGGACCCTGGCGGGAGCTTTGATCAGAATCAATGCGGCCCCGGTGCCCGGGGCCGAGAATCCCGCCGTGGAAAACTAGGAGAGGCCGCATGCAAGGCGTCCAGGGGACTTATAACGACAAGGTGGTGCGCCAGTTCGCGGTGATGACCGTGATCTGGGGCATCGTGGGGATGGCCGTGGGCGTGCTGATCGCCGCCCAGCTGTACTGGCCGGCATTGAACTTCGACCTGCCGTGGCTGAGCTACGGGCGCCTGCGCCCGCTGCACACCAATGCAGTGATCTTCGCCTTCGGCGGCTGCGCGCTGTTCGCCACCAGCCTGCACGTGGTGCAGCGGACCAGCCATGCACGGCTGATCTCGGACAAGCTGGCGGCGTTCGTGTTCTGGGGCTGGCAGCTGGTGATCCTGCTGGCGGCCGTGACCCTGCCGCTGGGCCTGACCCAGGGCAAGGAGTACGCCGAGCTGATCTGGCCCATCGACGTGCTGATCGCGGTGGTGTGGGTGGCCTACGGCGTGCTGTTCTTCGGCACCATCGCCAAGCGCAAGGTCAAGCACATCTACGTGGCGAACTGGTTCTACGGCTCGTTCATCATCGCCGTGGCCCTGCTGCACATCGTCAACAGCCTGGCGCTGCCCACCGGCCTGCTGCATTCCTATCCGGTGTACAGCGGCGCGGTCGATGCGATGGTGCAGTGGTGGTACGGCCACAACGCGGTGGGCTTCTTCCTGACCGCGGGCTTCCTGGGCATCATGTACTACTTCGTGCCCAAGCAGGCAGGCCGTCCGATCTACTCCTACCGCCTGTCCATCGTGCACTTCTGGGCGCTGATCGCGGTGTACATGTGGGCCGGCCCGCACCACCTGCACTACACCGCGCTGCCGGACTGGGCGCAGAGCCTGGGCATGGTGTTCTCGCTGATCCTGCTGGCCCCCAGCTGGGGCGGCGCCATCAACGGCATCATGACCCTGTCGGGCGTGTGGCATAAGCTGCGCACCGACCCGATCCTGAAGTTCCTGATCGTCTCGCTGTCGTTCTACATGATGTCGACCTTCGAAGGTCCCATGATGTCGATCAAGACGGTCAACTCGCTGAGCCACTACACCGACTGGACCATCGGCCACGTGCATTCCGGCGCGCTGGGCTGGGTGGCGATGATCTCGGTGGGCGCGGTCTACGCGCTGCTGCCCAAGCTGGTCGGCCGCGAGCAGATGCACTCGGTGAAGGCCATCGACACCCACTTCTGGCTGCACACCATCGGCGTGGTGTTCTACATCGCCTCCATGTGGATCGCCGGCGTGATGCAGGGCCTGATGTGGCGCGCCACCAACGCCGACGGCACGCTGACCTACAGCTTCGTCGAGGCGCTCAACGCCACCTATCCCTACTATCTGTTCCGCCTGGCGGGCGGCCTGCTGGTGCTGAGCGGCATGTTCCTGATGGCCTGGAACATGGTGAAGACCCTGCAGGGCGCCAAGTCCACCGCGGCGCAGCCGATCATGGCGCCCGACGCCTCGCAAGCCCGCGCCTGAGGACCGACGAGATGAGCAACGGAAATTCCCACGAGAAGATCGAGAAGAACGTCGGCCTGATGGCGGTGCTGATCGCGGTGGCGGTGTCCTTCGGCGGACTGGCGGAGATCGTGCCGCTGATGTTCCAGGCCGAGGCGATCAAGCCGCTGGAAGGCGTCAAGCCCTACCCCGCGCTGGAGCTGGCGGGCCGCGACATCTACGTGCGCGAGGGCTGCTACAACTGCCACTCGCAGATGGTGCGCACGCTGCGCTTCGAATCCGAACGCTACGGTCACTACTCGCTGGCCGGCGAATCGGTCTACGACCGCCCGTTCCAGTGGGGCAGCAAGCGCACCGGGCCGGACCTGGCCCGCGTGGGCGGACGCTACTCCGACGACTGGCACCGCGTGCACCTGGTCAACCCGCGCGACGTGGTGCCGGAATCGAACATGCCCGCCTTCCCCTGGCTGCAGAAGGCCACGGTGGACGGCGCCGAAGTCGCCGCGCGCATGAAGTCGCTGAAGACCCTGGGCCACCCGTACAGCGAGGCCGAGATCTCCAGCGCCGCCACCGACGTGGAAGGCAAGACCGAACTGGACGCCGTGGTCGCCTACCTGCAAGGGCTGGGCAAGGCCGCGCCGAGGGGGGCTGAGCCATGGTATCGGGCATCGTCACGGGGGTATTGCTGGTGTTGTTCCTGGCCGGCTGGGTGTGGGCGTGGAGCCCGCGCCGCAAGGCCGATTTCGAGGATGCGGCGCGCCTGCCGCTGGGTGAGGAAGGGGAGAAGAACCCATGAGCGCTGGTTGGATCGGATTCATCGTCGCGCTGGTCGTACTGAACATCCTGGGCTGCGTGTGGCTGCTGTGGTGGACCAGCCGCCGCCGTCCCGGCGATCCCGCGCCGGAAGACACCTCGCACGTGTGGGACGGCGACCTCACCGAGTACAACAAGCCGCTGCCGAAGTGGTGGATCAACCTGTTCTACATCACCATCTTCTTCAGCATCGGCTACATCGCCTGGTACGGCGGGCTGGGCGTCATTCCCGGCTACGCGAAGTGGACCTCCACCGGCGAGCACGACCAGCAGAAGGCGCTGGAGGACAAGAAACTGGAGGCGACGTTCGCACCGTTCGCCGGCAAGCCGATCGACCAGCTGGCCAAGGACCCGAAGGCGCAGGCGTTGGGACGTTCCATCTTCAACAACACCTGCGCCACCTGCCACGGCTCGTCCGGCCAGGGCGCCACCGGCTACCCCAACCTGACCGACGACATCTGGCATTGGGGCGGTACTCCGGACCTGGTGCTGCAGACGGTGCTGGACGGTCGCGAGGGCGTGATGCCCGAATGGGGCACCGCGCTGACCAACATGGGGGGCGCCAATGCCGTGGACTACGTGATCGCCTACGTCAACGTGCTGAACAACCCCGAGGAAGGCATGAAGAACAACTTCATGGCGGCCCAGGGCAAGCCGCTGTACGATGGCCTCTGCGTGGCCTGCCACGGCGTGGACGGCAAGGGCAACCAGGAACTGGGTGCGCCCGACCTGACCGACGACTACTGGCTCTACGGCAACAGCAAGGAGAGCATGCGTACCACGATCACCCAGGGTCGCCATGGCGTGATGCCCGCGCACCGCGAGCTGCTGGGCGAGACGCGCGCGCGGCTGGTGGCGTCGTACGTCTGGTCGCTGTCGCACAAGCAGGCGCAGGTGGCCGGCGCGGCGCAATGACCGACTTCACCGAGCCCCGTCTCGACCACCCGCCCCGGCCGCTCGCGCAGCGCGTCGGGGCGGTGCTGTGGCCCAGCTTCTTCGCGGCCGGCGTGGCGACGATGGTGTTCTTCGCCTTCGTCGACCCGCTGACGCTGCGCGACATGACCTTCCCTGACCTGGCGATCAGCCGCGAATTCGGCTACACGCTGGGTTTCTTCATGTTCTGGCTGGCCACGGCGGCCAGCAGCCTGTTCACCTGGATCCTGCTGCGTCCCGCCAGCCGCTTCAACCGCGCGCTGCCGCCGGACTGAGCGCGCCCGCAGCGTCCTCCGGCTGCCAGCGCGCGCCGGAAGCACGCACCTGCGACAAACCGTCGCTCCCTCGCGCACGCCCGTGGCGCGAGCATGACGCCAGCCAAGACAGAGCCCTCCATGTCCACGCCAGCCCCCTCCCCCCTCCGATTCGACCAGGCGCCGCATTCCGCTGGACGTCGTCGATGCGCAGGGAAATTCCTTCTACGTCAGCGAACGCAAGGTCTATCCGCGCGACGTCGCCGGCACGCTCAACCGCCTGCGCGTGGCGGCGGTGTGGTGGCTGCTGGGCATGTACTACGTGTTCCCGTGGGTGAAATGGGACGGCCGCCAGGCGGTGCTGTTCGACCTGCCGGCGCGCAAGTTCTACGTGTTCGGGCTGGTCTTCTGGCCGCAGGATTTCCTGTTCCTGGCCATGCTGCTGATCATCGCGGCGATGGCACTGTTCTTCTTCACCTCGCTGGCCGGACGGCTGTGGTGCGGTTATGCCTGCCCGCAGACGGTGTGGACGGAAGTGTTCCTGTGGATGGAACGCTGGACCGAGGGCGACCGCAGCGCGCGCATCAAGCTGGACGCGGCGCCGTGGAGCGCCAACAAGCTGCTGCGCAAGGGCGGCAAGCACGTGCTGTGGGCGGTGTTCGCGCTGTGGACGGGCTTCACCTTCGTCGGCTTCTTCACCCCCATCCTGGACCTGGGCGCGCGCCTGTGGCCGTTCGCCTGGGGCGGATGGGAAACGTTCTGGGTGCTGTTCTATGCGCTGGCCACATGGGGCTTCGCCGGCTTCCTGCGCGAACAGGTGTGCAAGTACATGTGCCCGTACGCGCGCTTCCAGAGCGCCATGTTCGACCGCAACACCCTGATCATCGCCTACGACCCGTTGCGCGGCGAGCCGCGCGGCCCGCGCAAGCGCGGCCTGGGCAGCGTGCTGGAGCGCGCACGCGGTCTGCTGGCCAAGGAGACGGCCTACGACTACGTGTTCCGCGCGGGCAAGCACCCGTCGGCCGCCAGCCAGGCCGCGCACGCCAAGGGCACCATCACCTGGGACGGCGACCTGGGCGAAGTGGCGCCGCTGCCGAAGTTCGCGCCCGAGGAACTGGGCGACTGCATCGACTGCACGATCTGCGTGCAGGTCTGCCCCACCGGCATCGACATCCGCAACGGCCTGCAGTACGAGTGCATCGCCTGCGGCGCCTGCATCGACGCCTGCAACGACGTCATGGGCAAGATGGGCTACCCGCAGGGCCTGATCCGCTACACCACGCAGAACGCCCTCGACGGCAAACCGTCGCGCGTGCTGCGCCCGCGCGTGTTCGTCTACGGCGGCCTGCTGCTGGCGCTGGTGGCCGGCTGGGCCTGGGGCGTGACCCATCGCAGCGACCTGATCGCCGAGGTGTTGCGCGACCGCAACGCGCTGTACCGTGAAGTCGCCGGCGGCCAGGTCGAGAACAGCTACACCCTCAAACTGATCAACAAGGACCAGCAGACGCGACACTACCGCGTCACCCTGGCCTCGCCCACGCCCGGCATCGTCCTGCGCGGGGGCGAGATGACGGTGACCGCCGAGCCCGAGCAGGTGCTCTCGCTGCCGGTGGTCGCCACCGCCCCGGCCACGGTCACCGGCCGCCATGCGGTCACGCTGACCGTCGCCGCCACCGAGGGCGGCAACGAGAAGACCGTCGACACCAGCTACTTCGGACCCACGCCATGACGTCGAACGCCTCCCCCGCCAGCGACCGCAAGCGCCCGTTCTGGAAGGAGCCCATGATGTGGGTGGTACTGGGCATCCCGCTGGCCTCCATCGTGGCCGGCGTGGGACTGGTGGTGGTGTCGGTGCGCTCCGGCAGCGCGGACGCGGTGATGGACAAGGTGGACCGCGTCTCGCAGATCCAGACCACCGACCTGGGCCCGGACGAAGCCGCTGCCGCGCGCAGGCTCAGCGCCATCGTGCAGGTCCGCGCCGACCATGTGGAACTGGTGCCGGTGACGGGCGAATTCGCCGGCACCTCGCCGCTGGTGCTGACCCTGGCCCACCCCACCGAGGCGGCGAAGGACACCACCCTGACCCTGGCCCGCGATACCGCGGGCTGGACCGCGCCGGCGCAGATCGACACGTCCCACGACTGGAACGTCCAGCTCGCCACGCAGGACGGCCTGTGGCGCATCCGCGGACGCCTGCAGAAGGACACGCGGGCGGTGCGGCTGGCCCCCGCGCACGGGGGCGGCTGAGTCCGGCATGGACATGCCCGTGGTGCCTTGCCACCACTGCGGTGAGCCGGTCGCCGATGCCGCCCACCGCGTCGACGCCGGCGGGCGCGCGTTCTGCTGCAGCGGCTGCGCCGCGGCCGCGGCCTGGATCGAGGAGGCGGACCTGGGCAGCTACTACCGGCTGCGCAGCGCCAACGCCAACCGCGTGCAGGCCGACCGCCTGGACCTGGAAAGCTGGGACCGCAGCGAACTGCTGGACCAGCACAGCCGCGCCGTCGAAGGCGGACGCGAGATCGTGCTGCTCACCGACGGCATGCGCTGCGCCGCCTGCGCCTGGCTGATCGACCGCGCCCTCGCCCGCGAGACCGGCGTGCTCGACACCACCGCCAACGCCGTCACCGGCCGCATCCGCATCGCGTGGGATCCCGCGCGCACCAAGCTGTCGGCCCTGTTGCAGCGGCTGGCGATGCTGGGCTACCGGCCCTACCTCGCCACCGGCGATGCGCGCGAACAGAAGCGGCTTTCCGATCGCCGCCGCTGGCTGCTGCGCCTGGGCGTGGCCGGGCTGGGGTCGCTGCAGGCGATGATGCTGGCCGAGGCGCTGTACCTGGACGTCGATGCCACCATGCCGGTGCCCACGCGCGACATGTTCCGCTGGCTGACCTTCCTGGTCAGTACGCCGGTGGTGTTCTACAGCGGCTGGCCCTTCCTGGCCGGCATGGCGCGCGAACTGCGCGCGCGCCACGTGGGCATGGACACGCTGATCGCCGGCTCCACCCTGCTGGCCTACTTCGCCAGCCTGGTCGAGACGATCCGCGGCGGCACCCATGTCTGGTACGACGCGGCGGTGATGTTCGTGTTCCTGCTGCTGGCGGCGCGCATGCTGGAACAGCGCGCGCGCAACGTGGCCACCGCGCAGGTGGACGCGCTGGCGCGTGCGCAGCCGGTGTTCGCGATCCGCGAGGGCGACGACGGCACGCGCGAGTCGGTGCCGCCGTCCGCGCTGCGGGTGGACGACGTGGTCTGCGT
The DNA here is from genome assembly GCF_022965755.1 of Pseudoxanthomonas sp. F37. Taxonomy (NCBI): domain Bacteria; kingdom Pseudomonadati; phylum Pseudomonadota; class Gammaproteobacteria; order Lysobacterales; family Lysobacteraceae; genus Pseudoxanthomonas; species Pseudoxanthomonas sp. F37. The sequence continues at coordinate 511,835 of NZ_CP095187.1, read as the reverse complement.
GTCCGCCGGCGAAGGCGTGCCGGCCGACGGCGTGCTGCTGGACGGCGCGGCCGATTTCGAGGAAGCGCTGCTGACCGGCGAATCCCGGCCCGTGCGCCGCCACGCCGGCGACACCGTCTACGCCGGCACGACCTGCCGCGAACGTCCGGCCCGCGTGCGCGTCACCGCCACCGGTACCGGCACGCGGCTGTCGCAGCTGGCCGAACTGGTCGACCGCGCGCAGGGCCACCGCCCGCCGATGGCGCAGCTGGCCGACCGCGTGGGCCGCCACTTCGTGCTGTCGCTGCTGGTGCTGGCCGCCTGCGTCTACGCCGGCTGGCGGATGTACCAGCCCGAGCGCGCGTTCGAAGTGACGCTCGCGTTGCTGGTGATCAGCTGCCCCTGCGCGCTGTCGCTGTCGGTACCGGCGGTGCTCGCCGCCGCGCATGGCGCGCTGGCGCGCTGCGGCGTGCTGGCCACGCGGCCCGAGGCGCTGGACACGCTGGCGCGCGCGACCGACGTGGTGTTCGACAAGACCGGCACGCTCAGCGACGGCCGGCCTGCCTGCGTCGCGGTGGAGGTGTTCGACGGCCTGGATGCGGACGCCGCCAGCGGCATCGTCGCCGCGCTGGAAAAGGACAGCGGCCATCCCATCGCCGCGGCATTCGCCGACATCGCCCCGCATGCCCCGGCGCAGGCCGTGGTGGCACGGCCGGGCCTGGGCGTGGAAGGCGACATCGACGGGCGCCACTGGCGCTTCGGACGCGGCGACTGGGCGGCCGGGCGCGAGGACGACGGCACCCTGTGGCTGGGCGACGGCGCGCGGGGCGTGGCCCGCTTCACCCTGACCGAGAGGCCGCGCGACGACGCCGCCGCGACGATCGCGGCGCTGCGCGGCCAGGGGCTGGCCATCCACTTGGCCAGTGGCGATGGCGAGGGCGCGGTCCGCCGGCTCGCGCATGCGCTGGGCATCGCGTCCGCGCACGCCCGGCAGTCGCCGGAGGACAAGCTGGCGGCCGTGCGCCGGTTGCAGGCCGAAGGCCGCATCGTCGCCATGGTCGGCGATGGCCTGAACGATGCGCCGGTGCTGGCGGGCGCCGACGTGTCCATCGCGATGGGCGAAGGCGCGCCGCTGGCGCAGCAGGCGGCGGACCTGGTCGCCACCGGCCCCTCGCTGCTGCGCATCGCCGACGCCGTGCGCGTGGCGCGGCTGTCGCGCCGGCTGGTGAAGCAGAACCTGGCCTGGTCGGCCGGCTACAACCTGCTGGCGGTACCGCTGGCGGCGGCGGGCATGGTCACGCCGTGGATCGCGGCGCTGGGCATGGCGGTATCCTCGCTGGTGGTCACCCTCAATGCGCTGCGGCTGGCGCGCACCTCCACGGAGATGGCGGCATGAACATCCTGCTGATGCTGTTGCCGATCAGCCTGATCCTGCTGGGCCTGGCCATCGCCGCGTTCGCGTGGGCGGTGCGCAAGGGCCAGTTCGACGACCTGGACACCCCGGCGCTGGACATCCTGGACGACGCACCGCCGCGCCCGTCCACGCCGCCCGCGCCCGCGCTCCGCGAAGGCGACGATGGGGCCTGATGTTCCGGTGCTGCTGGCCGCGCTGCTGGCCGGCCTGGTGGGCAGCACGCACTGCGCCGTGATGTGCGGCGGGATTGCCACCGGCTTTTCCGCCATGTCGTCCCGCCCGGGCTGGGGCAGCGCGCTGCAGCTCAATCTCGGACGCGTGGCCGGCTACGCGCTGGCGGGCGCGCTGGTGGGCGCCTTCGGTGGCGGCCTGCTGTCGCTGGCGCGGCACCAGAACGCCGTGCTCGCCATGCGCGTGGGCGTGGGCTTGGCGCTGGTGGTGCTGGCGCTGCGCCTGCTCGACCAGCGCGGCCGGCTGGACTTCCTGGCCCGTCCCGGGGCGAAGGTGTGGCAGGTGCTGCGTCCGCTGCATGCGCGCGTGCTGCCGGCCGATACCGTGCCACGGCGGCTGATGGCCGGCGCGCTGTGGGGCTGGCTGCCGTGCGGCCTGAGCCTGAGCCTGCTGACGGTGGCCTGGTTGCAGGCCAATGCACGCGATGCCGCGCTGACGATGGCGATGTTCGGCCTGGGCACGCTGCCGATGATGGTGACCCTGACCTGGTCCGGCGCGCGCCTGGGCCGGCACTGGCAGCGCACGTCGGTGCGGCGCGCCGCCGCGGTGTTCGTGCTGGCGGCCGGGCTGCTGACGATCGCCTCGCCGTGGCTGATGCAGCATCCCGCGCTGCATGGCGTGCTGGCGGCGCTGGGATGCCAGCCGCTGCCGACGTGAGCGGAAGCGTGACGGACGCGCCCGCCGGGACCACGGCGAAGGCGCGCCTGCAGGCATTGGGTGCGGTCGCGCGCGCACCCCTGCGCGCTGCCGGTGCGCTGGGCGTGGCTGGCGGTGTGCTGGTGTTGCCGCAGGCGGCGCTGATCGCACTGTGCCTGCAGCGCGCGTTCGTAGAGGCCGCCCCGCCCGCCGCGCTGCTGCCGCTGCTCGGCGCGCTGCTGGCGACCCTGCTGCTGCGCGCAGGCCTGGCATGGGCGGGCCGCCGGCTCGCCGACCGCGCCGTGGAACGCATCCGCATCGACGTGCGCGCGCGCATCGCGCGTGGTCTGGTCGCCCGCGGGCCGGTCTGGGTGCGCACGCAGCAGAGCGGCGCGCTGGCCGAACGCATGGGCGCGCACGTGGACGCGCTGGAAGGCTATTTCGGCGGTTTCGTGCCCCTGCGGGCGGAAGTGGTGGGCGTGCCGTTGGCGATCCTGCCGGCGGTGTTCTGGGTGGACCGTACCGTCGGCCTGGTGCTGCTGCTGACCCTGCCGCTGGTGCCGGTCTTCATGATGCTGGTCGGCTGGGGCGCGCAGGCCGCCAGCCAGCGCCAGCTGCAGGCGCTCACGCGCATGGGCGGGCATTTCGCCGACCGCCTGCGCGGGCTGGGGCTGATCCGCCTGTACGGGCGCGGGGCATCGGATCTGCACGGCATCCGCGCGGCGGCCGAGGAACTGCGCGTGCGCAGCCTGCGCGTGCTGCGCATCGCCTTCCTGTCGTCGGCGGTGCTGGAATTCTTCGCCTCGCTCAGCGTGGCGATGATCGCGCTCTACCTGGGCCTGACCTACCTGGGCATGCTCGACCTGCGTGCGGCGCCGCTGACCCTGGGCATGGGCGTGTTCTGCCTGCTGCTGGCGCCGGAGTTCTACGCGCCGCTGCGGCGCCTGGCAACGCACTACCACGAGCGCGCCGCGGCACTGGCGGCGATGGACGAGATCGCGCTGGTGCTGGACGCAGCGCCACCCGCCATGTCGAACGACGCCGGCATGGGAACACCCCCCACAGCCGCAGCGCCGCTCGTCCGCGTGCGCGATGCCGCGCTGCGCCATCCCGCCGCCACGCGCGATGTACTGTCCGGCATCACGCTGGACCTGCATCGCGGCCAGCATGTGGCGCTGGTCGGCGCCAGCGGCGACGGCAAGAGCACGCTGCTGGAAGCGTTGGCCGGCTGGCTGCCGGTCCACGCGGGCACCCTGCAGCGCGCGCCCGGCCTGCGCGTGGGCTATGCGCCGCAGCGCCCGTTCCTGTTCGCCGGCAGCCTGCGCGACAACCTGCGCATGGCCAAACCCGACGCCAGCGATGCGCTACTGCAACAGGCGGCCGAGGCCGCGCAGGTGCTGCGCTTCGCATCCCGCCTGCCCGAAGGCCTGGACACGGTGATCGGCGAACGCGGCCTGGGGCTGTCCGGCGGCGAGGCGCGCCGGGTGGCGCTGGCGCGCGTGTTCCTGCGCGACCCCGACCTGCTGCTGCTCGACGAGCCCACCGCCTTTCTCGACCCCGACACCGAAGCGGCGGTGCTGCGGGCGATCCTGACGTTCGCGCGCGGCCGCAGCGTGCTGATGGCGACCCACAGCCCGGCCGCACAGGCGGCGATGGCGCAGACCTGGCGGCTCCAGGGCGGCCGCCTGTCCATGCCGGGGGACGGACGATGAAGGCACACCGCGACAGCGACGACACCCCGCTGCGCGAGGTGCTGGCGCGCCACCGCCTGCGCATCGTCCTGTCGGTCGGCTTGCTGCTGTCCACCCTGCTGGCGGGCACCGCACTGCTGGGGCTGTCCGGACACTTCCTCACCGCGGCGGCCCTGGCCGGCAGCGCCGCGGCCGGCTTCAACTTCTTCGGGCCTTCGGCGGGCATCCGCGCCCTGACCTTCGTGCGCATCCTGTCGCGCTACGGCGAGAAACTGCTGGGCCACGACGTGACCCTGCGCATCGCGCGCGACCTGCGCGCCTGGTTCTTCGCGCGGGCGCTGCCGCTGGCACCGCTGGGGCTGGGCCGGTTCCGGGTCGGCGAACTGATGGCGCGGCTGATGGCGGACATCGAGGCGATCGACGGCCTGCTGGTGCGCGCCATCGGGCCGCTGCTCGCGCTGCTGTCGCTGGGCCTGCTCGCGACGGCGGTGACGATGACCGTGCTGCCGCTGGCCGGCAGCGTGCTGCTGGTGGCGCTGGCATCGATCGCCGCGCTGGCGCCCTGGCTGGCGGCACGCAGCGTCGCCGCTCTCGAAAGCGAGCGTGCGGAGGCCCGCACCCGCCTGCGCGCCACCGTGCAGGAAGGCATCGAAGGCCAGCCGGACCTGGTGGCGATGGATGCGACCGCGGCCTGGCTGGCCGCGCTGGACGCACGCAGCCGCGAGGTCGCGCGCTGGGAGGAGCGGCGCAAGCAGCGGCTCGCCCTGGCGACGCTCGCCCAGGCGCTGGTGGCCGCGTTCACGCTGCCGACGATGCTGTGGGTGCTGCTGGCCGCCGTGCATGCCGGACGCATCGGCGCCGCGGCGGCCGGTGGCCTGTTCTTCATGACGCTCGCGGTGCTGGAAGCCTGCTCCGCCATCGGGCCCGCGTGGCAGGCCTGGCGCGCGGCCACGGTGGCGGCGCAGCGGCTGCAGCAGGTGGTGGATGCACCGTCGGCGGCGGGCGGTGCCGCCGGCACGCGGCTGCCGGCGCCCGGCGGCGCGCTGGAACTGCAGGACATCGTGTTCGCCTGGCCGGGCACGGCGCGGCGCGTGCTCGACGGCGCCCAGCTGCGCATCGCGCCCGGCGAACGCGTGCTGGTGGCCGGCGACAGCGGCGAGGGCAAGTCGTCGCTGCTGGCGCTCGTACTGGGACTGCGCGCACCGCAGTCCGGCCGGGTGTCTTTCGCCGGCGACGACCTGCGCACACTGGATGCGGCACCGTGGCACGCCCGCATCGCCTGGCTGCCGCAGGACGCGCCGGTGTTCTCCGGCAGCGTGCGCGAGAACCTGCGGCTGGGCGATCCCCATGCCGACGACGCGCGCCTGTGGCAGGCACTGGCGCAGGTGAAGCTGGATGCGCGCTTCCGCGATTCCGGCCTGGACACCTGGGTCGGCGAGAACGGGGCCACATTGTCGGCCGGCCAGGCGCGCCGCCTGGCGCTGGCGCGCGCCCTGCTGCGCGATGCGCCGCTGTTGCTGCTGGACGAACCGACCGAAGGCCTGGACCAGGATACCGCCGATGCGCTGATGCGCGACCTGGCGGCGGTAACCCGGGGGCGCAGCGTGCTGATCATCAGCCACGCGGCGCTGCCGGATGGCGTGGTGGACACGCGCTATCGGTTGCGGGACGGGAAGCTGATCAAAGAATGAGCGCCCCGCTCCTTGCAGGAGCAACGTAAGTCGCGACCGTAGCAATGAAGCACTCGCGCGCCATCTGGTGAAAAAACTCGACGGAGGCGGCGCTTTCCGATCACCCATCCGTGCTGTCCAAGCCTGCGGTCGCGACTCACGTCGCTCCACAGAAAGCGGAGCCTCAGGCCCGCGCTTCGGCCAAGGCGTCCAGGCGCTTGCGGTTGAGCAGGCGCACGTGGTGCGGGTCGTCGGTAGCGATGCTGCCTTCCTGGCGCAGGCGGGTGAAGCTGCGGCTGACCGTTTCCACGGTCAGGCCCAGGTAGTCGGCGATGTCGGTGCGCGTCATCGGCAGGATGACTTCGGTATCGTCCTGGCCCTGGCGGCGGCGGCGCTGCGCCATGTCCACCAGGAAGCCGGCCAGCCGCTCCATCGGATTCAGGCGGGCCAGCGCCATCAGGTTGCCACGGGTGGCGTCCAGTTCCACGCAGGCGCGTTCCAGCAGTTCGCGCTCCAGTTGCGGGTGGTCGTGGCACAGGCCGCGCATGTCGGCCATCGAGAACTCGCACAGGGTGCTGTCGGTGATGGCTTCGATGGTGTGCTTGTAGTGCGAGGTGCCCGAGAAACCGATGAAGTCGCCCGGCATCAGGAAGCCGGCCACCAGGCGGCGCCCGTCGGGCAGCAGGCGGATGCGGCGCAGCGCGCCCTTGGTCACGGTGAATACGCCGCGCCGGGCTTCGCCTTCGCGCACCAGCGGCTCCCCGGCCACCAGGCGGACGTCGTCGGCCAGCGATTCCATCGCATGCGCCTTCTCCACCGGCAGGGCGGCGCACACGGCCAGGTGCCGGACCAGGCAGCCACTGCAGCCGCGCGCGACCTGGCACACCACGCCATCGCCGGGCACGGCGGGCACCGGGGCGTCGTTCTGGCGGAGGATGCGAAGGCTCATGGCGGTCGGCTACGTGGGTCTTCGGCGGCCATGATACGCCCCCGCGTCACATAATTACCGGCTGCGACAATCGGTCGCGGACCGGGGGCTTTCAGGCGCCGTTCCCCCATTCAGGCCCGGATTCGGTTAAAGTGCCCGCCGCTTGCCTGCGGCCGTTCGTTTCCCCGATGGTCCGCCGGCGCCGGGAATCCGCTCTGGCTTCCCGCGCCCGCCCCGCTCCGACTTCTTTCGTTGCGCAAGCTCGGTCGCGCCGTTTTGGCGCCGCCGCACCCCTTCTCGCAGCGCGGTTTCAGGGAACGCTTCGAGTCACGGCCAGTCCCGCATCCCGCGTGCATGCGCCGCCACATCCCCGTGTGGCGCGGCGCGCGCGTCCGGTCGGCCGCCATTGGAGCCTCACCCATGACGTTTGAAACCCTTGGCCTTGCGCCCGCCCTGCTGCGCGCGCTGGACGAACAGGGCTACACCCAGCCCACCCCCATCCAGGAACAGGCCATTCCGCTGGCCCTGGAAGGCCACGACCTGCTGGCCGGCGCGCAGACCGGCACCGGCAAGACCGCCGCGTTCGGCCTGCCGCTGATCCAGTACCTGGCCACCACCCCGCAGGAAGTGCAGCGCGGCGCCCCGCGCAGGCCGCGCGCGCTGGTATTGACCCCCACCCGCGAACTGGCCGTGCAGGTGCACGACAGCCTGCGCGGCTACGGCAAGTACCTGCGCATTCCCAGCACCACCATCTATGGCGGCGTCGGCATGGGCAACCAGCTGGACGCGCTGCGCCGTGGCGTGGACCTGGTGATCGCCTGCCCGGGCCGCCTGATCGACCACCTCGAGCGCCGCAGCGTGGACCTGTCGGGCATCGAGATCCTGGTGCTGGACGAAGCCGACCGCATGCTCGACATGGGCTTCCTGCCGTCGATCAAGCGCATCCTGGCCAAGCTGCCGCGCCAGAACCGCCAGACCATGCTGTTCTCGGCCACCTTCGCCGACCCGATCCGCGAGCTGGCGCTGGAGTTCATGCGCGATCCGAAACAGATCCAGGTGACCCCGCGCAACACCGTGGCCGAGACCATCACCCACCGCGTGCACCCGGTGGACGGCAGCCGCAAGCGCGACCTGCTGCTGCACCTGCTGGCGCAGGACAGCCGCCTGCAGACGCTGGTGTTCGCCCGCACCAAGCACGGCAGCGACAAGCTGGCGACGTTCCTGGAGAAGAGCGGCATCAAGACCGCGGCGATCCACGGCAACAAGTCGCAGGGCGCCCGCCAGCGCGCGCTCAGCGACTTCAAGGCCGGCCGCATCAACGTGCTGGTCGCCACCGACATCGCCGCGCGCGGCATCGACATCGACCAGTTGCCGCAGGTGATCAACTTCGACCTGCCGATGGTGGCCGAGGACTACGTGCACCGCATCGGCCGCACCGGCCGCAACGGCTCGACCGGCCAGGCGATCTCGCTGGTGGCGCAGGACGAAGCCAAGTACCTGCGCGCCATCGTCCGCCTGCTCAACCGCGACATGGACCTGCGCGACGTGCCCGGCTTCGAGCCGCAGACGCCGATCCGCTGGGGCAACAGCGCGCCGGGCAAGGCCGAGCTGCCGGGCGGCGAGCGCACCCCGCGCCGCAACGGTCCGCAGAAGCACGCACGCCGTCCGCACGGCGACGCGCCGCGGCATGCGCACGCCGGGCCGAAGAAGCACACCGGCCAGCGCCGTGACGGCGGCCGCTCCGGCGGGCCCCGCCAGGGCCAGTCGCGCCCGGCCCGCTAAGCTGTACCGTGCGCGCGGCACCTGTGCAGGTGCCGCGCGCCTCCCCGTTCCAGGAACCGCCGCATGGACATCTTCAAGGTCTTCACCGTCGAAGCCGCCCACCGCCTGCCGCACGTGCCGGAAGGCCACAAGTGCGCGCGCCTGCACGGGCATTCGTTCCGCATCGAACTGCACCTGTCCGGTCCTGTCGATCCGCAGGCCGGCTGGGTGATGGACTTCGCCGACGTGAAGGCGGCCTTCAAGCCCATCTACGAGCGGCTGGACCACCATTACCTCAACGACATCCCCGGCCTGGAAAACCCGACCAGCGAGCAGCTGGCGAAGTGGATCTGGGACCAGGCCAAGCCGTTGCTGCCGTTGCTGAGCGCCATCGTGGTGCACGAAACCTGCACCTCGGGTTGCCGCTATACCGGTCCCTGAGAGGATGTAACCGGTTTCATACCACCTGTTACAAGCGTTTGATTTGTAACGGCTCCTGACCGTTCGTCGGATTTCCATACGGCGGTTATTGCATTGCAACATGGGCACGTCTATGCTGCGACGCAACAAACGGGATTCCCCTTTCAGGAGCACGCCATGAACGCGCAATTCAACGAAAGCTTCAGCCAGTTCACGCACCAGTTCGCTGCGGCCGCCTCGCGCGCCAACCGTCTGGCCCTGGAAAGCGCCGAGACCGTGTTCGGCGTGCAGCTGAAGACGTTCGAGAAGAACATCGACGCCACCACCGCCTTCTTCGGCGAGCTGGCCGAGACCCGCGACCTCGACGGTTACAAGAACCTGTGGCCGAAGGGCCTGCAGGTGGCCAAGGACAACGCCGAGCGCGTCGTCGCCGCCAGCCAGGAAGTGTTCGGCCTGAGCCTGAAGACCGGCGAAGCCTTCGGCCAGCTGGTGAAGAGCCAGTTCGAGAGCGCGACCGACAGCGTCCAGGCCTCGGTGGCCAAGGCGACCAAGGCCGCGAAGGCCAAGTAAGCCCGCTTCTACCGGTTACTGCGCGGCCCTCCCCTCCCTCCGCGCACACCCGACCCGGCAGCTCACGCTGCCGGGTTTTTTGTTGCGCGCAGCACCCTCCCCGAGGGTCCGTGGCGGCTGTCGGGCCTGGAGGCCCTGTTACAGCGGAATCGCGATGTGCCGGCCCAGCTGCCTGCCGTCGATGTCCGGCGCATGCGGCAAGCGCCCCCAACAGGGCACGGGCATGCGCGCGCAAAGCAGCGCGAAGTTCTCGTCGCGGCGTTGCATGGCAGCGTCCACCTCGTTGGCGATCCAGCCCACCAGGCGTGCGCCGTCTTCCTGGATGGCGCGCGCGCTGAGCCGCGCATGGTTGATGCAGCCCAGCCGCATGCCCACCACCAGCACCACCGGCAGCCGCAGTTCCTGCACCAGGTGGCGCTGGTCGAGGGTGGCGGTCAGCGGTGCGGCCCAGCCGCCGACGCCTTCCACCAGCACCATGTCGGCCAGCGGATGCAGGCGCTCGAAGGCGGACACCAGGGCGCCCAGTTGCACGTCCACGCCGGCATCGCGCGCGGCGATCTCCGGCGCCAGCGGTGCGGGCAGCGCGTAGGGATTGACGTCGTCGTAGGGCGGCAGCGGATCGCTGGCGGCCTGCAGGGCCAGCGCGTCCTCGTTGCGCCAGCCTTCGGGGGTTCGCTCGCAGCCGCTGGCGACCGGTTTCATGCCCACGGCGCGCATTCCGCGCGCGCGGAATGCATGCAGCAGCGCCGCGCTGGCCACGGTCTTGCCCACCCCGGTGTCCGTCCCGGTGACGAACAGCCTGTCCAGTGCCCGCTCCATCACGCTTCCGGGTCGGTTTCGGTGCCGTCGCGCGCCGCGGTCGCGCCCCGTGGATCCTGTGTGCTCATGCGAGGAATGATAGCGGGCCGTCGCCGGACGCGCGGAGTAGAATCGATGGCATGTCATTCGCCCACCAGACGCTCACCGGCAGCAAGCCGGAACAATACGCACAGCTGGCCGAGCAGGCCCGCGCCCTGTTGGCCGGCGAACCGGACCGGATTGCCAATGCCGCCAACCTTGCCGCGCTGATCTACCACGCCCTGCCCGACTTCAACTGGGTGGGCTTCTACTTCTTCGATGGCCGGGAATTGGTGGTCGGTCCGTTCCAAGGCTTACCAGCCTGCGTGCGGATCCCGTTGGACAAGGGGGTCTGCGGAGCCGCCGCACGCACCCGCCAGACCCAGCGCGTGGACGACGTGGACGCCTTCCCCGGCCACATCGCCTGCGATTCCGCATCGCGCTCGGAACTGGTGGTCCCGCTGGTGAAGGGGGATGACCTGGTCGGCGTGCTCGACCTCGACAGCCCGCGCCTGGCGCGCTTCGATGCCGACGACCAGGCGGGCATGGAACGCATCGCCGCCATTTTTCTGGATTCGTTGACATGACAGGCACCAAGCTGCGCAACATCGGCCCCAAGTCCGCCGCCTGGCTCCGCCAGGTCGGCCTGCGCACGCAGGAGGATCTGGAGTCGGTGGGCGCGGTGGAAGCCTTCATCCGGGTCAAGCGGGCGGGGTTCCGTCCCAGCCTGAATCTGCTCTATGCGCTGGAAGGCGCCCTGCTGGACTGCCATTGGCAGCAGCTGCCTGAGGCCCGTCGCGGCGAACTGCTGGTGGCCTACGATGCCGCCGCCGCGCTGCTGCCCCCACCGCGTGGCCGCCCGGCGGCCGGACCGGTGACCACCACCCACACCGAGCAGGAAGAGGACGCGGGCCCTTCGCTGAACCTGTTCGACTCGCGCGGCGACGACTGATCCCGGCGGACATCGCAGGCATGGCCCGCTCCTGCCTGTAGGAGCGCCCTTCGTGCCCCAACGGGGTACATGGCGCGATACCCCTCGCGCTGCGCCCGACTGAAAGCATCGCGGGCATGGCCCGCTCCTACAAAAGATCTTCCCGCGGACATCGCGGGCAGGGCCCGCTCCCGCCTGTGGGAGCGCCCTTCGTGCTCCAACGGGGTACATGGGCGCGATGCCCTTCGCGCTGCACCCGGCTGGAACCGACGCGAGACGGCTCGCTTCTGCAACGGGGCATTTCGGGGGAAAGCATCGCGGGCATGGCCCGCTCCTACAAAAGATCTCCCGGCGGATATCGCGGGCATAGCCCGCTCCTACAAGAGATCTCCCGGCGGATATCGCGGGCATGGCCCGCTCCTACAGAGGATTCTCCGGCAGGCTTCGCGGGCAGGGCCCGCGCCTGCAAAAGATCTCCGGCATGGACACGTCTGCGCGCGCGAAGCGCTTCGTCCCGCGTATACTGCGCGCGCTTTCAGGTGACCCGCGCCTCGTGCCGGGTTGAAACGGGAAGCCGGTGAACCGCCTCGCGGCGTCATTCCGGCGCTGCCCCCGCAACGGTAGGCGAAGAAAGCCGCGGCATCGGCCACTGTGCGTCCAGGACGCATGGGAAGGCGCCCCGGCGGAGTGCCCTGCACTCGCTCGCAAGCCCGGAGACCGGCCTGGAAGTCCACTGGTTGCGATGCGGAGGGCGTCGCGGCGTGCCGCGCCGCTTCGCCTGCGCTGTCCGCTCCGCATTCCTTTCCATCGCGACTCCACGCCGAACAATGCGCGCGGCGCGCGCGATGGAGCAGTTCCGATGCAGAGCCGTACCTTTTCCTCCCCTTCCCTGTTGGCCCTCGCGGTCGCGATGGCACTGCCGTTCGCGGTGCAGGCACAGCAGGCCACCGATCTTGACGAAGTCGTCGTCTCCGGCACGCGTACCGAGGTCGCCGTCGAAGACAGCCTGGTGCCCGCGCAGGTGATCGGCCGCGACGCGATCCAGCGCAGCCAGGCGCGCTCGCTGGGCGAACTGCTGCAGGGCCGCGCGGGCATCTCGATCGCCAACCAGGGCGGCGCCGGCAAGATCACCACGCTCAACCTGCGCGGCGCCGAATCCGACCACGTGCTGGTACTGGTGGACGGCGTGCGCATGGGCTCGGCGACCGCCGGCCTGCCGGCGCTGCAGGACCTGCCGATCGACCAGATCGACCGCGTCGAGATCGTGCGCGGCCCGCGCTCGAGCCTGTGGGGATCGGAAGCCATCGGCGGCGTGATCCAGGTGTTCACCCGCCGCAACACCGGCAAGGTACGGCCGAACTTCCGCATCGGCGTGGGCAGCGACAGCACCCGCGAAGCCAGCGCCGGTATCGGCGGGGGCATCGGGCGCGGCTGGTTCGGCGCCGATGTGGCGTACACGCGCACGGATGGCTTCAACGCCTGCCGTGGGCGCGGCCCGGATCCCAGCATCCCGTTCGATTTCGGCGCCGGCTGCTTCACCGACGAACCCGACCGCGACGGCTACCGCAACACCTCGGCCAACCTGCGCGGCGGTTACGCGTTCACCGACACGTTGACGCTGGAGGCCAATGCGCTGCGCGCCGACGGCAAGAGCGAGTTCGACGGCAGCTACACCAACCGCTCCGAGACCGTGCAGCAGGTGCTGGGCACCAAGCTGCGCTATGCGCCCAGCGAGAAGCTCAACCTGCTGCTCAGCCTGGGCCGCAACGACGACAAGTCCGACGACTTCCACGACCACGTGCAGTCCGGCTATTTCCAGACCCGCCGTTACGTGGCCTCGGCACAGGGCGACTTCCTGGTCGCCGCCAGCCAACTGCTGACCGCCGGCATCGACTGGCAGGACGACAGGGTGGAAAGCGACACGCTGTTCGACGTCACCCAGCGCGACAACCTGGCCGGCTTCGTCGAATACCAGGGCCGCTTCGGCGCGCACCAGCTGCAGGCCAGCGTCCGCAACGACGACAACGAGCAGTTCGGCAACCACACCACCGGCAGCCTGGGCTACGGGTTCGGCTTCGGCAATGGACTGAAGCTGACCGCCAGCGTGGCCACCGGCTTCAAGGCGCCGAGCTTCAACGACCTGTACTACCCGTTCTTCGGCAATCCGAGCCTGAAGCCGGAAGAATCCGAGAGCGTCAACCTCGGCATCGCGCAGTACGGGGACGACTGGAACTGGACCTTCAACGTCTACCAGAACAAGGTGGACCAGCTGATTTCCTACGACGCGGCGATCTTCCTGCCCAACAACATCGACGAGGCGCGCATCCGCGGCGCCGAGTTCACCGTCGACTTCACCTTGGCCGGTTTCGACATCACCACCCAGCTGAGCCATACCGATCCGCGCAACCGCTCGGCGGGCATCAACCACGACAACCTGCTGGCGCGCCGTCCGCGCAACACGGCGCGCATCGACGTGGATCGGGCATTCGGCGACTTCCGCACCGGGGTGACGTTCAACGCCGCGGGCGAGCGCTACGACAACCTGGCCAATACCGACCGGCTGGGCGGCTACAGCACGCTGGACCTGCGTCTGGAATACGCGATCGCACCCGCATGGACCCTGCAGGCAAAGGTAGGCAACGTGTTCGACCGCGACTACGAGACCGTCGCCTGGTACAACCAGGCCGGCCGCACCTACGGCCTGAGCCTGCGCTACCAGCCTGCCGAGTGAGGCGGCGTCGGCGCACGACAAAGAAGCCCGGCATCGCCGGGCTTTTTTTCAGGCGTTCGCGGCGGGCGCCGCGGGGCCTTGCTTGAGCGTCTTCATGAAGTCGCGGAAGTGCGGGGCGAACTCGGCGAACAAGGGATGACCCCGGTTCTCGAGCATGACTTCGCTGAAGAGCTTCAGGCCGACGGCCAGGGCGGTGGCGGCCTCGGGCGCCAGGTCCGCGCGCGTGCGCATGCGTTCGACGATGGCGAACACGTCGTCGTGGTTGCCCACCTCGAAGCGCAGCGGTGCGTCGTAGGTGGACGGTGCGCCTTTGGCGTCGGCCAGGTGTTCGAGGGTGACGCGATAGCGATGCTGCTTCATGGCAGTTGCTCCGCGGCCGCGCGCGCGCTGCCGCCCGCATCGCGCCCGATCTCCACGGCTGCGTGGTCGATGACGGCGGCAATGCGGTGCAGCGCCTCGGCATCGGGCGTGCCGTCGGTGAAGCGCAGGCGCAGCGCGGTCTTCAGGTTTTCCATGGCGCGCTCGATCTCGGGCGCGCGCCGCGCGAGCGCATGCCGGCGCCCTTCGCGCAGGCGCAGCAACAACGCATCGAGGTGCTCGCGCCGCGACTGCAGTTGCACGCGTCCCTCGGAAGTGATGCGGTACTGGCGGCGCCCACCGTCCTGGGCGAGCGCCTCGGCCAGGCCCATGTCCTCCAGCCAGGTCAGGGTGGGGTACACCGTGCCGGGGCTGGGACTGTAATCGCCACCGGCAAGGTCGGCGATCGCCCGGATCACTTCATAGCCGTGGCTGGGCTGGGCGTCCAGAACATGCAGGACCAGCAGCTTCAGCTGTCCCTGGTCGAACATGCGGCCACGACGGCCGCGGGCGGGGCCCTCGCCTTCCGCGCCGGGATGGCCGTAGCCGGGATGGCCGTGGCGTCCGCCACGGCCATGGGGAGAGGTCAGAGGAGACATGGCGATTCCATAGGATTATTCAGACACACTCAAGATATATCTTGAGTGTGTCTATTCCAACCCCCGCCCCCTGCTCCGTTCAACCGGCAGCCAGCTCCGGCCCGTCGAACAGCCCCGGCTGCGCCGCCACCTCGTCGCGGTCGCGGAAGCCCGACAGCCCCACCCCCACCAGCCGGTAGCGGGTCCAGGCCGGCAGGTCCACGCGCTCGCGCAGGGCCAGCGCGATGTCGATGAACTCCTGGGCCGAGGCCGGCGGCGCTTCCGGCGTGAAGCTGCGGGTCAGGATGCGGAACTGCGCGGTCTTCAGCTTCAGCACCACGGTGCGGCCCACGCGCTCGGTCTTGCGGCTGGCCTGCCATGCTTTTTCCGCGATGCGGATGATGTGCGGCTCCAGTTCGGACAGCGGCAGGTCGGTGGCGAAGGTGTCCTCCGACGAGATGGACTGCACCGGCTGGTCCGGCTCCACCGGGCGCTCGTCGATGCCGCGCGCGCGCCGGTACAGGCTGCCACCGAAGCTGCCGAAGCGCTGTTCCAGATCGCGCTGCTGGAAGCCGCGCAGGTCGCCGACGGTGTGGATGCCGGCCGCATTCAACCTGCCCTGCATCACCTTGCCCACGCCCGGAATGCGCTCCACCGGCAAGGGCGTCAGGAAGGCCTCCACCTGGTGCGGACGCAGCACGAATTGCCCATCGGGCTTGCGCCAGTCCGATGCGATCTTGGCCAGGAACTTGTTCGGCGCCACGCCGGCCGAGGCGGTCAACTGCGTCTCCTCGCGGATCTGCGCACGGATCGTTTCGGCCACCGCCGTGGCGGTCGGCAGGCCGGACTTCGATGCGGTGACGTCCAGATAGGCCTCGTCCAGCGACAGCGGTTCCACCAGATCCGTATGCCGCAGGAAGATCTCGCGCACCTGCCGCGACACCGCCTTGTAGCGCGCGAAGTCCGGCGGCACGAACACCGCCTGCGGACACAGCCGCTCCGCGCGCACGGCCGGCATCGCCGAGCGCACGCCGAAGACACGGGCCTCATAGGACGCCGCGCACACCACCGAGCGCTCGCCACGCCAGGCCACCACTACCGGCCGTCCCCGCAGCGACGGATCGTCGCGCTGCTCCACCGACGCGTAGAAGGCGTCCATGTCGATGTGGATGATCTTGCGCATCACGCGATGATATCGGCCGCCGTACGCGATCGCATGGAGGCTTGGCGGGCCCATGCGCATGCGCGTGCGGATGCGGACAGGCCACGCCAAACCCTTGCCGCAATTGGGTCGCAGCGATGGTACGCCGGCGTATGGAAAAACCCGCGTTGATCTGCATCAAGACAAGTGTATGCACATGTGTGCATTATTTGCGCTTCGCAGAACGGACCCCGCAATGAATGCCCCCGCCTCCTTCTCCCGCGAACAGCTGCTGGCCAGCGCGCGCGGTGAACTCTTCGGCCCCGACAGCGGCCGCCTGCCCAACGACCCGATGCTGATGTTCGACCGCATCACGCAGATCCGCCAGGACGGCGGTGCGCACGGCAAGGGCATGGTGCGCGCGGAGCTGGATATCCATCCGGACCTGTGGTTCTTCAAGTGCCACTTCATCGGAGATCCGGTGATGCCCGGCTGCCTGGGCCTGGACGCGATGTGGCAGCTGACCGGCTTCTTCCTGACCTGGATCGGCGCGCCCGGCCGCGGCCGCGCGCTCGGCTCCGGTGAAGTGAAGTTCACCGGCCAGGTGCTGCCCACCGCCAAGCGGGTCAGTTACGAGATCGACATCAGCCGCGTGGTCAACCGCAAGCTGGTGCTGGCGGTGGCCGATGGCCGCATGCTCGTGGACGGCCGCGAGATCTACACCGCGCGCGACCTGCGCGTAGGCCTGTTCACCTCGACGGAGAGCTTCTGATCATGCGCCGTGTCGCCATCACCGGCCTGGGCATCACCTCCTGCCTGGGCAACGACGCGGATACCGTGTCTTCCGCCCTGCGCGAAAGCCGCTCGGGCATCCGCCACATCCCGCAGTACGCCGAACTCGGCTTCCGCAGCCAGGTGGGCGGCGCGCCGGAGATCGACCTGGACGCGCAGATCGACCGCAAGCAGAAGCGCTTCATGGGCGATGCCGCCGCGTTCGCCTACATCGCGCTGCGCGATGCGATCGCCGACGCCGGCCTGGACGATGCGCTGGTCAGCCAGCCGCGTACCGGCCTGATCGCCGGCTCCGGTGGCGGCTCGGCGGAATGGCAGATCGAAGCCGCCGACCTGTTGCGCTCGCGCGGCATCCGCAAGGTGGGGCCGTACATGGTGCCGCGCACGATGTGCTCGACGGTGTCGGCGACGCTGGCGACGGCGTTCAGGATCAAGGGGGTGAGCTATTCGATCTCCGCCGCCTGCGCGACCTCCGCGCACTGCATCGGGGCGGCGGCGGACATGATCCGCGCCGGCCGCCAGGACATCATGTTCGCCGGCGGCGGTGAAGAACTGCACTGGGCGCTGACGATGATGTTCGACGCCATGGGCGCGCTGTCCAGCAAGCGCAACGACGATCCCACCCGCGCCTCGCGCCCGTACGATGCGGACCGCGACGGCTTCGTCATCGCCGGCGGCGGCGGCATGCTGGTGCTGGAAGATTACGATCACGCGGTGAAGCGCGGGGCGCGCATCCATGCCGAGTTGCTGGGCTACGGCGTGACCTCCGATGGCGCCGACATGGTGGCGCCTTCCGGCGAAGGCGCGGTGCGCTGCATGCGGATGGCACTGGAAGGCGTCTCCCGGCCCTTGGACTACCTCAACACCCACGGCACCTCCACCCCGCTGGGCGACATCATCGAACTCGACGCCATCCGCACCGCGCTCGGCGATGCGCTGCCGCCCATCTCATCGACCAAGGCGCTGTCGGGCCACTCCCTGGGCGCGGCCAGCGTGCACGAGGCCATCTACTGCCTGCTGATGATGCGCGATGGCTTCATCGCGGGCTCGGCGAACATCGAGACGCTGGACGAAGGCGCGGCGGGTTTCCCCATCGTGCAGGCCAGCCGCGAGGCGACGCTGGACACGGTGATGTCCAACAGCTTCGGTTTCGGCGGCACCAACGCCAGCCTGGTGTTCGGCCGGGCCTGACCCGGACCCGGCTCAGCGCTCGTCCACCGCGCGCCGCCCCAGCGCCGGATCGTCGGTGAAGAAGCCGCCGATCCCCAGCGCCAGATAGGCGCGGATCTCGGCAAGGGCTCCCGCCTCGCTGCGCGTGCGCGGATCGTCGCCTTCGCGCAACGTGGGGGGCAGGAAGTGGTTCTCCGGCCGGAAGGTGTACGGCCACACCTGCAGGCCTGCCATGCGCGCGCCCGCCATCAGGGGCGTCGGTGTCCCCAGTGCGCCGCTCTGTGTCACCGGGATCAGCAGGCGTGTCCATGGCCCGATGATGTCCGCATAGCCGGCGATCTCGCGCAGCCCTGCGGGCGTCATCAGGTCGGCATAGCGCGTCGGCTTTCCTGCCGCCAGCGCATCGCCAGGCCGCCCGTCCGGCGCGCCGAGCAACTGCAGCAGGCGGATGTTCCGTTGCGCTGCGCCGAGACGCCCGCGCAGCGCGCGCAGGTTGGCCTGTTCGAACGACTGGATCACCACTGGTGCCTCGCGCGTGTAGGCGTGGGCGGCCAGCGTTTCCAGCAGGCGCTCCTCCATCGGCAGACCGATGCGCTGGAAGTGGCTGGGATGCTTGATCTCGGGGATCAGGCCGATGCTGCGGCCGGTACGTGCAGCGTGTTGCGCCGCCAACGCGATGATCTCATCCAGCGTCGCGATCTGATATCGACCGTCGTGCACCGTGCCGCGCAGGTCGGGCAACCGTTCGCGTGCGCGCAGCGTCTTCAGATCGGCCAGGGTGAAGTCTTCGCTGAACCAGCCCTCGAACGTCTCCCCGTCGATCACCTGCCGGCGCTTGCGGGCGGCGAATTCCGGCCGCTGCGCGACATCGGTGGTGCCGCCGATCTCGTTCTCGTGCCGCGCGACCAGCACGCCGTCGCGGGTGGCGACCAGGTCCGGCTCGATGTAGTCCGCGCCGTCCTCGATGGCGCGCGCATACGCCGCCAGCGTGTGCTCCGGCAGCACCGCGCTCGCGCCCCGGTGCGCGATCACGACGGGTGGCGGCGGCGCCTCGTCGGCGGCGGCCGTGGCGTGAGACGCGATGACCATCAGAAGCGGCAACAAGGTGCGGAACGGCATGGGGCGGTCCTCATGGCGGAAGCATGCCACGGGCACGGCGCCGCCCGGAAAGCACAAAGCCCGGCAGGAACCGGGCTTTGGTGCAACGCGGGAGGAGAGAGATGCCTCGTTGCGGAGAGCATTCTGCCGGCGGCGTGTTACAGGCAGGAGACAAGCGTCACCGGCACGTCATGACGACAGCTTCCGCCGCAGCACGGCTTGACAGCCATTACATGTAAGCGATAGGTTTCATTTCATGACAGCCACCCTTCCCGCGATCAAGGCCTCCACGCTGCACGTCCGCCATTACCGCGAACGTATGCGCGAGCAGGGACTGGTGAAGAAGGACGTCTGGATAAGGCCCGAATACGCCGAAGAACTGGCCGCCATCGAGAAGTCGATGCGCGAGGCCGAACGCGACGCGGGTATTCCCTACCTGCCGACCCAACCTGCCGATGCCGGCTGGACCATCGCGGCCATCCGCCACGCCCTCCTGCAGGCCAGCACCGTGCGGGACGGACTGATCAGCCTGGAAACCATCGAGGGTGCAGAGCCCAGTCTGCATCTGGTCATGCACGAATACGGCGACCTGTCCGTGTTCCTCGCCGTCGGCGGCGAACAGATCCTGGTGGAGGCCTACCTGTGGCCAGTGGACGATGTGCTGGACGTGGCCGCCTTCAACGCGCACGTGCTCAGCACCCATGTACTGCTGCCGCTCTCCACCATCGGTCTGCAACGGATCGGCGGCGTCGCCGGCTACACGATGTTCGGCGCGCTCGATACGCACTCAAGCCTGGCCAATGTCATGTTCGAGATCGAGACGCTGGCCGAAAACGTCATCAGCGCCACCGAGGCCTATCGCCCCTTCCTGCGGACCGCCACGCGGAGGAAGGCCTGATGCCCGATACGCTGAAGACGCTCTTCAGGCGCATCCAGGAAGGCATGGAGGGCCTGACCGGCGCGATTCTGGGCGACCGCGCCGAGCGCCTACTGGACCAGGAGATCCGCGCCATCGACGACGCCCTGCACGGCGCGCGCGGCGAGCATGCGGGGGCCAAGGCGCGGCGCGTCGCCAATGAACAGCACCAGGCCGCGCTCACCACGCGCATCGGCGAAACCGAAGCCAGCGTGGAGGCCGCGCTGCGGCAGGGCCGCGCCACGCAGGCGCGATCGGCGGCAGAGGATGTGGTGCGCCTGCAGGCCGAGCGCAGCCAGCGGATGGAGGAAGGACAGGCTCTGGCCACGCATGAGCGCCAGTTCGCGCACGTAGTCGAACAGCTTGAGGGGAGGCTGCGGCGACTCAAGCATCAGCTGGACATCCTGCGCGCATCCAACAGCCTGCAGCGTGCGCAAGCCACCGTGGCCAGACGCCAGCCCGGCGAGGCGCTGTACCCGGAGCCTGCATTTGCCTCGGCCGCACGCATGAAATCGCGTCGCGCGCCCGCGCGTGCCGGCGGCACCGGCATACCGGGCAAGGGAAAGAGCAGAAAGAGCGACGCCGACCCGGCACAGGCCGTACTCGACCGCGCCCGCAAGCGAATCACGTCGTCCGCGCGCAAGCGCTGAACCTGGGGAGCCACGATGACCGAGTTCCTGAACACCGCGCTGACCTTCCCCACGCTGCTTTACAGCGTTCTGCTGGCGTTCTGTACCGTGTACTGGCTGCTGGCCGCCACCGGCATGGTGGATATCGACGCCGTGGACGGCTGGCTGACTACCGACGGCGACACCGCCGAACCCAGCGTGGTCGCGGGCATGCTGGCGAAGCTTGGCCTGTCCGGCGTGCCGATGATGCTGGTGCTCACCGTGCTGGCATTCTTCGGCTGGCTGGCCACCTACTTCGTCCACCTGCTACTGCTGCAGCACATGCCTGACGGCCTCCGTTGGGTCGCTGGCGCCATCACGCTGGTCGCCGCGTTGTTGCCCGGGGCGATCGTGACGTCGCTGCTGCTGCGCCCGCTGGCCGCGGTGATCGCGCGCCTGCGCCCGCCTTTGCCGCCTTCCGTACTGGGTCGCGCAGGATCGGTAATCTCGCCACATGCGGATGCCGCCAGCGGACGCGCCCACTTCGACGATGGCGGCGCCGGGCTGATCCTGCAGGTACGCGCGCTGCCCGGCGAGCGCTTCTCGCGCGGCGACCGCGTCGTTCTGATCGAGCATCTGCAGGCCGACAATACCTACCGCATCATGTCCGAAGCCGCCTTCCACCAGCAGTAAGCACCCGCGCCGTCTACAAGGAGTTCCGCAATGAGCACTGCATCGATTCTTCCCTTCGTCATCGGCCTCGGCGTCCTGCTGGTGCTGGGACTGGGCTTCATCGGCATCTTCAAGGCCTTCTACAAGAAGGTCGAACAGGGCACCGCCCTCATCGTCAACGACATGAGCTCGCAGCCCAAGGTGCATTTCACCGGAGCGCTGATCATCCCGGTGCTGTACAAGGCCGAGCTGATGAAGATCAGCCTGATCACCCTGCAGGTCGACCGCCGCGGCAAGGAGGGCCTGGTCTGCAAGGACAACATGCGCGCCGACATCGCGGTGGCCTTCTACCTGCGCGTCAACGAGACCCCCGGCGACGTGCTGCGCGTGGCCAAGGCGATCGGCGCCGACCGGGCGTCGGACAAGCACGCCGTCGACGAACTCTTCAACGCCAAGTTCTCCGAGGCGTTGAAGACCGTGGGCAAGAAATTCGACTTCACCGAGCTGTTCGACAAGCGCCAGGAGTTCCGTGACGAGATCGTCGCCGTCATCGGCCAGGACCTCAACGGCTACGTGCTGGAAGACGTCGCCATCGACTACCTGGAGCAGACGCCGAAGCATCTGCTCGACCCCAGCAACATCCTGGATGCCGAAGGCATCCGCAAGATCACCGAGCTGACCGCGCGCCAGAACGTGCAGACCAACGAACTGGAACAGAACGAGAAGCTGGCGATCACCAAGAAGAACACCGAGGCCCGGGAAGCCATGCTCGCCCTGGAGCGCCAGCAGGCCGAGGCCGAGGCGCGCCAGCAGCGCGAGGTCGAGACCGTGCGGGCGCGGGAAGCCGCCGAAACCGCCAAGGTGATAGAGGAGCAGCGCCAGGTGTCCGAGCGTGCCCGCCTGGAGACCGAAGAGCAGATCAAGATCCGCGAACAGGAGCAGCTGCGACAGGTGGAAGTCGCCGAGCAGAACCGCCGCCGCGCCGTGGCGATCGAACTCGAGCGCGTGGCCCGCGCCGAGCAGTTGGAGCGGGTCAACACCGAGAAGGAAGTGCAGTTGCAGCAGGTCGATCGCGACAAGGTGGTTGAGCAGGGCCGCATGGAGGTGGCGAATGTGGTGCGCGAGCGCACCCAGATTGAACAGACGGTCGCGGTTGCGGAAGAGAAGATCAAGGAAACCCGCGAGGTGGCCGAGGCCGACCGCGCCAAGCAGGTGACCGTGCTGGCCGCCGAGGCCGCTGCACAGGAGACGCTGGTCAAGGACGTGAAGGCGGCGGAGGCCGCGGAACAGGCCGCGCGCCACCGTGCGGTCGAGATGACCGTGCTGGCCGAGGCGGAACTGCAGGCCGCCGGCAAGCAGGCCGAAGCCAAGCGCGTGCTGGCCGACGGCGTGCGCGCCGAAAGCGCCGCGCCCGGTCTGGCGCAGGCCCAAGTGCAGGAAGCCAATGCGGTGGCGATGGAGAAGACCGGGCTGGCCGAGGCCCGCGTGCTGGAAGCCAAGGCCGACGCCACCTACAAGCAGGGCAACGCCGACGCGCGCGTGCTGAACGAACGCCTGACGGCCGAGGCCGA
This sequence comes from Pseudoxanthomonas sp. F37, assembly GCF_022965755.1. NCBI lineage: Bacteria > Pseudomonadati > Pseudomonadota > Gammaproteobacteria > Lysobacterales > Lysobacteraceae > Pseudoxanthomonas > Pseudoxanthomonas sp. F37. The sequence goes on along the minus strand of NZ_CP095187.1, from coordinate 489,133 downwards.
AGGCGCGCAGAAGCTGGGCCAGGCCAACGCCAGCGCCACCCAGGCCATGGGCGATGCCGAAGCCAGCAATATCGCGAAGAAGATGTCCGCCGAAGCCGAGGGCCTGACCTCCAAGTTCGACGCGATGGGCAAGATGAGCCCGGACGCGCGCAGCCACGAAGAGTTCCGCATGCTGCTGGAAACGCAGCTGCGCCAGCTGCTGGCGTCGATCGATGCAGGCAAGGCGATCTCGCGCGAGAACGCCGAGATCCTGGGCAGCGCACTGAAGAGCGCCAACATAGAACTGATCGGCGGCGATGGCGGCGTGTTCAACGCGCTGACCAAGGGCGTCTCGCTGGGCAAGGCGCTGGAGGGCATCGTGGGCGAAAGCCCGATCGCGGCACAGCTGCTGGGACGCCTGGCGGGCAGCGGTCTGCCCGTACCCGGTCGCCAGGCCGAAGCCACCGACGCCTGACCACCGCGCCCACGCCGGGCCGGCTGCTCCGCGCACCGGCCCTGTTTCCCGCATCGACCGCCCAGGACGGGCGAGGATGAGGCCTGATGTCCGCTACGCCGAACAACGAAGTTCCCTCCTCCGACGCGCAGGTCGACCAAGCCGTCGCCCAAGGCGGCGCCTATGAGGTGCTGCGCCGCCGCCTCGACGAACAGGGCGTGCGTCTGCGCACGCTGGTCGAGGCACTCAACGGCCGCAGGCTGCAGGAATTCGGCGACAGCCGGATGGAGGCCATCGGGCGCCTGCGCATCCGCACCGAGCACAACTCGGTCGGCCGCGACATCGTGCAGGTGGGTGACCTGCTGCTGTTCGGCTTCAACGTCTACCTGGGGCTCAAGACCACCACCTCGGTCGCCGACGTATTCGGCATCCACCGGCTGGTGGAGACAGCCGAAGGCTATGACGTGGCGCCGGTCGACATCGACGCCAGCTTCCTTGCCGACGCCGCATTCCAGCGCGACTTCGGCGAACTCTACAGTTACTACAAGGATGCCCGGCTCCTGCAGCTGATCGTTCGCGACGGCCGACTGCTGATGGCGTTCCAGATCGGCCTGAAGAATACCGATGTGCGCGTGTTCCGCTGGACGCTGACCGCGGACGGCGACGTGAACTACCTGGACGCGCGCGGCGAGCGCGACATCGTGCTGCCGCCGCCGTTCGATTTCGAATGGAAGCGTGCGACCAAGGACATGGAAGTCAGTGGCCGCCACCCGCACCTGAACATCCTCGACACGCTGTTCGTGGAGACCACCGGCGGCGACCTGACGATCAAGGTCGAGAACAACACCGAAAGCGGCGCCGGCGTGTACAGCGAGCCGGTAGAGGACCGCACGCAGTCGCTGGACGACGCGCAGTTCGAGTACGCGCGCGTCGGTTCGTTGATCCTGTTGAAAGTGCTTCCCTATCGCGAGAGCACCTGGCGCGGCCTGGTCTACAACACGTTGACCGGCAAGGTCATGCGCCTGGACGCCATCGTGCAGGCCTGCATCCAGCTGCCGGAAGATCACGGCATCATCTTTCCCGGCGGCTACTACCTGCAGAACGGCGAACACAAGGCGTTCGATGCCGCCGTGCAGGACATGCAGTACAAGCGCACGATCCGCTCGCCCAACGGCGAGGACGTACTGTACGTCTTCTACGCACGGGATACCGGTCAGGCCGCGCTGCTGGTCTACAACCTGATCCAACGCCGCCTGCAACCGCCCGTACTGGCGCATGGGTACGCCCGCCTGCACGACGGCCGCATGGTGCTGTTCCGTGCCGAGAACGACGACCCCACGCGCGTGCACCAGATGCAAGTGTGGCAGACGCCGTTCACCTCGGACGAGTTCGCCGCAGCACGGCCGCCGGGCACGTCGTTCATGGGACGCCTGGGCAACGCCGAACTGGTCCGCGCCATGTCCAATCTGCTGGACCTGGCGCGCGAGATCGAACGCGGGGACGTGTCCGCACAGCGTTACCAGCTGCTGACCCATGCAACGCGCCGGCTGTTCGACCTGCACCACTGGATCGACGACGCGCAGTGCGACGGGCTGGCCACCCTGCTGCACGACATCGCCGCCACCGGCGAATCGGTGCTGGACGAATACGAGAAGGTCCAGGAGATCCGCCGGCAGTCGGACATAGCGTTGGAACGGGCGCAACGCGACCACCGTGCGCTCGTCGGCCGCCTGCAGCCGGAGGGCTGGCAGCAAGTGGGCGAGTTCGTCGACGCACTCGGCGCGGTGTCGCGGCTGCGCGGGCACCTGTTGACGATTCGCGACTACCGCTACATCGATACCGCCGCCATCGACGCGATGACGACGGGGCTGCAGGAAGCGCACGCGCGCATCGGCGCGGCGACCGGCACCTTCCTTTCGGGCGAGAAGGCGCTGCAGCCCTTCCAGCAACGTCTGGCCGCGCTGGACGAGCAGGCCCACAAAGCCGGCAGCGCGCGCGAGCTGGGCGAGGCCGTCGACGCCATGCAGGCCATGTCCGGCGAGCTGGACATGTTGTCCGAGCTGATGGCCACACTGAAGGTGGACGATGCCACCCAGCGCACGCGGGTGGTGGACGCGCTGTCAGCCATCTACGCCCGCCTCAATCAGACCCGCGCACGCGCCACCCAGCGCCGCCGCGAACTCGGCTCTGCCGAGACCGTCGCCCAGTTCGGAGCGCAGTTCACCCTCTTCAGCCAGGCCGTGAGCAACGCACTGGCGATGGCGACCACGCCGGAGCGCGCCGACGAGCAGCTGTCGCGCCTGATGGTGCAGTTGGAAGAACTGGAGAGCCAGTTCGGCGAACACGAGCGATTCCTGAGCGACATCCTGTCCAAGCGCGAGGAAATGCTGGAGGCTTTCGAAGCCCACAAGCAGGCGCTGCTGGACGAGCGCCAGCGCAAGACGCAATCGGTGCAGGAGGCCGCCAGCCGTATCCTCGAAGGCTTGCCCCGACGCACCGAGCGCTTCACTACGCCGGACGAACTCAACGCCTTCTTCGCCGGCGACGCGCTGATCCTGAAGCTGCGCGAGCTGGCCGGTCGTCTGCGCGAGCTGAAGGACTCGGTGAAGGCCGACGATATCGAGGCGCGCATCAAGGGCGCACGCGACCAGGCCGTGCGCGGACTGCGCGACCGCAGCGACCTGTTCGAGGACGCCGGCAACGTCATCCGCCTGGGACCGCGCCACCGCTTCAGCGTCAACACGCAGCCGCTGGATCTGACCCTGATCCCGCGTGGCGACACCTTGGCCGTGCACCTGACCGGCACCGACTATCTGGAGCCCCTGCAGGAACCGGCGCTGGATGCGCTGCGCGCCTACTGGAACGTCACCCTCGAATCCGAATCGCCCACGCTGTACCGCGGCGAGTATCTCGCATGCCGCCTGCTGCAGGATGCCATCGCGGGCGGAGGCGGACTCAGCATGCAGGGTCTGGAACATGCACTGGCCGATCCGGAAGCCCTGGACCGGATCGTGCGCGACTATGCCGCACCGCGTTACCGCGACGGCTACGAGAAGGGGATCCACGACCACGATGCCGCTGCCATCCTGCGCGCCTACCTGCCGTTACGGCAAGCCGCCGGCACGCTGCAGTACGCTCCGGCGGCGCGCGCGCTGGCGGTGGCATGGTGGTGCCGCAGCGATGCGGTGACGCACGACACGGTCGACCGGATCCGGGCGGCACGCGCCATCGATGCCCTGTCGCCGGCCGGACGCGCCCTCCCGACGCTCCGCGACGAACTGGCGGCCACGCTTGTCGAGTGGCTGCAGCGCGATGCCTTGCCCTTCGCCGCCACCGACGCCCCGGCCGCCGCTGCGTTCCTGACGGACACCGTCACCACCGCGACACCCACGTTCCGATTCACCCACTACGCCGACGCACTGGCGACGGCGTTCCGCACGCGCCTGACCGATGAGACCAGCGGCGGCGCGCTGACCAGCGCACTGCAACGCCTAGATGGGCGGCCCGCCGGGGCCTGGTCGCTATTGCGCCAGGCGCTCGAGGCGTTGACTGCCTTGCCCGACCAGGCTCATCTGGCGGCGTACGTGCCGGAAGCGATCGCGCTGCTGCGGCATGGTCCGCACCTGACCCACATGGTCGAGCACGTCACGCTGATGGCCGCCGTCGACGGCCTGCTGGGCGAACACGCGCGCATCCGCGAGGGACGGCTGGCGCTGGCGGTGGACGACCTGCCGGCCCGCTTCGCCGAACACTGCGAGCAGTTCGTACCCGCGTGGCAGCGGTACCAGACTCTGCGTGGCGAGGTGGCGCAACGGGAACGCTCCGCGATGCGCCTGTCCGAGTTCAAGGCACGTCCGCTGAGTTCGTTCGTGCGCAACAGGCTGATCAACGACGTCTATCTGCCCGTCATCGGCGACAATCTCGCCAAGCAGATGGGCACCGTCGGCGAGAACAAGCGCAGCGACCTGATGGGCCTGCTGATGATGATTTCGCCGCCGGGCTATGGCAAGACCACGCTGATGGAGTACGTGGCGCACCGGCTTGGACTGGTCTTCATGAAGATCAACGGGCCGGCACTGGGCCATGAGGTGCGCTCGCTGGATCCTGCACAGGCGCCGGACGCCACCTCGCGGCAAGAACTGGAGAAGCTCAACCTGGCGCTGGAGATAGGCAGCAACGTGATGCTGTATGTCGACGACATCCAGCACACGCACCCCGAGTTCTTGCAGAAGTTCATCTCGTTGTGCGACGGCACGCGCCGCATCGAGGGTGTCTGGCGCGGCAGGACCAAGACCTACGACATGCGCGGACGCAAGTTCGCGGTGGTGATGGCGGGCAATCCGTACACGGAGTCCGGCGAGGTCTTCAAGATCCCGGACATGCTGGCCAACCGCGCCGATATCTACAACTTGGGCGACGTGCTGGGCGGCATGGAAGACGCCTTCCTGCTGAGCTACGTGGAGAACTGCCTGACCTCCAATCCGGTGCTGGCGCCGCTGGCGACCCGCGACATGGCCGACCTCTACCTGCTGGTCGACAAGGCGCGCGGCAAGGAGGTCAGTACCAACCAGCTGTCGCATGCCTACAGCGGCGCGGAAATCGGCGAGATCGTCGCGGTGCTGCAGCGCCTGCTGACCGTGCGCGACGTGGTCTACCGCGTCAACCAGCAGTACATCGCCAGCGCCGCGCAGGCGGACAAGTACCGCGTGGAGCCGCCGTTCCGACTGCAGGGCAGCTATCGCAACATGAACAAGCTGGCGGAGAAGATCTCGCCGGTGATGAACGCCGCCGAACTGCAGCAGCTGATCTCCGACCACTACCTGGGCGAGGCGCAGCTGCTCACTACCGGTGCGGAGGAGAACCTGCTCAAGCTGGGCGAGTTGCGCGGCACGCTGAGCGCCGAAGAACAGGCGCGCTGGCAGCAGATCAAGGCCGACTTCCTGCGCAACAAGGCGATGGGCGCGGACGAAGCCGATGTTGGCGGACGCGTGGTTGCGCAGCTGGCCGACATCGCGGTAGGCCTGCAGCGGCTGGGCGAACCTGCGCCGGTCGAAGCCGCTGCACCCGCTCCGTGGGAAGCGCTGCTCGCCGCGCTGCATGCGCTGCGCGCGCCAGAGGCCGCGACGTCGGCCGCGTCCGCTCCCGCGGCGCCCGTCTTGGACACCGCCCCCGTATTGGAGGCTCTGCAGCAGACGATGGCGCGGCAAGACCAGCTCAACGCCGCCCTCGTCGCGCTGGCGCAGGCAATGCGCAGCACCGCCGCGACACCCGTGTCAGCGGGTGCGCGCAAGGCCAAGTCCCGTTCGCCGCGCGAAGCGGAGTTCGACCGGGTGATCGCCAGCCTTGCATTCAAGGAGGAGCGGCCGACGCCCACGCTGGACGTATCGCCGTCGACGCCAGACGAGAATGAAGAAGAGGGGCCGTGGAGGTGAGCCTGCCGCTTCCCACGGACGCCGACGCCATCGGCCTGCCCGAACACGCAGCCGCCATCCGCGCGTTGGCGCAGGCGGGTGCGGGCGACCTGCAGGCGACACTGCGCGACCTGCGCACGGTGCTCCTGTCCGCCGATCCACGCGCGCTGCGCCGCAGCGTCGGCTTCTGGGGCCGGCTGATCGGCCGCGACATCCGTCTCGCCGCCGAGGCGCGGTCGCTGCGCGAGCGCAGCGGCATCCTGCTGCGGCAGGCCGGCTTCGAAGCGTCGCGGTTGCGCAACCAGCACGCGTCGCTCGCCACGCATGCGCAGCGGTTGCGCGAGGCCTGTGCGCAGCTGCAGCATGAGATCGACGGCCTCGCGCGCCGGCAGGCCACGGAGGAAGGCGGCGCGCCACGCCTGGCGCATCTCGTCATGCTGCGCAGTGCCTACGAGATCACCGCCAGCCAGTTGGAACTCGTCGCCGCCAATGCGCTCGCCATCGCCGAGCGTCACGCGCAGCAGCTTCCCCGGCTCACCGTACTGCTGGACCAGCAGTTCGGCGTCGCCGCCGGTGCCGACCACAGAATGCAGCTATCCTCCGCCATGCGGACAATAGATGAGCTGGAAGCCCACATCGAACACCTGCCCTCGCCGGCCGCCCCCCAGGTGCCGGCTGCGCAGCGCACCCATCCCCAGGAGGCCCCATGACGACGACGAACCCCGAACAGACGCTGGTGCCCGCGGCGCTGTCGCCGCAACTGCTCACCGACCTGGGCTTGCAAAGCGCCGACATCCCTCGCATCCAGGAAGCGGCGAAGGCGCTGCAGGACATCGCACCCGGCAACCTGCATACGTACGGCCGCGAAGCGACCACCCGGACCAGCGCCTTCAGCACGCAACTGCTGGACAAGGTTCGCAACGCCGACCTCGACGGCAGCGGCGACAAGCTGGGCGAGGTCGTGCGTATCGCGCGCGCGCTGAATCTCGACTCGTTCCACGGCCGCTCGAAACTGCCGATCCTTGGGCCACTGATCGACAAGCTGCGCGCGACGAAGGACGACCTGATTCAGCGCTATAGTTCGACCAACAGGCAGATCGACCAACTGATGGGCGATGTCGCCAAGACCCAGCAGATCCAGCAGCAGCGCGTGCGCGAGTACGACCAGATGCACGACATCGTGCTGGACGAGCGCCGGGAACTGGGCGTGCATGTGGCCGCCGGGCGCGTGCGCATTGCCGAACTGGAAGCGGAACTGGCGTCGCTGTCCGGCCAGGAGGATCCCGGCTCGCGTACCCGCCGCGCCGCGCTCGACACGGCGCTGCGCCTGATCGACAAGCGCGTGTCCGACCTGCAGGTGCTGCAGCACGCGGCCGACCAGACGCTGCCGATGATCCGACTGATCCAGGCCAATGCAATCCAGCTGATCGAGAAGTTCAGCGCGGTGCGCGATGTCACCATCCCGATGTGGCGCAACCAGTTCGCCATCCAGTTGTCGCTGGCCGACCAGCGCAATGCGGTCGAACTGGCCACCGCCATCGACGACGCCAGCAACGAGCTGATGCGCAAGAACGCCGAGCTGGTGCACGCCACCGCCGTCGGCACGGCGCGGGCCAATCAGCGCTCGGTGATCGACATCGAAACCCTGCGCACCGTCAACGAGACCCTGATCCGCACGGTCGAGGAGGTCCGCGAGATCCACCGCGAAGGCATGGCCAAGCGCAAGCAGCTGTCCACCGAACTGGTGGACATGCGCGAAGACCTGGAGAAGCGGCTGGCGCTGCCGACCGCGGGCACCCCCGCAGCCTGATCGCCCACGCGGATCCACGACGCCTGGAAAGCAGCGGGCCGCCCTGGGGCGGCCCGCTTCGCTTCCGGCATCCGGGGCAGGCCTATTCCACCGTCACCGACTTGGCCAGATTACGCGGCTTGTCCACGTCGGTGCCGCGGGCCAGGGCGGTGTGGTAGGCCAGCAACTGCACCGGGATGGTGTGCACGATGGGGCTCAGCACGCCCACGTGGCGCGGGGTGCGGATGACGTGCACGCCTTCGGACGCGCTGAAGTGGCTGTCCTGGTCGGTGAAGACGAACAGTTCGCCGCCGCGCGCGCGCACTTCCTGCATGTTGGACTTCACCTTCTCCAGCAGCACGTCGTTGGGCGCGATCACCACCACCGGCATGTCCGCATCCACCAGCGCCAGCGGGCCGTGCTTCAGCTCGCCGGCCGGATAGGCCTCGGCGTGGATGTAGGAGATTTCCTTCAGCTTGAGCGCGCCTTCCAGCGCGATCGGGTAGTGCAGGCCGCGGCCGAGGAACAGGGCGTCGGACTTGGGCGCGAAGCGCTCGGCCCACGCGGCGATCTGCGGTTCCAGGTTCAGTGCGTGCTGCACGCTGCCCGGCAGGTGGCGCAGTTGTTCCAGGTAGTCGGCTTCCTGTTCCGGCGCAACCTTGCCGCGCAGCTTGCCCAGCACGACGGTCAGCTGGAACAGCGCCGCCAGCTGGGTGGTGAAGGCCTTGGTGGAGGCCACGCCGATCTCGGCGCCGGCGCGGGTATAGCAGACCAGCTCGCTGGCGCGCGGGATGGCACTCTCGGGCACGTTGCAGATCGACAGCGTGTGCTGGTGGCCCAGCGACTTGGCGTATTTCAGCGCCTCCATCGTGTCCAGCGTTTCGCCGGACTGGGAGATGGTGACGATCAGGTGCTTGGGGTTCGCGTACGCGGCGCGGTAGCGGTATTCGCTGGCGATCTCGACGTTGCACGGCACGCCGGCGATGGCTTCCAGCCAGTAGCGCGCGGTCATGCCGGCGTAGTAACTGGTGCCGCAGGCGAGGATCTGCACGCCCTCGATGTCCTTCAGCGCCGCTTCGGCGTTGGCGCCGAACAGCGCAGGCGAGAAACCGCCATCGACCACGGCTTCGATGGTGTCGGCGATCGCGCGAGGCTGCTCGTGGATTTCCTTCTGCATGAAGTGGCGGTACGGGCCCAGTTCCAGCGAGGCCAGCGAGACATCGGACACGTGCACGTCGCGCTGCACGGGCTGGTCCTTGCCATCGAAAACCCGCACCGACTGGCGCGTGACTTCGGCGGTATCGCCCTCCTCCAGGAAGATCACGCGGCGCGTGGCCTGGATGATGGCGGAGACGTCGGAGGCGATGAAGTTTTCCCCCTCGCCCAGGCCGATCAGCAGCGGGCAGCCCATGCGCGCACAGACCATGCGGTCGGGCTCCTTGCGGCTGACCACGGCCAGCGCGTAGGCGCCGGTGAGCTCCTTCACCGTGCGCTGCAGCGCGGCCAGCAGGTCGTCGCCGCCCTTCAGGTGGTGGTGCATCAGGTGGGCGATGACCTCGGTATCGGTCTGCGACTCGAACACGTAGCCCAGCGCGCGCAGCTTCTCGCGCTGTTCCTCGTGGTTCTCGATGATGCCGTTGTGCACCAGCGCCACGCCGTGGCTGATGTGCGGATGCGCATTGGCCTCGGTGACGCCACCGTGGGTCGCCCAGCGCGTATGGCCTATGCCGAGGCTTGCATGGAAGCCCTCGGCGGCGGCGGCACCCTCCATCTCGGCCACGCGGCCGGTGCGGCGCACGCGGCGCACGTCCTGCTGCTCGACCACCGCGATGCCCGCGGAATCGTAGCCCCGGTATTCCAGCCGTTTCAGTCCTTCGATCAGTACCGGCACCACGTCGCGATCGGCGATCGCGCCCACAATTCCGCACATAGGCCTGCGTCTTCCTTCTGAGTGAAACGAACGGACATTCTACGTGTCCGGCGCTGGACCGGCCCTGTCCGGCGAGTGTCCGCGGACACCCGGACAGCCTGGATCGCCGGGCAAACCCCTTTTTGAATCAATCGCTTGCGTTTGGCACGCATCCTGCTGATTACGGCAGGTCATTCCAAAGAACGCATGCCGACGATGATTCGGGACACCTCCGCGCAAGACCGAGTGCTCAGTTCCACCCAGGCCCGCCCGGCCTGGCGCCGTTGGGTGTGGCCCGCCGCCGGGGCTGCCCTGCTGCTGGCCGGCATCGTGTTCGCCGCGCGCGGCTGGCTGGCGGGCACCACGTCGGTGGACGGCGCCCGGCTGCGCATCGCCGAAGTCACCCGGGGCGACCTGGTGCGCGACATCGCCGCCGATGGCCGCGTCATCGCCGCCAACAGTCCCACCCTGTACGCCGTGGCCGGGGGCGTGGTCACCCTGAAGGTGGTGGCCGGCGACAAGGTGACCCAGGGCCAGCCGCTGGCCGAGATCGACAGCCCCGAACTGCGCAGCAAGCTGGCGCAGGAGCAGACCACGCTGGCCGGCCTGGAAGCCGAAGCCAGCCGTGCCACGCTGGATGCCAGCGTCACCCGCGCCAATGCGCAGAAGGCGCTGGACCAGGCCGAGATCGAGCGCCAGGCGGCCGAGCGCACGCTGCAGCGCTACCAGCGCGGATTCGAGGGCGGCGCGGTGCCGCAGGTCGACGTGCTGGAAGCGCAGGACAATCTGCGCAAGGCCGAGATCGCGCTGGCCCACGCACGCAAGGATGCGGGCCTGCAGGGCCAGGGCGCCGGCCTGGATGCGCGCAACAAGCAGCTGCTGGCCGAGCGCCAGCGCGCGGTGGTGGCCGAAGTGCAGCGCCAGGTGGATGCCCTGACCCTGCGCGCGCCGTTCGATGGCCAGGTCGGCCAGATCCAGGCCGTGCAGCGTTCCAACGTGGCCATCAACGCGCCGGTGCTGAGCGTGGTGGACCTGTCGGTGTTCGAGGTCGAGATCAAGGTGCCCGAGAGCTTCGCCCGCGACCTGGCCATCGGCATGCCGGCCACGCTGACCAGCGCCGGCCAGCCCTACCCGGGCGAGATTTCCGCCGTATCGCCGGAAGTGGTGAACGGCGAGGTCGTCACCCGCCTGCGCTTCTCCGACAAGCAGCCCCCCGGCCTGCGCCAGAACCAGCGCCTGTCCGCGCGCATCCTGATGGAAACGCGCCGCAACGTGCTGATGGTCGAACGCGGCCCGTTCGTCGAACAGGGGGCGGCCGCCAGGCCTATGTCATGGACGGCGGCTCGGCCGTGCGCCGCCCGGTGCAACTGGGCGCCAGCAGCCTGAGCCACGTCGAAGTGCTGGGCGGCCTGCAGCCAGGCGACAAGGTGGTCGTCTCCGGCAGCGACCAGTTCGGCGATGCCGAGCGTGTCTCGGTCAATTGAAGAACGAGTGGAGAGGAACGAGGAACGAGTATGGACATTTCGGCGCCCCTAGCGCACCTGCTCCTCGCTTGTCGCTTCTGACCTCTCGTTCCTCGTTCCTCGTTCCTCGCCCCTCGTTCCTCGCCCCAACCCCAACACCTACAGTCCAGAGAGAATCCACCCATGCTAGAGATGCGCCAAGTCGCCAAGGTCTACCGCACCGAACAGGTGGAAACGCATGCGCTGCGTTCCCTGGACCTGCATGTCCGCGAGGGCGAGTTCGTCGCCGTCACCGGTCCGTCGGGCTCGGGCAAGACCACCTTCCTCAACATCGCCGGCCTGCTGGAAACCTTCACCGGCGGGCAGTTCCTGCTCGACGGCCAGGACGTCAGCCACCTGGGCGACGACGCGCGTTCGCGCCTGCGCAACCAGAAGATCGGCTTCATCTTCCAGGGCTTCAACCTCATCCCGGATCTCAACCTGTTCGACAACGTCGACGTGCCGCTGCGCTACCGCGGCATGCCGGCGGCCGAGCGCAGGCAGCGCATCGAGGACGCGCTGGCCCGCGTGGGCCTGGGCTCGCGCATGAAGCACTACCCGGCCGAACTCTCGGGCGGACAGCAGCAGCGCACCGCCATCGCACGCGCGCTGGCCGGCAGCCCGCGCCTGCTGCTGGCGGACGAACCCACCGGCAACCTGGACTCGCAGATGGCGCGCGGCGTGATGGAGCTGCTGGAGGAAATCAACCGCCAGGGCACCACCATCATCATGGTCACCCACGATCCCGAACTGGCCGCGCGTGCGCAGCGCAACGTGCACATCGTCGACGGCATGGCCACCGACCTGTCGGTGGAGCCCGCGCTGATCCGCGCGGCGCACGCCGCCGAAGCCAACGCCTCCGCCTGAGGAGAACCCGCATGTTCGGCTACTACTTCGCACTGGCGCTGCGCAGCTTCAAGCGCAACAAGGCGCTGACCTTCCTGATGGTGCTGGCCATCGCACTCGGCATCGGCGCCAGCATGACCACGCTGACCGTGTTCTACGTGCTGTCGGGCGACCCCATCCCGCAGAAGAGCGACAAGCTGTTCTACCCGCGCATCGACCCCCGCGCCATGAACGGATTCACCCCCGGCGACGAGCCGGAGGACCAGTTCACCCGCTACGACGCCGAGCGCCTGCTGCGCGACAAGAAGGGCGACCGCCAAGCCTTCATGAGCGGCGGTTCGATGGCGGTGGAATCGGAGGACGGCAAGATCGCCCCCTTCGCCGTCGACGCCCGCTACACCACCGCCGACTTCTTCCCGATGTTCGAAGTGCCCTTCCGCTTCGGCAACGGCTGGAACGCCGGCGACGACGAGTCGCGGGCGCGGGTGGCGGTGATCTCGCAGACCCTCAACGACAAGCTGTTCAACGGCGCCAACAGCGTGGGGCGCAACCTGCAGGCGTCGGGGCAGACGTTCCGCATCATCGGCGTGATGGAGGACTGGCGGCCCACGCCCAAGTTCTACGACATGACCAACGACCGCTTCACCGAAGTCGAGCAGATCTTCGTTCCGTTCTGGACCTCGCGCGCGCTGAAGCTCGGCAACCAGGGCAACATGAACTGCTGGGGCGAAACCACCGACGAAGAAGGATCCACGGGCCCCAATGCGCCGTGCTCGTGGTTGCAGTACTGGGTGGAACTGGATTCGCCGGCCAAGGTCCAGGCCTACAAGCAGTACCTGGCCAACTACTCCGACCAGCAGCGCGCCGCCGGTCGCTTCGAGCGCCCCACCAACGTCGACCTGCACAACGTGATGGAATGGCTGGACAAGAACAACGCCGTGCCCAGCGACGTGCGCCTGCAGGTATGGCTGGCCTTCGGCTTCCTCGCCGTGTGCCTGCTCAACACCGTGGGCCTGCTGCTGGCCAAGTTCCTGGGCCGCTCCTCGCAGATCGGCGTGCGCCGCGCTCTGGGCGCCACGCGCAAGGCGATCTTCGCGCAGTGCCTGGTGGAAGCCGGCACCGTGGGCCTGGTGGGTGGCCTGCTGGGCCTGGCGCTGGCGTGGCTGGGCCTGTGGGCGGTACGCCAGCAGCCGGCAGGCTACGCCGAACTGGCGCACATGGACATGACCATGCTGGCGATGACGTTCGCCCTGGCGATCCTGGCCAGCCTACTGGCGGGGCTGCTGCCCGCCTGGCGGGCCATGCAGGTGACCCCCGCCATCCAGCTCAAGAGCCAGTGATCCATCTTTCCCAGAGGCCCGCCATGGACATCCGCCCCATCATCTCGACACTGGCCCGCCACAAGACCGCCGCCGCACTGATCGTGCTGGAAGTGGCGCTGTCGTGCGCGATCATCTGCAACGCCGTGTTCCTGATCAACAACCGCCTGGAACGCATGCATCGCCCCACCGGCCTGGTCGACAACGAACTGGTCCGCATCAACGTCGGCGGCATCGGCGAAGCCGACGACGCCGACGCGCTGGTCAAGCAGGACGTGGCCAGCCTGCGCGCCCTCCCCGGCGTGAAGGCGGCCAACAGCATCAACCACGTCCCGTTCGACAACTCGTCCTGGAACAGTTCCATCAGCCTGCAGCCGCAACAGGAACGCCCGAACCTCAACGCCAACGTGTACCTGGGCGAAGGCATCATCGACACCTTCGGGCTGCAGCTGGTGGAGGGACGCGACTTCACGCCGGACGAGTACCGCAACTGGACGGCGCTCAACGAGGCTAACTCCAAGACCAGCATCCCGGCCGTCATCCTGAGCCGAGAGGTCGCGCAGAAGCTGTTCCCGGGCGAGAGCGCGATCGGCAAGAACATCTACTCGTGGAACAGCGACGACATTCCCCACAAGGTGGTCGGCGTGGTGGACCGCCTGATCCGCACCAACGACAACGGCGGCCCGGCCGAGCATGGCTACACCATGATCCTGCCGGTGCGCGACCTGACGATGGGCCGCTTCGTGCTGCGCACATCGCCGGAGCGCCGCGAGGAAGTCGTCAAGGCCGCCGTCGCGCAACTGGAGAAGAACAGCGCCCGCCGCCTGATCCTGCGCGACGGCACCTTCAGCGACGTCATCCACACCTATTACCGCGAAGACCGCGCGATGGCGTGGCTGCTGGTGGCGGTGATCGTGGCCCTGCTGGTGGTGACGGCACTGGGCATCGTGGGCCTGGCCAGCTTCTGGGTGCAGCAGCGCACCAAGCAGATCGGCATCCGCCGCGCACTGGGCGCCACCCGCGGCCAGATCCTGCGCTACTTCCAGACCGAGAACTTCCTCCTGGCCACGCTGGGCATCGTCATCGGCATGATCCTGGCCTACGGCATCAACCAGATGCTGATGGGCAGGTACGAGCTGCCGCGCCTGCCCCTGTTCTATCTGCCGGTCGGTGCGGTGCTGCTGTGGCTGCTGGGCCAGGTGGCGGTGTACGGCCCGGCGCGCAAGGCGGCTTCGGTGCCGCCGGCGGTCGCCACCCGCACCGCCTGAACCTTCCGCTCGCTGCCGCGCACGCCCCGCCGGCGTGCGCGGCCCTCCGGGGTTTCCATGTCTTCCTTCCTGCTGCTGGGGCGCCACCATGCGGGCATCGGGTGGATCGTGCTGCAACTGGCGATCGGCGTGGTGCTGTGCCTGCAGGCCTGGCAGGCGACCACCGCGCTGCGCATGGCGCGCGCCGCCCCCGACGGGATCGACGGCACCGGCCTGCTGCTGGTGCCGTGGATGCAGACGGCGCCGGCAGCGGATCCGGGCGTCCCCGCCGTGCTCGGCCGTCTGCGCAACGTCCCGGGCGTGCTGTCGGCGACCGCCGCCAACCAGGCGCCGTACGGCGCCATCGCGTGGAGCGCGCAGGTGTGGACCGCGACGCGCCCGGCGTCGAAGCACATCGCGTCGATGTTCCTGGTCGACGAGACGTTCGCTTTGACGCTCGGCCTGGAGACATCGGCGGGCCGGCATTTCATGACGCACGAATTCCACGACTACCGCGGCGACCCGTCCGATCTGCAGGCCGGCACCCGCTCGGTCCTGCTGTCCTCGGCCCTGGCCGCCCGGCTGTACGGCGACTCGGACCCGCTTGGCCGCCCGTTGCAGATGGCTCCGGGCGCACGGCTGCAGGTGGTGGGCGTGTTCGAACGCCTGCCTCCGCCCGCAGGCGCCCGCGATACGGGCAACCTGGCGGTGCTGCTGCCGGTACGGATGGCGCGCGCAGCCGAAGCCCGTTTCATCGTCCGCCATGCCGCCGATCCGCAGGTCGTCGCAACACGCATCCAGGCCGCGCTGTCCACCGCCTATCCCTCCGCCGTGGTGGCCGATCCCGTGGACATGGCCGCGCTGCGCGAAGCGTCGCTGCATGCGCCGCGCTCCCGCGCGTGGTGGTGGTCGGGCGCCTGCATCGCATGGTGGGCCTCGACACTGGGCCTGCTGATGCTCGGCGGACAGCGCTGGGTGCAGGAACATGCAAGGGAGTTCAGCCTGCGCCGCGCCGCCGGCGCCACCGGCCGCCAACTCGCGCGGCGGTTGCGTCTGGAGTACCTGGGCCTGGCCTGCGCGGCAGCGGCGGTGGGGCTGGCGGGCGGACGGTGGCTGCTGCCGCAGCTTGTGCCCGGGTCCGTTGCCGCACCCCCAAACGGGGCCCTGCTGGCTGCCGCCGCGTGGGCGATGCTGGCCGTGCAACTGGCCGCTGCGTGGCCTGCACGACTGGTCCGGCACATCCCGCCGCACCTGGTCAGCCGCAGCCCTTCGGTTAGGCTATAGCGCATGCCTACCATCCTCGTCATCGACGACAACCGGGCCGTCAGCACGGCGCTGGAAGTGCTGTTCTCCCTGCACGACATCGACACCCTGCACGCCGAATCGCCGGCGGCCGGACTGGCGATGCTGCGCGAGCAGCCGGTGGACCTGGTCATCCAGGACATGAACTTCAGCCAGGACACCACCTCGGGCCAGGAAGGCGAGCAGCTGTTCGCCGACCTGCGCAGCGAGTGGCCGGACATGCCGGTGATCCTGCTGACCGCCTGGACGCACCTGGAGGCGGCGGTGAACCTGGTGAAGGCCGGTGCCGCCGACTACGTGGCCAAGCCCTGGGACGACCGCAAGCTCCTGGCCACCGTCAACACGCTGCTGGAACTGGCCGAGACGCGCCGCGAACTCGACCGCCGGCGCAGCCGCGAACGCCGCAGCCGCCACCAGCTGGAGCAGAAGTACGACCTGCGCAACCTGGTGTTCGAAGACCCGGCCAGCGAACGCGTCGTCGCGCTCGCCTGCCAGGTGGCGCGCTCGGACCTGCCGGTGCTGATCACCGGGCCCAACGGGGCCGGCAAGGAAAAGATCGCCGAGATCATCCAGGCCAACTCCAGCGTGAAGCATGGGCCGTTCGTGACCCTCAACTGCGGTGCGCTGCCGTCGGAACTGATCGAGGCCGAACTGTTCGGTGCGGATGCGGGCGCCTACACCGGCGCCAACAAGGCGCGCGAAGGCAAGTTCGAAGCCGCCGACGGCGGCACGCTGTTCCTGGACGAGATCGGCAACCTGCCGCTGACCGGACAGATGAAGCTGCTGCGCGTGCTGGAGACCGGCCGCTTCGAGCGGCTGGGGTCCAACCGGGAACGCAAGGTCACCGTCCGCGTGATCAGCGCCACCAACGCGGACCTGCCCGCGATGATCCGCGACGGCAGCTTCCGCGAAGACCTGTACTACCGCCTCAATGCCATCGAACTGGCGTTGCCGCCGCTGGCCGAACGTCCGGGCGACATCCTGCCCCTGGCCGAGCGCTTCCGTCCCGACGACAAGCCGCTGGGCGAAAGCGCGCGCGCGGCGCTGCTGCGGCACGCCTGGCCGGGCAACGTGCGCGAGCTGCGCAACGTCGTCCAGCGCGCCGGCCTGCTGGCGATGGGCGAGCGCATCGAGGCCGGCGACCTCAACCTGCCCAAGCCCGCGCCCGCGCGCACGGCGATCGCGGCCGAACCGGAGCGCGCCGACATCGAAGCCGCCCTCGCCCGCGCCGGCGGCGTCATCGCGCAGGCCGCCACCGAGCTCGGCATGAGCCGGCAGGCGCTGTACCGGCGCATGGAACGCTTCGGCATCAAGGCCGCATGATCCGCCGCTCGCTCGCCGGCCGCGTGCTGTCCTGGCTGCTGCCCCTGCTGGCGGTGGCCCTGGTGCTGCCGGTCGCGCTGTCGCACTGGTTGCAGGACGACGTGCTGGCGGTGCTGCTGTCGGCGCTCGTCGTCCTGCCCCTGGCGGCCTGGGCGATCCACCGCGGCCTGCGCAGCACGCGGTCGCTGTTCCGCGCGTTGTCCGGCAGCGTCAACAGCTATCGCGACGGCGAGTACAACTTCGGCATCCACTGGCAGGGCAGCGACGAACTCGCCGAACTCGTGCGTTCGCATGCCGCGCTGGGCGAAGTCCTGCGCGAGCAGCGGCAGACGCTGGTGCAGCGCGAACTGCTGCTCGACACGATGGTGCAGAACACGCCGGTGGCCATGCTGCTGGTGGCGCCCGGAGGCGACGGCGTGCGGCGCGTGGTGTTCGCCAATGTCGCTGCGCGCAAGCTGCTGCATGGCGGCTGGAAACTGGAAGGCCAGGATTACGACAGCCTGCTGTCGGCCTCGCCGGTGGAGATGCGCGAGGCGCTGGCCCGCAGCGGCGACAGCCTGTTCGCCATCGGCAGCGAGGAAGAGGAGGGCGAGGAACAGGTGTACCACCTGGCACGCCGCACTTTCCGCCTCAACGGCCGCCCGCACGAACTGCTGCTGCTGCGCCTGCTGACCAACGAATTGCGCCGGCAGGAAGTGATGACGTGGAAGAAGGTGATCCGCGTGATCAGCCACGAGCTCAACAACTCGCTGGCGCCGGTGGCGTCGCTGGCGCACTCCGGCGCGGAGCTGGTCCGGCGAGGCAAGCTTGAGCGGCTGGAGGAAGTCTTCGGCACCATCGAGGACCGCGCACGCCACCTGGAAGGCTTCATCCGCGGCTATGCGCGCTTCGCCAAGCTGCCCCAGCCGCAGTTGCAGACGGTTCGCTGGCGCGGCTTCCTGGAGGGTCTGCAGCGCCAGATCGGTTTCGAGCTGGAGATGCACGATGCCGACGTCGAAGGCCGCATCGATCTGGCGCAGATCGAGCAGGCGCTGCTGAACCTGCTGAAGAATGCGCACGAATCCGGCACGGCCGCCGACGGCGTGTCGGTGCGCGTCGCCCGCCTGCCCGGCTGGGTGCGCATCGAAGTGATGGACCGCGGCACCGGCATGAACGACGCGGTGCTGCAGAACGCGCTGGTGCCGTTCTATTCCACCAAGCGCAACGGCACCGGCCTGGGCCTGGCGCTGACGCGCGAGATCATCGAAGCCCACGGCGGCCGCCTGTCGCTGCACAACCGCGACGGCGGTGGGCTGTGCGTGGCCATGCAGCTGCCCGAAAACTGATCTGTCCGAAGGCGGGGCGGCGGCATCACCGCGCTGCACCCTAAGCCGAGCACGCTCGACCCTGCGTCACTTCGGCTTCTTCACCGGCCGCTGCCAGCCCTCGACCGTCATCTGACGCGCACGCGCCACCGTCAGCTTGTCGGCCGGCGCGTTCTTCGAGATCACCGAGCCCGCGCCGATCGTCGCGCCATCGGCCAGCGTCACCGGCGCGACCAGCGACGAGTTCGAACCGACGAACACGCGGTCGCCGATCGTCGTGGTGGACTTGTTCACACCGTCGTAGTTGCAGGTGATGGTGCCGGCGCCGATGTTGGTGCCGGTGCCGATGACGGCATCGCCCAGGTATGTCAGATGGTTCGCCTTGCTGCCCGTGCCGATGCGGGCGTTCTTGGTCTCGACGAAGTTGCCCACGTGCACGCCATCGGCCAGCACGGTGCCCGGGCGCAGGCGCGCGTAAGGACCGATCAGCGCCGCGCCTTCGCTGGCGACGCCTTCCAGGTCGCAATGCGCGCGCACCTGCGTGCCGGCGGCGAGGGTCACGTCCTTCAGGCGCGTGAACGGACCGATGGTCACGCCGTCGCCCAGTTCAACCCTGCCTTCCAGCACCACGTCGACATCGATCTGGACGTCGCGGCCCACGCTGACCGTGCCGCGCTGGTCGAAGCGTGCCGGGTCCACCAGCCGCGCCCCCTGCACGCACAGCGCGCGCGCCGCGCGCAGCTGGTAGGCGCGCTCGAGTTGCGAGAGCTGCCAGGGGTCGTTGGCGCCCTCGGCCTCGATGGGTTCGCCGACCAGCACCATTTCCGCCGGGGTGAACTCCTCGGCCGCCATCGCGAAGATATCGGTCAGGTAGTACTCGCCCTGCGCGTTCGCATTGGAAAGACGCGAGAGCCAGCCCTTCAGGGCGCTGCCATCGGCGGCGATGATGCCGGTGTTGATGGTGCGGATGCGGCGCTGCTCCTCGTCGGCGTCCTTGTGCTCGACGATGGCGGCCACGCGGCCGGCCTCATCGCGCACGATGCGCCCGTAGCCGGAGGGATCCGCGGGTTCGGCGACCAGCACCGCCACGCGGCCCGGCGCGTCCAGCAGGCGTTGCAGCGTTTCGCTGCGGGTCAGCGGAACATCGCCGTAGAGCACCAGCACGCGCGCGCCATCCGGTACGTCCGGCATCGCCTGCATGACCGCGTGGCCCGTGCCCAGCTGCTGCGCCTGGTGCGCCCAGTGCAGGTCCGCCTGGTCGGCGAAGGCCGCCTGCACCTGGTCGCCACCGTGCCCGTAGACCACATGCACGCCCGCCGGCGACAACGCGCGCGCCGCCTCGATCACGTGGGCCAGCATCGGCCGCCCGGCGATGGGCTGCAGCACCTTGGGCAAGGCGGACTTCATGCGCTTGCCTTCACCGGCGGCGAGGATGACGACGTGCAGTGGCTTCATGTGGACTTCCCTGATGAGTGCGTGTCGCGATGACACCGCATGGTAACAAGTCCCTTCCGGAACGCATTCCACGCGCGAACCCTGCCACGGCGGCGCGCACCGGCGGGTAACATGCAGGGATGACGCCATCCCCCCGCCACACGCTGGCCCGCCAGGGCGGCAGCTTCCTCCTGGTCGGACTGCTGCAGCTGCTGCTGGACTGGCTGGTATTCGTGGGGCTGACGGCACTGGGCATGCCGGCCGCACCGGGCAACATCGCCGGCCGCGTGGCCGGTGCCCTGCTCGGTTTCTGGCTCAATGGGCGGGTGACGTTCGCCCAAGGCGGCCAGGCGCGCCTCGGGTGGGGGCGACTGGGCCGGTTCCTGGCGCTCTGGATTCCGCTGACCGTGCTGAGCACGCTGGCGGTCAGCGCAATCAGCCGCGTCCTGGGGCTGGAGCTGGCCTGGCTGGCCAAGCCGCTGGTCGAAGGCGTGCTCGCCGTGGCGGCCTTCTTCCTCTGGCGGCACGTGGTCTATCGCTAGGGTCTATAAGGCATCGCGCCCGAGGGCGCTCCTACAGGGGCGACATGTGAAACGAAAACGCCGGCGCGAGGCCGGCGTTTCCGATGTGGCATGTGCGCGGAACTCAGTGCTTGAGGTTCTTGCGCAGGCGCTCCAGCGCGCTGAGCTGGGCGATGCTCATGGCCAGCTGGGCCTGGGCTTCCTCCACGCTCATCTTCGGATCCTTGTGCGCCAGCACGCGCTCGGCTTCTTCCTTGGCCTTGCGCACCTGCGCCTCGTCGATGTCCGACGCACGCACGGCGGTGTCGGCCAGCACGGTGACGACCTGCGGCTGCACCTCGAGGATGCCGCCGGAAATGGCGAAGTCCAGCTGTTCGCCGCTGGCCAGCGTCACCACCACCTTGCCCGGCTTCAGGCGGGTGATCAGCGGCGCGTGCTTCGGCGCGATGCCCAGCTCGCCCAGTTCGCCGGTGGCGACCACCAGGGTGGCTTCACCGTGGAAGATCTCCTGCTCGGCGCTGACGATGTCGCAACGGATGGTGGTGGTCATGGGTCTGTCTTGCCTGTTCGTGCGGTAGGAGGAGTGAGTGGAGAGGAGCGGGAAGTGAGCGGAGTGCGTCTACTCACTCCTCACTTCTCCACCCTCATTACTCGCTCTTACGCCTTCTCGGCCATCTTCTTGGCCTTCTCGACCGCTTCTTCGATGCCGCCGACCATGTAGAACGCCTGCTCCGGCAGGTGGTCGTACTCGCCGTCGACGATCGCCTTGAAGCCGCGGATGGTGTCCTTCAGCGAGACGTACTTGCCCGGCGAACCGGTGAACACTTCCGCCACGTGGAACGGCTGGCTGAAGAAGCGCTCGATCTTGCGCGCGCGCGACACGGCCTGCTTGTCCTCTTCGGACAGCTCGTCCATGCCGAGGATGGCGATGATGTCCTTCAGTTCCTTGTACTTCTGCAGGGTGGCCTGCACGCGGCGCGCGGTGTCGTAGTGCTCGTGGCCGATGACGTTCGGATCCAGCTGGCGGCTGGTCGAGTCCAGCGGGTCCACGGCCGGGTAGATGCCCAGCGAGGCGATGTTACGCGACAGCACGACGGTCGCGTCCAGGTGGGCGAACGTGGTGGCCGGCGAGGGGTCGGTCAGGTCGTCCGCGGGCACGTACACGGCCTGGATCGAGGTGATCGAACCGGTCTTGGTCGAGGTGATGCGCTCCTGCAGCACGCCCATTTCCTCGGCCAGCGTCGGCTGGTAACCCACGGCCGACGGCATGCGGCCCAGCAGCGCCGACACTTCGGTACCGGCCAGCGTGTAGCGGTAGATGTTGTCGACGAACAGCAGCACGTCCTTGCCCTTGCCGGAGGCGTCCTTCTCGTCGCGGAAGTACTCGGCCATGGTCAGGCCGGTCAGCGCGACGCGCAGGCGGTTGCCCGGCGGCTCGTTCATCTGGCCGTACACCATCGCCACCTTGTCCAGGACGTTGGAGTCCTTCATCTCGTGGTAGAAGTCGTTGCCCTCGCGGGTACGCTCGCCCACGCCGGCGAACACGGACAGACCCGAGTGCGCCTTGGCGATGTTGTTGATCAGTTCCATCATGTTGACGGTCTTGCCCACGCCGGCGCCGCCGAACAGGCCGACCTTGCCGCCCTTGGCGAACGGGCACATCAGGTCGATGACCTTGATGCCGGTTTCCAGCAGGTCGGTGGCCGAGGACTGGTCTTCGTACGACGGGGCCGCACGGTGGATTTCCCAATGGTCGGAGGCCTGCACCGGGCCGGCCTCGTCGATCGGATTGCCCAGCACGTCCATGATGCGGCCCAGCGTGCCCGCGCCGACCGGCACCGAGATGGCCTTGTCGGTGTTCACGGCAACCAGGTTGCGCTTCAGGCCGTCGGTGGAACCGAGGGCGATGGTGCGCACGACGCCGTCGCCGAGCTGCTGCTGCACTTCCAGCGTGATGTCGGTGTTCTGCACCTTCAGCGCGTCGTACACCTTCGGCACTTCGTGGCGCGGGAATTCGACGTCAACCACCGCACCGATGATCTGAACGATCTTGCCCTGACTCATTTGGGTAACTCCACTAATGTCTGTTCGATTCTTTGTCGGGAATGGGGAATCGAGAATGGGGAGCGGGAAGATCAGCAGCCGTTGGCTTTGACTATTCCCTATTCCCGATTCTCCATTCCCGGCTACACAGCGGCCGCGCCGCCGACGATTTCCGAGATTTCCTGGGTGATCGCCGCCTGGCGGGCCTTGTTGTAGACCAGCTGCAGGGTGCCGATGAGCTTGCTGGCGTTGTCGCTGGCGGCCTTCATGGCCACCATGCGCGCCGCATGTTCGGAGGCGATGTTCTCCAGCACGGCCTGGTACACCAGCGACTCGATGTAGCGCGTGATCACGTGGTCGAGCACGGTCGCGGCATCGGGTTCGTAGATGTAGTCCCAGTCGTGGCGGGCGACCTGCGTTTCGGCGGCGGGCAGCGGCAGCAACTGGTCGAATGCGGCGCGCTGGGTCATGGTGTTGACGAAGTCGTTGTAGACGACGAACACGCGGTCCAGGCTGGCCTCGGTGTAGGCGTCCAGCATCACCTTGATCACGCCGATCAGCTGGTCCAGCTTGGGCGTGTCGCCCAGGTGGGACACGCTGGCCAGCATGTTGACCTTGACCCGGCGGAAGTACACCGAGGCCTTCTGGCCGATGGTGACCACGTCGACCTCGACGCCCTTCTCGTTCCACTGGCGGATCTCGCCCAGCATCTTGCGGAACAGGTTGTTGTTCAGGCCGCCGGCCAGGCCGCGGTCGGACGACACGATGATGAAGCCGACGCGCTTGACGTCCTTGCGCTCCACCATGAAGGGATGCTGGTAATCGGTATTGGCCTGCGCCAGGTGGCCGATCACCTGCTTCATCGCGCGCGCGTACGGGCGCGAGGTCTTCATGCGGTCCTGCGCCTTGCGGATCTTGGAGGCCGAGACCATCTCGAGCGCGCGCGTCACCTTGCGGGTGTTCTGCACGCTCTTGATCTTGGTTTTGATTTCGCGTCCGCCTGCCATGTCTACTCGCTCGCTGTGCTCGCTGGGGGAATGGGGAATGGAGAATGGGGATTCGGCCGAACCGACGTGTTCCCGCTTCTACGATTCCCTATTCCCGACTCCCAAATCCCGGCTCTTACCAGGTACCGGTCTGCTTGAACTCGGCGATGCCCTTCTTGAAGGCGCCTTCGATCTCGTCGTTCCAGTTGCCGGTGCTGTTGATCGTGTCGACCAGCGCGCCCTGGGTGTTGGTGAAGTGCGCATGCAGCGCTTCTTCGAACGCCAGGATCTTGCCGACCGGCACGTCGTCCAGGTAACCCTCGTTGACGGCATAGATGGACAGCGCCTGCAGGGCGATGGACATCGGTGCGTACTGCTTCTGCTTCATCAGCTCGGTGACGCGCTGGCCGCGCTCCAGCTGCTTGCGGGTGGCTTCGTCCAGGTCCGAGGCGAACTGCGCGAACGCGGCCAGCTCGCGGTACTGGGCGAGCGAGATGCGGATGCCGCCGGACAACTTCTTGATGATCTTGGTCTGGGCGGCGCCACCAACGCGCGACACCGAGATGCCGGCGTTCACGGCCGGGCGGATGCCGGCGTTGAACAGGTCGGTTTCCAGGAAGATCTGGCCGTCGGTGATCGAGATGACGTTGGTCGGCACGAACGCGGACACGTCGCCGGCCTGCGTCTCGATGATCGGCAGCGCGGTCAGCGAACCGGTCTTGCCGGTGACCTTGCCTTCGGTGAACTTCTCAACGTACTCCTCGGACACGCGCGCGGCGCGCTCGAGCAGGCGGGAATGCAGGTAGAACACGTCGCCCGGGTAGGCTTCGCGGCCCGGCGGACGCTTCAGCAGCAGCGAGATCTGGCGGTAGGCCACGGCCTGCTTGGACAGGTCGTCGTACACGATCAGGGCGTCCTGGCCGCGGTCCATGAAGTACTCGCCCATGGTGCAGCCGGAGTAGGCGCTGATGTACTGCATGGCGGCCGACTCGGAGGCGGTGGCGGCGACGACCACGGTGTGGGCCAGCGCGCCGTTCTCTTCCAGCTTGCGCACGATGTTGGCCACGGTCGAGGCCTTCTGGCCGATCGCGACGTACACGCACTTGATGCCGGTGCCCTTCTGGTTGATCACCGCGTCGATGGCCATCGCGGTCTTGCCGGTCTGGCGGTCGCCGATGATCAGCTCGCGCTGGCCGCGGCCGATCGGGATCATCGCGTCGACCGACTTGTAACCGGTCTGCACCGGCTGGTCGACCGACTTGCGCCAGATCACGCCCGGGGCCACGCGCTCCACCGGCGCGGTCAGCGAGGTGCCCAGCGGGCCCTTGCCGTCGATCGGCTCGCCCAGCGCGTTCACGACGCGGCCGAGCATCTCCGGACCGACCGGCACTTCCAGGATGCGGCCGGTGGTCTTGGCCACGTCGCCTTCGCGCAGGTGCTCGTAGTCGCCCAGGACCACGGCACCCACCGAGTCGCGCTCCAGGTTAAGCGCCAGCGCGTAGGTGTTGTTCGGCAGCTCGATCATTTCGCCCTGCATGACGTCGGCCAGGCCGAAGATGCGCACGATGCCGTCGGACACGCTGGTGACCGTGCCTTCGTTGCGCGACTCCGCGGCCAGCTTGACCTTCTCGATGCGGGTCTTGATCAGGTCGCTGATTTCAGAGGGGTTGAGCGTGGTAGCCATGGGTAAGTCCTGTGTGCCGGCTCGCGCGCGGCGGTTCAATGGGAATTCAGTGCGTCAGCGCCGACTGCAGGCGCGCCAGCTTGCCTTTCAGCGAGCCGTCGATCACCACGCTGCCGGCATCGATCACGGCGCCGCCGATCAGCGACGCATCGATGGCCGTTTCGACCTCGACCTCGCGGCCGAAGCGCTTCTTCAACGCTGCCTTGATCACCTCCAGCTCACCGTCCGGCATCGCCGTGGCGGAGGTCACCTTCGCCTTGACGACGTGCTCGGCTTCGGCGCGCAGCTCCTCGAACAGGCCGGCGATTTCCGGCAGCTGCGGCAGGCGGCGCGCGTCGGCGAGGATGCCGAGGAAGCGGGTGAACGCCTCGCTGGCGCCTTCCGGCGACAGCAGCGTCACCGCATCGGCGTGCAGCAGCTGCGGATTGGGCAGCAGCGCGGCCACGCGCGGGTCCGCCGCGACATGCGCGGCGAAACCCAGCGCCTGCGACCAGGCGGCGAAGTTGCCTTCGTCGCGCGCCGTCGCGAAGGCGGCGCGGGCGTAGGGTCGGGCGACGGTCAGGGCCTGGCTCATCGGTCAGCTCGTCCGGATCAGATTTCGGCCGCGAGTTCGTCGAGCAGCGCCTTGTGGGCGTTGGCGTCGATCTCGCGCTTGAGCAGCTTCTCGGCACCGCTGACGGCCAGCGCGGACACCTGCTTGCGCAGGTCCTCGCGGGCACGCGTGGCGGCGGCCTCGATCTCGGCCTGGGCCAGTTCCTTCTGGCGGTTGGCTTCGGCGATGGCTTCGTTCTTCGCCGCGTCGACGATCTGGTTGGCGCGCGCGTGGGCCTGGTCGATGATCTCGTTGGCCTTGACGCGGGCTTCCTTCAACGCTTCGTTGACCTTTTCCTGCGCCTGCGCCAGGTCCTTCTGGCTGCGGTCGGCGGCAGCAAGACCTTCAGCGATCTTCTGCTGGCGCTCTTCGATGGCAGCCAGCAGCGGCGGCCAGATTTTGGTCGCAATGATCCAGATCAGGCCGGCGAAGGCCAGCGCCTGGGCGAACAGAGTGAGATTGATATTCATCGTAAACCTGCCGGTGATGAAGGGCCCGCGCACATCGCGCCGGCCCAGCTACGCCTGGTGACTGACCGCGGGCGGACGCCCGAGGTCAGGCGTGCACGCGACGGATCAGCCCGCCAGCTTGGCCAGCTGCTCGGTGAAGATCGTGATGAACGGGCTGGCGAAGGCGAACAGCAGGCCGACGGCGACCGAGATGATGAACGCGGCGTCGATCAGGCCGGCGGTGATGAACATACGCACCTGCAGGACCGGGATCAGTTCCGGCTGGCGGGCAGCCGATTCCAGGAACTTGCCGGCCATGATGGCCAGACCCAGACCGGCGCCCAGCGCGGCCAGGCCGATCATGATGCCGATGGCGAGGGCGGTCGAAGCCTGGACCTGGGCGAGGTTGGTGAGGATGCTTTCCATGGTGATCTCCGGAACTAAGTGCTTGAAAGGTGGATGGTACGAAGGGAACGGTGAAGCGGAAACGTTAGTGGCTGTCTTCCGACAAGCTGAGGTAGACGATCGACAGCATCATGAAGATGAACGCCTGCAGCGGGATGACCAGCAGGTGGAACAGCATCCAGCCCAGGCCGAACGTCGCACCGCCGAGCATGCCGAGGATGCCGGCGCCGCCCAGCACCCAGATCAGCAGGAAGACGATCTCGCCGCCGAACATGTTGCCGAACAGTCGCATCGCCAGGGAGATGGGCTTGCTGACCCATTCGACGATGTTGAGGATCAGGTTGAACGGCATCATCCACTTGCCGAACGGCGCGGTCAGGAATTCGTGGGTGAATCCGCCCAGGCCCTTGGAGCGCAGCGCGAAGACGATCATCAGGAAGAACACGCTGATCGACATGCCCAGGGTGGCGTTGACGTCGGCGGTGGGGACCGGCTTCCAGTAGTGCACGCCCAGCAGTTCCAGCGGCTTGGCGATGAAGTCCGCCGGTATCATCTTCAGCAGGTTCATCATCAGGATCCAGAAGAAGATGGTGATCGCGATGGGCGTCACCAGCTTGCTGGTCCCGTGGTAGGTGTCGCGGGCCTGCTTGTCGACGAACTCCAGCAGGATCTCGACGAAGGCCTGCCACTTGCCCGGCACCCCGGCCGTGGCCTTGCGGGTGGCCAGCCAGAAGGCGAACACGATCAGCAGCCCCATCAGCACGGCCGTCACGAAGGTGTCGACGTTGATCGTCCAGAAAGGACCGTCGCCACCCACCTGGGCCGTGAGGTTCTTCAGGTGGTGCTGGATGTAGGTGGTGGGAGTAAGCGCCTCGCCCGCCATGTGTCGGAAACCTTTCGTCTAGATTGGGTTTATCGCTGCTTGCCAACCGCAACCAGCATCTGTGCCACCAGTCCGGCGACCACGCCTGCCAGGAGGGGCAGCGGAGGCAGCTTGTACAGCCCCGCGCCGATCACCAGCACGCCGATCACCACGACCCACTTCACCACCATCCCGCCGACCAGCCTCAGGACCGCCGAGACGGCCCCCAACACGCCACCGCCGAAGGCCAACCAGGCCGCCAGCAGCGCGCCGGCCACGATCGCCAGCCCTCCGACGGCCGCCGCGACCGCCTGGGGCACGCCCCGGAGCAGGAACAGCAGCGCGACCAGCAGCACCGCCGCTGTCTGCCAGACGGCGGCGCGCAACACCAGCCGCCGGCCCGCAGCGACGGAATTCAGCACACGAAAGCCCTACGGAATTGGCGGGGTACAAGGCAGTAAAGCGCCTCGCCGAGCCGCAAAAGTATAGCAGCGGGACAATTTCAGGGACAACCGCCAAAGGTCGAAGTGCGGGGCCGCCACCGCCCGATCCGCCAGCAAGCCTTGTGCGGCCTGCATGTAACCGTTTCCCCTGTTCAGAATTTTCTTCCGGGTTTTCCGGAACTTTGGAAAATCGGGCCTGTCAGTCCCTGTAGGCCTGCTGCTCAACTTCCTCGTCCGATGCTCCGTTGCAGGCCTCTCCGAAGCCCCGGCTGCCCCCGGGGCTTCGCCTTTTCCGGGGCTTTCCCGCCGATCGGCCAGCCTGGTTCAGCCAATTCACCCGTTGTCGACCCTGGCGCCGCCAGGGTGATGGCTCCCCCCCGTTTCGCATGGAGCCATGATGACCCCCGCACGCCCGCGCCGTTGCCGCGCCCCCCTTTTCTGCTGCCTGTCGCTGTTGCTCGCCGCTTCCACCGCGCACGCCGCCGACACCGACGACCGCTTCACGCTGCGCCTGGGCGCCATGAATGTCGACGCACAGGGCGAGCTTCGCGGCAGCACGGTCTTCGAGGACAGCGAGCTGGCATTCGCCGAGGATTTCGACTTCGGCAGCAAGGAATGGGTGCCGCGGGTGGACGGGGTGTTCCGCATGGGCGAGCGCCACCGGTTGATCTTCGATTACTTCCAGTACGACAAGTCGCAGCGCGCCACGCTGAGCGAAGACCTGTCCTACGATGACGTGACCATCCCCGCCGGCAGCTTCGCCAAGGGCGAGGTCGAGTTTCAGCTGGCCAGCCTGATGTACGACTTCGCGGTGGTGGAGACCGAGCGTTCGAGCATCGGCCTGCAACTCGGGGCCGAGTGGGCCAAGCTCAAGGGCAGCGTGTACGCCGAGGCGGGCGAGGACAGCTACCGCGACAGCCGCAGCGAGACCGGCTATGCGCCGGTGGTTGGCGTGCGCTTCACCACGCGTCCGTCCGACGCGTGGCTGCTGAGCCTGCAGGGCCAGTATCTGGATGCCGGATGGGGCGATTTCGGCGACTACGACGGCAGCATCACCCGCGCCAACGCCCTGGTGGAATACCGCTTCACCGACACGTTCGGTGCGTTCGTGGGCTACGACTGGTTCAAGCTGGAGGTCGAGCGGGCCGGCAGCGACGGCCTGCTGGGCCTGGACCAGCGCTTCAAGGGGCCGGTGGCCGGCGTGACGCTGGCGTTCTGAGCCGGCAATAGGCAACAGCTATCGGTCCGAGCGGATCGTTTCATTGGACTGGCGGCTCCCCGACCCCATAATGAGATCAGTTCTCATCTGGAGGCCCCTCGTGAACAAGACCCTGAGCTTCGCGATCCTGCACTTCTCGGTGGCCTTCACCTTGGGCTACCTGTTCACCGGCAGCCTGCTGGTGGGCGGCATGCTGGCGCTGGTCGAGCCGGCGACCAACACCGTGGTGTTCCACTTCCACGAGAAGGTCTGGAAGCGGATCGAGGCCAGGCGCGCCGCGCGGGCGACCGCGTTGCCCGCCTGACCCGCGACCCGCCCCATGCAAGAAGGCCACGCATCCGCGTGGCCTTCCGGTTGCTACCGCCCGAGCGGCTTATTTCTTCTTCGGGATGTACAGGTCGGTGATGGTGCCTTCGTACACTTCGGCCGCCATCGCCACCGTCTCGCCGAGCGTCGGGTGCGGGTGGATGGTCGCGCCGATGTCGCCGGCCTCCGCGCCCATCTCGATGGCCAGCGCCAGTTCGCTGATCAGGTCGCCCGCATGCACGCCGACGATGCCGGCGCCGATGATGCGGTGGGTGTGCTCGTCGAAGATCAGCTTGGTGAAGCCCTCGCCGCGGCCGATGCCCACCGCGCGCGCCGAAGCCACCCATGGGAACTTGCCCACGCCGATCTTCAGCCCCTTGGCCTTGGCTTCGGTCTCGGTCACGCCGACCCAGGCGATTTCCGGATCGGTGTAGGCCACCGACGGGATCACCCGTGCCACCCACTCCTTCTTCTCGCCGGCGGCGACTTCCGCGGCCAGCTTGCCTTCGTGCGTGGCCTTGTGCGCCAGCATCGGCTGGCCCACCAGGTCGCCGATGGCGAAGATGTGCGGCACGTTGGTGCGCATCTGCGCGTCCACCGGGATGAAGCCGCGCTCGGTGACGGCGACGCCGGCCTTGTCGGCATCCAGCTTGCCGCCATTGGGCGAACGGCCCACCGCGACCAGCACGCGGTCCCACGTGCCCGCTTCCAGTTCCGGCTTCTGGCCTTCGGTGGCGCTGTCGAAGTGCACGGTGATGCCCTTCTTCGACGCCTCGACCTTGGCGGCCTTGGTCCTGAGGTGGACGATGACGCCCTGCTTCTTCAGACGGTCGGCCAGCGGCTTCACCAGGTCCTTGTCGGCACCCGGCATCAGCTGGTCCATGAACTCGACCACGGTGACTTCGGCGCCCAGCGCGCGGTACACGGTCGCCATTTCCAGGCCGATGATGCCGCCGCCGACGACGAGCAGCTTCTTCGGCACCTCGGCCAGCTGCAGCGCGTCGGTGGAATCCATCACGCGCGGGTCGTCCCAGGGGAAGTTCGGCAGCTTCACCGCCTGCGATCCGGCGGCGATGATGCACTGCTCGAAACGCAGCAGCTGGGTCGTGCCGTCGCCGCCGGCGATTTCCAGCTCGTTCGGCGAGACGAACTTCGCCACGCCGGTCACCGTGCGGACCTTGCGCTGCTTGGCCATGCCGGCCAGGCCCTTGGTGAACTGGCCGACCACCTTGTCCTGCTTGAAGCCGCGCAGCTTGTCCAGGTCGATCTTCGGCTTGCCGAAGCTGATGCCGATGTCGTCGGAATGCGCGGCTTCCTCGATCAGCGCCGCCGCGTGCAACAACGCCTTCGACGGGATGCAGCCCACGTTGAGGCAGACGCCGCCCAGGGTGTCGTAACGCTCGATGAGGACGGTATCCAGGCCAAGGTCGGCCGCGCGGAACGCCGCGGTGTAGCCGCCCGGACCGGAGCCGAGCACGACGATGCGGCATTCGATGTCGGCCGGCCTGCCGGTACCCAGCGCCGGCTTGGGGGCCGAGGTCGCGGGGGCCGCCGGAGCCGCCGGCGAGGGCGTGACCGGTGCGGGCTTCGTGGGCACCGATGCCGCGGCACCCTCGCCTTCGATGATCGCCACCAGGCTGCCCTCGGCCAGCTCGTCGCCGAGCTTGACCTTGATTTCCTTGATGACGCCGGCGGCGGGCGACGGCACTTCCATCGTCGCCTTGTCCGATTCCAGCGTCACCAGGCCCTGGTCCTTCTTCACCGTGTCGCCGACGGCCACCAGGATCTCGATGACCGGCACGCCGTCGTAGTCGCCGATGTCGGGCACCTTGGCCTCGATCAGGCCGGCACCGCCGGATGGCGCGGGTGCAGCAGCCGGCGTCGTGGGCGCGGACGCGGCAGGCGCGGCCGGTGCGGGAGCAGGCTGCGCGGGAGCCGATGCAGCAGGCGCGGACGCGGCGGCGCCTTCGGCTTCCAGCACGGCCACCACGCTGCCTTCGGACAGGGTGTCGCCCAGCTTGACCTTGAGCTCCTTCACCACGCCGGCGGCCGAGGACGGCACTTCCAGCGTGGCCTTGTCCGATTCCAGCGTGACCAGGCCCTGGTCCTTCTTCACGGTGTCGCCCACGGCAACGAGGATCTCGATGACCGGCACATCGCTGTAATCGCCGATATCGGGGACTTTGACTTCGATCGTGTTCGCCATGTCTCAAGCCTCCCGGTTCAGAGCAGCACGCGGCGCATGTCGGCCAGCAGCTGGGCCAGGTAGGCGGTGAAGCGCGCGGCGGCGGCGCCGTCGATCACGCGGTGGTCGTAGCTCAGCGAAAGCGGCAGCATCAGGCGTGGCTGGAACTGCTTGCCGTCCCACACCGGCTGGATCGAGGACTTGGACACCCCCAGGATGGCCACTTCCGGCGCATTGACGATGGGCGTGAACGCCACGCCGCCGATGCCGCCCAGCGAGGAGATCGAGAAGCAGCCGCCGGACATCTCGGCCGGGCCCAGCTTGCCTTCGCGCGCCTTCTTGGCCAGCTCGCCGCTTTCCTGCGCGATTTCGTTGACGCCCTTCTTGTCGACGTCGCGGATCACCGGCACGACCAGGCCGTTCGGCGTGTCGGCGGCGAAGCCGATGTGGAAGTACTTCTTCAGCGTGAGGTTCTCCCCGCTGGCGTCGAGCGAGGCGTTGAAGTCGGGGAATTTCTTCAGTGCCGAAACACTGGCCTTCATCAGGAAGGCGAGCATGGTGAGCTTGATGCCCGCCTTCTCGTTTTCCTTGTTCAGCGCCACCCGCAGCGCTTCCAGGTCGGTGATGTCGGCGTGGTCGTGCTGGGTGACGTGCGGGATCATCGCCCAGTTGCGCGCCAGGTTGGCGCCGGAGATCTTCTTGATGCGCGACAGCGCGACGACTTCGGTCTCGCCGAACTTGCTGAAGTCCACCTTCGGCCACGGCAGCAGGTTGAGCCCGCCACCGGCTGCGCCGGTTGCGCCCGCCGCGGCGGGCGGTGCGGCCACGCCCCCGGCCAGCGCGCCCTTGACGTACTTCTGCACGTCTTCCTTGCTGATGCGGCCACCGCGCTCGCTGCCCGTCACCTGGTTGAGGTCCACGCCCAGTTCGCGCGCGAACAGGCGCACGGCCGGGCTGGCGTAGGCGACCTTCTCCGGCAGCACGCGGTCGGCATTGAATTCGACCGGCGGCGTGCGCGGCGGCGAGGCTTCCGGGTCGATGCCCGGCTTGTCGTCCAGTACACGCGAGGCCGCGGGCGCCACGGCCGGGGCGGCGCGCTCCTGCGCGATTTCGCGCTGGGCGATCTTGTCGGGGGTCGGCGATACCGCGACCGGCTCGACCTTCGCGCCGGTTTCGGCGGTCCGCGTCGGGGCGGCCGCGGCGGCCGGCGCTGCCTCGGCCGCGCCTTCGCCGACTTCGATCAGCGCCACCACGGCGCCTTCGGCGATCTCGTCGCCCAGCTTGACCTTGATTTCCTTCACCACGCCGGCGAAGGCGGAAGGGACTTCCATCGTGGCCTTGTCCGACTCCAGCGTGACCAGGCCCTGGTCCTTCTTCACCGTGTCGCCCACGGCCACCAGGATCTCGATCACCGGCACGCCGTCGTAGTCGCCGATATCGGGGACTTTGGCTTCCTTGATGTCGGACATGGCGTTACTCCGGTGATGGCGTGAAGAAGGGGACCCCTATTGTGTCCGCAGCAGCGCCATGCGCCAACCATCCATTTCGGCCCACGGCTGTCTCCACCGGGACATCGGGCCCCGCATCATGCGCAGTGGTATCGCTTTGGTCGGGCGGCAATGTGAGTCTGCGCCGGCAGTACGCACCCGCATTGTTCATCCGCCGCGCCCTGCCGCGCGTATCTGGATGCGGCGTTCACAGGCCCGTATCTAGCATCGCCCCCCATCCGTACGAGGAGATTCCCATGCGCTGGCTTGTCCTGCTGTTGTCGCTCGCCATGCCCGCCGTGTCGTGGTTTTCCCAGCAGGGCGTATTCGGTCCCACCAATGGCGCCCTCTCGGACCGCTACCCCACGCTCATCGTCGCGGCGGGTTACGCCTTCGCCGTCTGGGGCCTGATCTTCCTGTGGGACGTCGCCTTCGGCGCCTGGCAGGCGTTTTCGAAGCGATCCAGGGCGGCCCCGCTGGATCACGTCCGCCCCTGGGCCGCAGGCGGCTTCGCGCTGACGGCGGCGTGGATGCCGGTGTTCTCGCAGCAACTGTTCTGGCTGGCGCTGCTGGTCATCTGGGCGGCGCTCGGGTGCCTGCTGGCCTGCGCGCTCCGGTTGTCGGCGGCACGAAGCGAAGTGCCCGGCCTGACCGCATGGGCCTGGGCGCCGCTGTCGCTGCATGCGGGCTGGCTGTCGATGGCCGCCTTCCTCAACACCGCGCAGGTGA
Organism: Pseudoxanthomonas sp. F37; assembly: GCF_022965755.1. Taxonomy (NCBI): domain Bacteria; kingdom Pseudomonadati; phylum Pseudomonadota; class Gammaproteobacteria; order Lysobacterales; family Lysobacteraceae; genus Pseudoxanthomonas; species Pseudoxanthomonas sp. F37. The sequence continues at coordinate 455,403 of NZ_CP095187.1, read as the reverse complement.
TCGTGGCTTACCGGCTGCTGCCGACCGATGCCATGCTGGCATGGACGCTGGTGCTGTTCGTTGCGGCCGCGGTGCTGCTGCTGTGGGCCAACCACCGCATGCGCGGCAACCTGCCGTTCGCGGCAGCCGCCCTGTGGGCATTGGCGGCGGTGTACGTGAAGCAGTCCGGCTGGCGCCTCCACGGCAGCGATACCGCCGCGCTCGTCGCGCTCGTCGTGGCCCTGGTGCTGGCGGCGCAGACCGTCTGGCTACGCCTGCGCCCGCAGCCCCGTCCCGCCGTGGGCTGATCCCTCCCGCCACGGCGCCAGCACATTCCAGGCCTCCCGCAGCGCCTCCACCCCCATCGCGGCATGCGCCGGGCTGGTGGAAGGCAGCGCGATACGCTGCACGGGCTGGCGGAGCTGGGGCAACTGCGGCTCGACATGGCGGCGGAACAGCGAGGCCGCCGTGGCGCCATTGAACGCGATCACGCGCAGTTGGCCCAACGAGGCGATCAAGGGCACGAGCGCATTGGGCCGCTCGCTGCCGCGCACGATCGCGCTGTCCAGGCTGCCGGCGCGCCGGCATTGGCCAATCACGTCCCACAGGCCGATGCCGGCCCGCTGCAGCGCGACCAGCCGTTCTTCGTACGTCGCTCCTGCCGCGACGCCGGCCAGCGTGGCCATCACCGGCCAGAAGCGGTTGCGCGGGTGCGCGTAGTAGCGGCCCGCCTGGATCGACGCCGCGCCCGGCATCGATCCCAATACCAGCACCCGACAATCGGACGCGACCACCGGCGGAAGACCGGTCAGTACCTCATCCATGCGTCAGCCGCCCGCGGCCTGCCAGGGCTTCACCACCAGCACCGCACCCGCCACCACCAACAGCAGTCCGACGATGCGGAGCGCATCGACGGGCTGTCGCGCGTGCAGCACGCCGTAATGGTCCAGAACGACGGACCCCACCAGTTGTCCGGCCACCACCAGGCAGATCAGCGACGCGGCGCCCAGACGCGGCACCAGCAAGGTGGCGGAGGCCACGAACAGCGCGCCGATCGCGCCGCCCGTCCACGCCCACCATGGCACTTTGGCCAGCGCCGCAGGCACGAACACAGGCCGCGTCAGCAGCCACCATGCCAGCAGCACGCCCGTCCCGACCATGAAGGAGGCAAGCGACGCGAACACCGGACCGAACGTCTGTCGGCCCAGCGAGGCATTGATCAGTGCCTGCAATGGCAGCAGCATGCCGATGAAGAGGGCCAGGGCCACGCCGGTCGCGTTCATGGGTCGCTCCTTGAAAGGAGCGCTACGATACGCCACCGCGTGTGATCAGCGGTGTGCGTCACCCAGGTGGCGGTCGAAGAAGCGCGCGATCAGCGTGTACGCCTCCTTCGATTCCGGCAGGTCCGGGAACACCAGGAACGCATGCCACAGGCCGTCGAAGACGACGAGGTCGGCATCGACGCCCGCGCCCAGCAAACGACGGTGCATGGTGGTCAGCGAGCTGACGGAGAAGTCGCGACTGCCCGCCATCAGCAGCGTGGGCGGGAATCGCGCCAGCAACGCGGCGTCGTTGCCGGGAAAGGCGACCGGATCATCCAGGCGCGCCGTGCGCAGGTAGGGCAGGCGCTGCAGATCGCCTTGCCGCATCGGCGCGGCGCCGGTGGCGATCTGGCCCAGCGTCAGCGCATCCCCGGAGAATGGAACGCCGGTACCGCACAGGGTGGCGACCGCGCCCGGTGCAGGAAGGCCCTGGGTGAGGATGCGCGCGACGGCCTGCGCCGCCAGCATGCCCCCGGCGGAACACCCGTACAGGCCGATGTCCTGGGCGCGGTGGTCCTTCAGCAATGCGCGATAGACGGCTTCGACATCGTCGACCGCCGCGGGATACGGATGCTCCGGCGCCAGCCGGTAGTCGACGGTGACGACGGGCATCCCCGCGACCACCGCCACCGGGATGGCCTCGACGAGGGCACCGCTGCCAGCGCCCCACATGAAACCGCCGCCGTGCAGGTTGACCAGCACACGGCCCCCTTTCGTTGCGCGATGACCGCGAGGCGTCACCCTGTGCACGGACACGCCGCCCAGCGTCGTCTCGTGCACTTCGGCGTCATACGCACGGCGTACCTCGGCGAGGCGGATGTCGTTGTAACGCTGGTAGAAGCGGCGCTGTCCGGCCAGATCACCCGGATCCGGCAGGTCGCCGGCACGCGCTTCCGCCTGCAGGGCGATGAAGCGTTCGCGCGCCGGCGCGCTGGCGAACTCGCTGAACGGCAGCGGTGTCGCCGGCAATGCCAGCGTGGCCGCATCCGGGGCCGATTCATCGCCGGCCCACGCAGGTGACACCGCGGCAACGATCAGCCACAACCCGAACGCATGCACGGCCCCTCGCCGCATCATGGCCGCGCTCCTTCCATCGTTTCCATCGGCGGCGCCAGCGCCAGGAACACCGTGCTCCACAGCTGCGCCGCGTTGGATTCGTCTTCGTGCGCGCCCTGCGCACCGAACGGCTCGACGTGGTACCGGCCGTCGCGGTAGGCCCACGTCCACAGTTCGGAGGTGCGCACCGCATCGGCACCGCGGATCGCGCGCCACAGCGCCCGCTGCGCTTCGCGGAGGCGGTCGCGCGTGGCGGCCGGCAGATCGGTGCGCGCCAGCTGCCGCTGCAGGCCGGCGGCCAGCACCGCCTGCTGCCAGGCCCACACGACGGTGCCGTGGTACGCGCTGCTGCCCAGGCGCGGCCACACCGTGCGATCCGCGTAGGCCGGATTGGCCACCAGCAGGCCGACGTCGGTCATCAGGCCGGCGGGGAACGGCCGCATCAGCGCCGCCACATCGCGATCGAGCGATGCGGCATCCGGCATGCCGAACAGCAGCCGGAAGCCCTCGTCGGAATGCAACACGGGAACCGGCGTCCCTTGCGCGTCCAGTGCGATCGCGGGGAACGCCACGCCGTCCTTGCCCAGCGCGGCGACCGCGTCCGTATCCGGTACGCCCACCTCGGCGGCATAAGCGCGCACCTGCGCGGCGGCCTGCGCCTGCGGCAGGCGGACCGCGAACAGCTTGCCGGCCTCGGTTTCCCAGCGCGTGGCCTGCGTTGCCGCTGCTCGCAGTTGCTCGCGTTGCGGCGCCGTGGTGTAAGGCTCCAGCAGGCCACTGTCGAGCAGGCCGCCGATCGCGCGCAGGGACGCCGGCATCCACACGGCATTGACGTCGTAGGGATAGCGTCCGCGTCCGATACCCTCGTTGCTGTCGCGCCACTGCCCCACCGGCTTGCCGTCCTTCAAGGCGATCAGGTGCTCGTACGAGGGCGTCTTCGCGAACGCCGTGCTCCGGCCGGCGACGAACAACAGATTGCGCGCCAACGCCGCGCCCCGCGTTTCCCCGCCCTGCGTCGCCTGCAGGAAGGCCTCGGCCCGGGCGCGGCCACGGGCGTCGTCGAGCAGCCACGCGGCTGCCACCGGCGGCAGCATGTAGTCGTCGTCGATCATCCCGTAGTCGAAGATCGGCGTGGCGTCGGTGGTCCCGCGCTCCTTGCGATGCCGCAGCACGGCGAATTCGCCGATGTCCTCCTCATGCGCCACCTCGCCGCCCGGGGACAGGCGCGCCAGCACCGCGCCCAGTCCTGCCTCCACCGCGTCCGGCTGCAATACCGGCATGAGCAGGCGCACCGACATCAGCGTGTCGCGGCCGAAGTAGGTATCGAAGCGCCAGGAGCCCGCCAGGAACTTCTCTTCATAGCTCAGGAACTGCAACGCCTGCCGGCTGCGCACGTCCGCAGCGGCCTTGTCGGTGAGCAGCGCCCCGCCCGCGAACGGTGTCAGCGGCGTCTCGCCGGTAGCCGCACGCACCTGGATCTTCATGGGGGCACCGGCCACATCGGCACGCAGCACGAGCCTGCCGGCTTCCCGGACGAAGCGACCGTTCTCCACGGCCAGCACGATGCGGTAGCCCGGTGCGCCATCCAGCCGCGCACGCTCCCAGGTCACCTCGCGCGGCGTTACCGCGGGCGTCGCCTTCGTCTCGGGCGGATAGCCCTGCCCCAGCTGGTAGTCGCGCAGCACGCGCACGCTCCCCAGCACCGCGTCGGTGATCACCAGGCGTTCCGCATCCACCGTGGTCTGCGCCCGGATGCCATGCAGGGCGCCCGCCGGCGTCGACGCATCGGCGTCCACCCCGGCCAGGGTCCACTGCACCGGCGTGGCCGTTTCCTCGAACCACACGCCCACTCCACTGTTGCCTGCCGGAAACGCCACCAGCACGCGCGGCCGGGTGCCCGAACTGAGCAGCAGGTGCGCCGCCACCGGTCCGTCCTGGTAGAAGGCGTTCTGGATGCGGCCTTCGGTGATGCGGAACTGCAGCGGTGCGGCCGGCGCGGCCTCGCGCGCGAACGCGGGCGCCGCCAGCAACGCCAGCAACACCCACGCGATGCGCCCGCGCCGCAGCGCGCGTAGACACGCCCTCATCGTCCGCCTCCCACGGGGATCAGCCCGGCATCCGGCGAGCGCGTGCTGCGATCGAGCAGCACCAGCGAGCAGAGCAGCAGCGCCATCGGCACCAGCAGCAGGTAGAACGCCAGGGCGCCGTCGAAGTGCGCGAACAACTGGCCGGTAATGAACGAGCCGGTGGTGCCCCCCAGGGCCGAAAACACCACGATCAGTCCGGTCATCGCCGCATGCCGCGCCTTGGGCAGCGCGCTCAGCACCACAGAGTTGATGGTCGGATAGATCGGCGCCATCAGCAGGCCGATCAACGGGAACACGTACGCCGCGGCCGGTGCGTTGAACCAGCTCTGGTCGGCGCGCGGCTGCACGTTGGCGGCCAGCGGCAGCGCCAGCACCACCAGCAACGCCATCGCCAGCACGCAGCCGCCCAGCAGCGGGAACCAGCGCACGCGCCGCAGCAGGAAGCCGCCCCCCAGCCGACCCAGCGCCAGCGAGCCGGCGAAAATGCCGGCCGCCTGCACGCTGAGCGTGGTCGGCAGGTGCAGGATCTCGCGATTGAACGTGGGCAGCCAGGTATTGATGGCCTGTTCCATCAGCACGTAGAGGAAGGCCGACACCAGGAACACCGCCACCAGCGGACGGCCCAGCAGGCGCAGCATGTCGAGGAAGGAGCGGCCGAGGGCGTGTCCATCCAGGGCGGCGGTCTCGTCCATGCGCGCACTGGCCAGCAGCGCGACGACCCCCAGGCAGAGTCCGGCGATCACCCAGTACACGTCCAGCCAGACCGGATCGCCCGGCGCGTCGGGATTGATGAAGGCGGCGAACAGCCAGGCGCTGCCCAGGATGCCCACCATGAACCAGCCTTCCACCGTACTGGTCAGGCCGGCGTGCGCCTTCGCGTCGCCGGTGAGCAGGCCGATGCTGGAGTACACCGACACCTTCACCAGCGCGAAGCAGACGCCGACGGTGACGAACAGCAGCTTGGTCGCCCAGAACGACTGCAGGAGCGGCATCCCGGCGCATGCGGCGGCCACCAGCAGCAGGCCGAGCATCATGGCCCGGCGATAGCCCAGCCGCGGCAGCGTGGAAGCCACCAGGAACGAGGCGATGGCGATGGGCAGGTCCTTGAACGCTTCCAGCGTGGCCGCCCCCGACTTGTCCACGCCGAAGCCCTGCATCACCTGCAGGATCACCGCGCCCACCGAGTTCAGCAACATGGCGAAGATCATGTAGGTCAGGATCAACGCCAGCACCATGCGGCTTCGCTTCATCGTCCACTCCGGGCGCGCGACGTCGGCGCGCGCCTCACTGTCCACCGCCTCGGCGGCGAATGAAATCCCCCGGTGCGACGGGGGACGCCTCCCGGGAGAGGAGGGAGACGTCCCCGGCCGCGCTTACCAGCTGTACTTGGCCTGCAGGTTGACCTCGCGGCCCTCCAGCGGCCGCGCCAGCAGCACGCCACCGGCCGTGGTCGCCGAGCCGAAGATGCGCGAATTGCTCTCGGTCAGGCCCAGCTCGTTGGTCATGTTGGTGCCGCGCAGATTGAACTGCCAGTTCTCGCCCACGTTGGCGGTCACGCCGAAGTCCAGCGTCTGGTAGGAACCCAGCTGCTGCAGCCCGGACTGGTCCTGCGTGTGGTCGCCCACGTAGGTGTAGGTGATGTAGGGCGTGACGTCGCCCCACGCGGCCTCGATCCGGTAGCTCGGCGTGAACATGGCGCGGAACTTCGGCTGGCGCTGCAACTGCTGGCCTTCGATGGTGGCGCACTGGCTCGTGCCGTTGATGTCGGTGTACGGCACGCAGGCATCGTAGTCGGTGTACTCGCCATCCAGGTAGTTGGCCACCAGCTGCAGGCGCAGGTTGTCGATCGGCGTCAGTGCGCCGATGAAGTTCACGCCCACCGAATCGGAGCCGTAGATCGCCGGATCGCCCACCGGCGTGCCCAGCCCGTTGGTCGGCTGGTACAGCAGACCGGTGAACACCCGGCGGTAGGCGCTGATATCGGCGTACAGCAGCGGCGACTGGTACTTGAAGCCCACCTCGTAGTTGCGGATCTTCTGCATGGGCGGATAGTTGTCGTTGGTCGTGCCGCGGATGCCGTTGTCGAAGTCCAGGAAGTGGCCGCCGGTGTTGACGCGCCCGTAGGCCGACATGCGGTCGGTGAAGGCGTAGTTCGCGCCGGCGGTCCACGACGGGTGCGTCTTGTCGTACACGTTGCGCGCGAAGGTGCCGTTGCACACTTCCACGTTGTTGTCGTACAGGGTGTTGGGGTCGCCGTCCAGGCCGCCCGGACCGGACGAGCTGCGGTTGCACACGTTGCTGGTGGCATCCTGGTTCTCGACGCGACCGGACAGATCCAGCAGCCATTTGCCGACCCGCCAGGAATCGGACAGGTACAGCGCGGTATTGGTGGCGCTGCCGTTCTGGGCGATGTGGTAGCCGCCGAAATCGGCGAAGCCCTGGCTGTCGGTGCGCTGGTAGGTCTGCCCGCCATCGACATAGCTGACGGTGATCGGCGTGGCATTGGGCTCGTTGGTCATCAGCATCTGGTTGCCGAGGGACCACTTGTCGCTCATGGAATAGTGGTTGACGTACAGGCCGATGGTCAGCGTGTTGCCCTCGAACAGGTCCTTGCTCAGGCGGAAGTCGTTGTTGAAGGCCTTCAGTTCCTTGTGGATGTACCACCAGCCCTGCTGGATCACGCTCTGCGTCAGCGGCACCGCGCCTCCGCCTACATAGTTGGCCGTCGCAGAACCGGCCGGCAGCTGGAAACCGCCCGGCGTGCCGGCGGTGTACAGCATGTCCTGCAGCGTCGCCGGATTGTTGCCGGAGAACAACGCGTTGGTGTCCATGTCGCCCTGGGTGAACAGGAACTTGTCGCTGATCGACCAGCCGTTGCCGAACGAGTAGTCGAAGTTGCCGCCTGCGAACACCACATCGGCGCCGCGGCCGTCGGCCAGGTCCGCCTCCACCGGGCCGCCCGGGTAGTTGGGCAGGCGCACATGCTGGATGGCGCGGCTGTAGTAGGTGTCCTTCAGCGGATCGAAGCCCGGGTAGGCGCTGAAATCGTCCTTGCCGCGCTGGATCAGTGGGATGGGGGTGATGAACTGGTTCTTGTCGTTGAGGTAGCGTGCGTACAGGGTCAGCCTGCCGTTGTCGAAGTCGCGCGACAGCGTGCCGGTCAGCTGGCCGCCCTTGTCGGCCTTGAAGCCCGGGTCGCGCACGCCATCGGACTCGCGCCAGAAGCCACCGATGCTGCCGTACCAGTTTTCCGAAACCTTGAAGCCGAAGAAGCCGTCCAGCCGCCACAGGCCTTCGCTGCCGTAGGTCAGGCCCACGCTGCCGGAGGGCTCGTCGGTACCGGTCTTGAGGAAGAAGTTGGCGCTCGCGCCCATCTGGCCATCGGCGAACACCACCGACGGACCGCCCTGCAGGATCTCGACCGATTCCACCGTGTCGTCCAGGCGGAACATCGAGGTGGTCTCGAAGAACGAGAGCGTGGGCATGCCGTACAGCGGCGAGCCCATCAGCAGCGTGGAGAAGTACGGCGCATCCCCGCCGCCGGGGAAGCCGGCGATCTCGATGTTGGCGCCGGTCTGGCCGCCGGTCGATTCGGGCCACATGCCCGGGGATATCTTCAGCAGGTCGGCGGTGCTCTTCGGATTGGCCTGCCTGATCTGCTCGGCGTTGGCCGTGACGATGTTGAAGCTGGCTTCCAGCTTGCGCACGCCGCCGGCGGTGGCGGTACCGGACACCACCACGGCATCCAGCGTCGTCGCATCGCGCGGCGGGTCCGCGGGGGCGGCCTGCTGGGCCAGCACGGCGGTGGGCGCAAGAGCGGCCGCGATGGCGGCGGACAGGGCATAGCGGATCAGGTGTGGCTTGCGGTACGGCATGGTCTCTCCCTCCGGGGTACTGCATGTTGTGATGGTGGTGGTCTGCCGCCGCGGCTTCTGTGGCCACGTGCGGTCAAGGCGAAACGAACGTCCTCAGGTCGAAATCGGCGATGCGGGGGATCACGGCATCGGCATGGCGCAGCGCGCGCGCATCGCCGATGCCGATGGCGGCCATGCCCGCCGCATGGATGGCCTCGATGCCCGCGGCGGCGTCCTCCACTCCGATGCACAGCTGCGCGGGCACGCCCAGCGCGGCGGCGACATCCAGGAAGATGGCCGGATCGGGCTTGGCGCGGACGATGCGGCCGGCGTCGGCGATGTAGTCGAAGCAGTCGGCGATGCCCAGTTTCTGCAGCAGCGCCGGCGCGTTGCGGCTGGCGGACGCCAGGCCCAGCTTCAAGCCGGCCGCACGCGCCGCATCGAGCACCCCGCGCACGCCATCGAACAGGTCCTGCGGGCCCACCTTCGCGATTTCCTGCACGTAGTAGCCGTTCTTGGTGTCGGCCAACGCGCGCTTCTCGTCTGCGCTGTAGGCGCGCGGCGCACGTTCCAGGATGATCTCCAGCGATGCCATGCGGTCGACACCCTTCAGCCGCTCGTTGACCTGCAGGTCGAACGGCACGCCGATGCCATCGGCCAGCCGCTTCCAGGCCCGGTAGTGCGTATGCGCGGTGTCGGTCAGCACGCCGTCAAGGTCGAAGATCAGGGCCTGGCAGGCGCGCGGGAACACGGCTTTCGGGGGCGACGGCACGGCGAGCGGCAGCACGACCTCCCGCCCCGGTTCCAGGACCACCTCGCTCCCGGCATGCGCGAAGACCAGCAGCCCGCCCTCATCCAGCCTGTAGCGCACGCCCCGCGCATCCACGTCCACCCGCAGCGCGCAACCGCGCCAACGCAGGTTGAACCCGTAGCCCTTCCAGGCCTTGGGCAGCGTGGGCGCGAACCGCAGATGGCCACCTGCGATGCGCAGCCCGCCGAAGCCCTGCACCAGCCCCAGCCAGCTGCCCGCCATCGCCGCCATGTGCACGCCGTGGTCGGTGTTGCCGTGCAGGTCGTCCAGGTCCACGCGCAGGCTGGCGTCGAAGTAGTGCCATGCCTTCTCGTCCTGCCCCACCTCGCTGGCCAGGATGCCGTACACCGGTGCGGACAGCGTGGAGTCGTGGGTGGTGACCGCCTCGTAGTAATCGAAATCGCGGCGCTTGGTGCCCAGGTCGATGCCGTCCCCGGCCAGCACCATCGCCATCACCACGTCGGCCTGCTTGCAGACCTGGTGGCGGTAAAGGGTGAGCGGATGGTAGTCGAGCAGCAGCGGGCGGTGCGGCCCTTCGCGCCTGGGGAACGGCCAGCGCGGCTTGGCGAGGAAATCGTCGTCCTGCGGGTGGATGCCCAGCGCCTGGTCCACCGGCAGGTACATGGCATCGGCGGCGCGCTGCCACAGCGCGACCTCCCCGCCATCCAGCCCGATGCGGGCCGCCAGCGCGTGCAGGGCCTGCGGGCGGTCCGCCGACAACCGCTGCCATGCATCCACCGCGCGCTGCAGGTGCCGCTGCGCCATGCGGTTGGTGTACCAGTTGTTGTTGACCAGCGTGGTGTATTCGTCGGGCCCGGTCACCTCGTGGATGCAGAACGCACCGCCGAGCCGCGGATTGAAGTGGCCCGCCTGCGGCCAGATGCGCGCGGTCTCGAAAAGAATCTCGGCGCCAGCCTCGCTGAGGAAGTCGAGATCATCGCTGGCGTCGAGATAAAGCCCGATCCCATAGGCGATGGCGGCATTGATGTGGTACGCCGCCGAACCGCTGGGATAGTGCGCGGAGCATTCGCGGCCGGCGATGGTGCGCCAGGGGTACAGCGCACCGCGCGGGTGGTTCATGGCGCGCGCGGTAGCGCGCGCGCCATCCAGCGTGCGGTAGCGGTACATCAGCATCGCGCGCGCCACGTCCGGTGCGGTGAACGCCATGACCGGCAACACGAAGGCTTCGGTATCCCAGAAGCAATGGCCCTCGTAGCCTTCGCCGGTGATGCCCTTGGCCGCGGTGCCATTGATGCCGTCGCGGCCGGCGGACTGCAGCAGGTGGAACAGGTTGAAGCGCAGGGCCAGTTCCGCCGCCGGATCGCCGTCCACCGACAGGCCGGCGCGCTGCCAGAACGCCCGCATCGTGTCGGCCTGCGCGCCGGCGATGCCGTCGAATCCGTCGCGCAGCGCCCGTGCCAGCACCGCGTCCACGCCATCGCCCGCCTGGCCGTTGCCATCGTCGTAGGCGACGTACTTCTCGATCACGACCGAGGCGCCAGCGGTCAGCGTCGCAGCGAAGCGCTGTTCCACCCTGCCCTCGCCCGCGTGCGCGGCGGTGGCCACCATGCCCGGCGACAGGCGGTGCCGCTGGGCGCAGACCAGAGCGACACCGCTGTGATGGGTCCGCTGGGTCAGTCGCGCGCCTTCGGCATCCGCCTGCTCTTGGGCCACCTGCAGTCCCTTGCCGCCATGCACGCCGATGCGCGGGTCGTCGCCCTGCTGCACCGCCTGGCGCCCGGTCTCGATCGACGAGCACAAGGTCAGCGGCCCCGTGTAGTCGATGGATGCGACTTCGAAACGGATCGCCAGCAAGGCCCGCTCGGCGAGCGGCACCACGCGGCGCGCCCGGATTTCCAGGGTATGCCCCTGCGCGGTCTTCAGGCGCAGGCGGCGGACGAGTGCGCCGGCAGCCAGATCCAGCGTGCGCTCGAAGTCCAGCCATTCGGCCTGGTGCAGGCGCAGCGGCGCATCGCCGATCTGCAGCCGGATGTGCTTGCCCTCGGCCACCGGCACGCGCGTATCGGTGCTGCGGGTGAAGCCGGGGAAGCGCTCGTGGTAGTGGATCGGGTTCTGTTCGAACACGCTGGACAGGAAGGTGCCGTCGCTGGCGCTGTCGGCTTCTTCCAGTGCACCGCGCACGCCCAGCGTGCCGTTGGCGAGGGCGAACAGGGTTTCGTCGCGCGCCGCACGCGCAGGGTCGAACGCCCGCTGGGTCAGCCGCCAGGGATCGGCCAGGCCTGCGCCCGATGCCGTGTCCCCCTCCGATGTGTCCGTCCGCCTCTGTTCCACCGACATCCTCTCATCCACCCGTTGCGGCCGTGGCGACACCACGGCGGGGGCACGCTAGAAGTCGTTGTTATCGATGTCAAGTTATCGATGTCAGCACGCTGTCGCCCCGGCTCCAAGGCCTGGCCGAGCGGGCTCCGGAGGCGGACAAAGTCCTTTCAATTCAACGTGCTGGGTGCGCGCCGCGCACCGGGCGGCACGGCCGGATGTCCACCGGGTGGACGCTGCAATGCAGCAGCGCAACGCGCTCAGGTCGTGCGAACGACCAGATGGGTCGGCAGGGTCTCCGAGACCGCGTCCTCGCCCTCGATCAGGGCGCGCACCTTGCGGGCCAGCAGGACGCCGGCGTCCAGGAAGTTCTGGTGCACCGAGGTCAGGGGCGGCACGTAGGTCGCGCCGAGGGGGAGTCGTCGTAGCCGATCACCGAGACGTCCTCCGGCACCCGCCGGCCGCGCTCGATCAGCGCGCGGATCGCGCCGATGGCCAGCAGGTCGCTGGCGGCGAACAACGCATCGACCTGCGGGTGCGCCTGCAGCAGGGCGTGCACCGCATCGGCTCCCGCACCGACGGTGAAGCTGGAAACGGTCGGCGCGATCGGCGTGATGCCGTGCCGCGCGAGCGCGGTGCTGAAGCCCTCCAGGCGCTCGGCGAATTCGCCGTGCGCGGGATCGCCGAGGAAGGCCGGACGGCTCCGGCCCAGCGCGATGAAACGCTCGGCGGCCAGCGCGCCGCCGCGCCGGTTGTCGCTGCCCACCACGATCTGCGATTCGTGCCGGCTCACCGCGCCCCACACCACCATCGGCCGTCCCCAGCGCTGCACTTCGTGCATGGCATCCTCGTGCGCGCCCTGGCCGAGCAGGATCACGCCGTCGGCGGCCCGCACGTTCGGCAATGCACCGCCCTGCAGCGAGGTCAGCAGCACGCTGTAGCCGGTGGAGGTGAGTTCCTGGGTGATGCCCCCCAGCAGGTCCAGCGGGTAAGGGCCGGACATCTGCCGCTCGACGGTGGGCTTCATTTCCACCACCACGGCCACGGTCATGCTGCGGCGGAGCTTGAGGTTGCGCGCACTCACGTTGAAGGCGTAGCCGTACTGCTGCGCCACCTCACGCACCCGGGCGCGGGTTTCCGCGTTCACCAGCGGGCTGTCGCGCAGCGCGCGCGAGACGGTGATCGCGGATACGCCGGCCACCTTCGCCAGGTCCGCCATCGTCAGGTGGTCGCCCGGCGTGGGCAGGTCGGTCCGGGCACGCCCGGTGCGCGACTTTCGTTTTGCGGGGGGCATGCGGGTCACTTCCGTGCGCGGCTGGCCTGGTATTGTGCAATATGCGCGTCCACCGGCGTGGAGGCGACCACGCCACCGATGACCTCGGGCAGCAGGTCGTCCAGCGCTTTGAAACGCAGGCAGCTCTTGCCCATGTCCAGCGCCTTGCCGGCATCGGCGTACGCGTTGCGCAGCGCCACGTCCTGGGTGGAGTTGGCGTAGCACGCCATCAGGTACAGCGCGTAGTACTGCTTCTGTGCGGCCAGCGCCACGTACGCCAGCGGCTGCCTGTTGTAGGTGGCGGGGTAACGCGAGAGCGGGATCTGCCAACTGATCATGCCCCAGCTCATCGCCTCCACATAGCCTGCGGGCAGATGCCGGTTGACCAGGTCGCGTACCGCCGACACCACGGCCCGGCGGTCCTCCGGAAGCTCCTTCAGGTAGTCGTCGACCGTCTTCGCCTTGCTGCTCGCCATGCGGGCCACTCCGTTTGCGCGAACAGTAGCGCAGCCGCGGCCCCGCGTCATGACGTGCGCCGCCGCCTCGGTGCGCCAGGATATCGCATGGATCACTGAACGAAGGCGCCGCGTGCGCTCAGCCACATGCACACACCGTGAAATGCGGGCGCAGGAAGAGGATATTTCCGCGGTGTTTGCGATCGGTTCACGTCGCGCAGCAGGAGATATTCATGCAGGGGTGGTTACGGTGCGCTCGCCCTGACGGCGACGGCGCATCACCCATCGCACCGCACGGAGGGGACATAAGAAAACAGAATCAGGAGATTCCTGCATGAAATCCATTCGTACCCTCACCATTGCCCTGGCTTCCCTCATTGCCATGCCTGCGCTGGCGCAGGATGCAACGACCGACACGACATCCGATGCCGCCAGCAAGCGCTTCGCCGTGGTCGGCGGCGCCGCCATCCTCAAGCCCGATCGCGATCCCGCGCCCGGCCTGAAGATCGACGGCGACGTCGCGCCGGTGATCAGCGCCAGCTGGTATGCGACCCCGAACATCGCCGTTGAACTGTGGGGCGCCGCCGACAAGTTCAACCACCGTGTGCGCGCCGATGGCACCGGCAAGATCGGCACCGTGGACCAGCAGCCCATCGCGCTGAGCGGCCAGTACCACTTCGGCACCGCCGACCAGGTGATGCGCCCGTTCGTGGGCCTGGGCTACTACGAGTCCAACTTCAGCAACGAGACCATCGGCGGCGACGGCGCCCACATCGGCCTGGAGACCGCCAAGGGCGCCATCGCCACCGCGGGCGTGGACTTCAACATCAACCAGACCTGGTTCGCGCGCGCGGATGCCCGCTACATGAAGGGCGACGCCGGCGTGCGCGTGGCCGGCCAGGGCACCGGTGAAGAACTGACGATCGACCCGTGGGTCGTGGGTGTGGGTATCGGCGCACGCTTCTGATCCATCGCTCCCTTGCGCCGATACGGCGGCGGGCTTCCCGGGCCCGCCGCCTTTTCTTGCGGGCGGATGGATCACCGCATGCCGTGACCGCGCAGGCGCTGCAGTCGCGCGACGCGCCACTTCACGCCCCACGCATAGACCAGGTAATAGCCCAGCAGCAGGCCGGCCACCGCCAACAGGCTGCCATGCCCGCTCAGCAGCGCATGGGTCGCCGGCATGCCACCGCGCTGCCAGTACTGCGCCATCTGCACGAACCCCAGCACGATGCGCCCGGCCACGATGGCGACCAGCAACAGGGCCAGCCAGGCATTGGGCTGGTAGAAGACGCCCTGCGGTGCGACCTCCCAGCGCGTGAGGCCTACGCCCAGCAGGCCGAGCAGGCTGCCCGCAGCCAATCCCAGGCCCGCGCCGGCCAGGCTGTCCGGCCACCAGAACAGGCCGAACGCGCTGACCGCCATGAAGATCGCCACCGATACCAGCAGGCTCCATGCGTTGAGCGCCAGCAGCCAGCTGCGGGCCATGCGGCGCGCCCGTCCATAGCGGTAGCGCTGCCATAGCGAGAGCGGGAGCAGCAGCGCCCACAGGGCGAGCAGCAGGAAAACGAACAGCAGGACCAGGACGATGGGCATGGCCGCATCATGCCTGAAGGCAGGTCAGCCGCATCATCGCGGGCAATACGGCGGACGCTCGGGTCGGCCGCGCAGGCGTTGGGGCAGGTAGTACTCCTGCAACAGTTGCCGTGCGTGCGCATGCTGCGCCACGGGCACCAGGTCGCCGACATCGGCAAGCCAGGCGTCGGTGCAGGCGGCGTCACTGCCGGGTCCGGCTGCGCACGCCAGCAAGCGGCCGAACGCGGTGCGATAACGCTGGAAGTCCGCCCGCCCCATCGGCTCGCCGTGGCCGGGCACCAGCACCTCGAACGGAACACCCTCCAGCGATGCGAGTCCTTCCGCCCACGCCCCGGGACAGGCGGTGTCCAGCAGCGGCACGGGCAAGGTCACCAGATCACCGGCGACCAGCACGCGCGCGCGTGGATCGAACAGCCACACATCGCCACCGCTGACCGCATCGCGCCGCAGCCCCAGGCGCAGCGCTCGTCCATCGAGGGTCCGCATGCCGTCCGCGTCCACCGGATGGGTCGGCTCGAACGCACGCGCGCCGTCGATGCGTGCGATCTCTTCGCGCCATGCCGGCGCCTGCGGATCGTCCACGTGCTCGCGCAGCAGGGTCTCGAGTTGGGCCCGGTAGCGCGCGAGGAATCCGTTCCGCTCGACCGTCGCCTGCCTGCTCGCATGCACCTGGAGCTGCGGGTGCGCTGCCCGCAACGGAAGATTGCCGCCCACGTGGTCGAGGTGCCAGTGCGTATTGACCACCGCGACCAGCGGGGCGCCGCTGCCTTGCACGAAGGCCTCGATGGCCGCCGCATGGGCAGGATGCCGGCCGGTATCGACGACGACCCAGCCGGTCCTGCCGCGCAGCATTACGCTGTTGCCATCGGGCTGCTCCCCGCCGACGAAGCGTCCGCGGATGAAGTACACGTCCGTCGCGACGCGCCTGGCGCTCGTGTCCGCCGGCGGCACCCCCTTCGGCTCCGGCGCGCACGCGCACAGCAGAGGCAGCACGGCGGCAAGACAGTGCCTTCGCAAGCTCATCGTGACTCCTCCAGGTGGCACGGCACCTCCAGTGTCATGGCTTTTGGCAGCCATCCCCCGGGCCTGAAGTCATGGATGCTCGGCCTCCACATGCACCTTCTCCCGCCGCAACAGATAGAGTCCGCTCGCCACGATGATGCCCGCGCCGATCCAGGTCACGCCATCGGGCAGCACCGACCACAGGGCCACGTCCAACAGCACGCCCCATACCAGCGCGGTGTACTCCAGCGGCGCGATCAGCGAGGCCTCGCCACGACGGAAGGCCTCGGTCAGCGCCACCTGCGCCAGCGAACCGGAGAGGCCGACGCCGGCGATGATCCAGCCGTGCACGGGCTGCAGCGGCTTCCAGGCAGGCAGCGCGAGCAGCCATGCGCCCAGCGACAGCAGCACGACGAACCAGAACACCATCGCCTGCGTGCTGTCGCGCTGGGCCAGCATGCGCACGGTGACCGCACCCAGCGCATAGCAGATCGCCGCGAGCAGGATCGCCAGCCCGCCGCCGGTCAGCATGCCTTCGCCGGTCGGGCGCAGGATCACCAGCACGCCCAGCAGGCCGATGGCGATAGCGGCCCATCGCCCCGCCCCTACCCGCTCCTTCAGCAGGGGGCCCGCCATCGCCGTCACCAGCAGCGGCGCCACGAAGGTGATGGCATAGGCCGTCGACAACGGCATGCTGCGCAAGCCGTACACGAACCCGGCCATCATCGCGATGCCCAGTACGCCGCGCAGCAGGTGCAACGGCCAATGCACGCGCAGCAGCGAGCGGGCCGGCACCGTGGCCAACACCCAGATCGCGACCAGCGGCAGCGACGAGAGCCCGCGCAATGCCGCGACCTGCAGCGGTGGGTACTGCGATGAAAGCAGCTTCAGTCCCGCGTCCATCAACGCGAACAGCAGTACGGCGGCCAGCATGAGCAGGACGGCGGACGTGAGCGAGGGACGGGGCGTGGCCATGCGCCATTATCGCCTGCGCCGGACACGTTCCCTCCCGCCTGCGCTACCCTGCGGCCACCCACCCGCGCAGGCAGGCCGATGACAGGGACCGCTCCACCCACCCGCGCGTCGCCCCGCTCCCGAATGGCCCTGCACCTGGCCTGGGCCGCGCTGTGGCTGCTGCTCGGCGTCGCCAGCCTCGAGTTCCTGCTGGCCGCCTACGGCAAGTACCGGCACCTGGATTCCGCCGCCTACGGCATGTTCATGACGCGACGAGGATGGTTGTGGATGCATCTGGCCGGCGGCCTCACCACCGTGCTGCTGGGGCCCGTGCAGTTTTTCACCCAATGGCGCCACCGCTATCCGCGCCCGCACCGCCTGGCGGGCCGCCTCTATCTGTCCGGCATGCTGGTGGCCGCCACCGGCGCCGTCGGACTGATCGCCAGCTCGCCTGCACCGTTCGCCATCCGCCTCGCGTTCTCCGCGACCGCCTTTGCCTGGTTGACCACGGCCCTGACCGGCCTGGTCGCGATCAGGCGCGGGGACGTGCAGCGGCATCGTCGCTGGATGGTCCGCAATTACGCCGTGACCCTGGCGCCGATCCTCTTCCGCCTGTCGTTGCCGCTCGCCATCGCGGGCGGGCTTGCGCCCTCGCCGGCCCTGATCGCCACCTTGCTGTGGTGCAGCTGGGTGGTGCCCCTGCTCGCATGCGAGACCGTCCGCAGGCTGGCCGGGCTGTGGCGCGCCACGCGTGTGCCGCCTCCCGGCGCGGTACCGCTTCCCGGCGCACGGTAGAATTCCGCGCCCGGTACCAGGAATCCCCCCATGCCCTCCTTCGACGTCGTTTCCGAAGTCAACATCCACGAACTGACCAACGCCGTGGACCAGGCCAACCGCGAACTGTCCACCCGCTTCGACTTCAAGGGCGTGGAAGCGAAATTCGTGCTGGAAGACAAGCTGATCACCCAGTCCGCGCCCAGCGATTTCCAGCTCAAGCAGATGACCGACATCCTGCGCGCGCGCCTGATCGCGCGCCAGATCGACGCCCGCTGCCTGGAGTTCGGCGAGGTGGAAACCAACCTGGCCGGCGCCCGCCAGAAAATCACCGTCAAGCAGGGCATCGAGCAGAAGCTGGCCAAGAAGATCGTCGCCACCATCAAGGACGCCAAGCTGAAAGTGGAAGCCCAGATCAATGGCGACAAACTGCGCGTCACCGGCAAGAAGCGCGACGACCTGCAGGACGTCATCGCCCTGCTGAAGAAGACGGAATTCGAGCTGCCGCTGCAGTTCGACAACTTCCGTGACTGAGTCTCCCGCCGCCGCCGACCGCGCGCCCGATCCCATCGACGCCACGCGCCGCTGGGTGGAGCGGGCGGTGATCGGGCTGAACCTGTGCCCGTTCGCCAAGGCGGTGTACGTGAAGCAGCAGGTGCGCTTGGTGTTGAGCGATGCCAGCACGCCTGAAGCCCTGCTGGAGGAACTGGCCGAGGAGCTGCTGCTGCTGCGCGACGCCGATCCCGAGCAGGTCGACACCACGCTGATCGTGCACCCGGACGTACTGACCGACTTCCTGGACTACAACGACTTCCTCGACAACGCGGACGCCGCGGTCGAGGCGCTGGACCTGCAGGGCGTCATCCAGGTGGCCAGCTTCCACCCCGGCTACCAGTTCGCCGGCACGATGCCCGACGACATCAGCAACTACACCAACCGCTCCCCCTACCCCACCCTGCACCTGCTGCGCGAAGCCAGCATCGACCGCGCAGTGGAGGCCTTCCCCGATGCCGACGTCATCGTCGAACGCAACGTGAAGACGCTGGACGCACTGGGGCATGCGGGTTGGGCGAAGCTGTTTGCGGATTGAGGACGACACGAACGAAAGACGACGTGGGAGTGACGTGAGTCGCGATGCTCCGACACGGGACCTCACGCCTTCGCGGTGACGCTGCTGTTCAACCAGACCGCGTCCCACCACGCGTATTCCCCGACACGAGAAGCGAGCCCGGCACGAAGCGGGTTCGCCACAACGTACCGAGCGGTCGCCAGCACCCCATTCGGATCACGCAATGCGCGATCATGAAAACCTTTCTCCCAGACCTGGCCCGTTTCCGGATGACGCAGCCTGACCATCCTGGCACTGTTGGATTTCAATCGCTGGACCAAGGTCGGCAGACTGTCCAGTGCGCCCAGCTCGATCATGCCGTGCCAGTGGTCGGGCATCAGCACCCAGCACATCAGCCTTGAGCGATACCAGAGCCGCGTCGATGTCATGGCCTGACAGGCAACCATGGCCCGCTCCGGACTCGCAAACAACGGCCGACGATCCATGGTCGCGAATGTCACCAGGTAGACCCGACCGGGCTCGGAGACGCGCCCTTTTCTCAGACCCGAGTATCCCGACATGCCGATGCTCCCGTTGAGACGTGAGCATGGCAAGCCTGGCGGAGACCGCCATGGGTGAATCACCCGATCGCATGTCGGAGTTCTGCTGAAGAGCTTCGCGACTTGCGTCGCTCCCACATCAGATGAGCGGCTCCGCTGCCAACCGCCGCTCCAACAGCCGACGCGCATCGTCCAGCGACGGCAGGATGGTGTGCCCCAGCGCACGCACGGCATCGTCCGGCTCCACCAGGTCGGGGATCTGGATCGGGTGCATGCCGGCGGCGAGCGCGGCGCGCACGCCCGTGGGCGAGTCCTCCAGCACCAGGCACCGCACCGGCTCGATGCCCAGCGTGCGGGCCGCCAGCAGATAGACATCGGGCGCGGGCTTGGGATGTTCGACATCGCTGCTGGTGCAGATGGCGTCGAACCGGTCCAGCAGGCCGGCCGCTTCCAGCTTGCGCAACGCCAGCGGGCGACGCGTCGAGGTGGCGACGGCGCGCGGAATCCTGCGGGCCTGGAGGAAATCCAGCATCTCCACGATGCCCGGTCGGTGCGGCACGCCTGCCGCGACGACCGCGTCGTACAGCGCCTGCGAACGCTGCAGCACCTGTGCGCGCTCGAGCTCGCCCACCGCCTCGTCCAGCAGGTGGCGGCAGACGGCTTCGCTGTGGCCCACCATCGACAGCCACAGCATCTCGGGCAGGTCGTGTCCGCGTTCGCGTGCGGCCTCGGCCAGGCACGCGATGATGGCGCGTTCGCTGTCCAGCATCAGTCCGTCCATGTCGAAGACCACCGCCATGGGCGTGAACGGCAATGCCGCCCGGCTCATGCCCCGGCTCCGAACAGCTGGCGCAGATCATCCTGATCGAGCAGGCGCCACTGCCCCGGCGCAAGGTCGTCCAGCGTCAGCCCGCCGATGCGGCTGCGATGCAACGCCTGCACATGGTTGCCGACCGCGGCGAACATGCGCCGCACCTGGTGGTAGCGGCCCTCGGTGAGGGTCAGCTGCGCATGGCGCGGATCGATGACGCGCAGCCGTGCCGGCGCCAGTGGCGTCTGCTCCGACTCCAGCATCAGCGTGCCGCTGGCGAAGATGGCAGCTTCGTCGCCGCGCAGGTCCTGCGCCAGCGTGGCGTCGTAGACCTTGGGCAGGTGGGCCTTGGGCGAGATGATCCGGTGCAGCAACCCGCCATCGTCGGTCAACAGCAGCAGGCCACTGGTCTCGCGGTCCAGGCGCCCCACCGTGGACAGCACGGGCGAGCGTTCGCGGAAGCGGGGAGGAAACAGGTCGTAGACGATGCGCCCGGTGTCCTTGGTCGAGCAGGTGTAGCCCACCGGTTTGTGCAGCAGGATCGCGACGCCTGGCGCGGGATCGAGCGGC
This sequence comes from Pseudoxanthomonas sp. F37, assembly GCF_022965755.1. Classification (NCBI taxonomy): domain Bacteria; kingdom Pseudomonadati; phylum Pseudomonadota; class Gammaproteobacteria; order Lysobacterales; family Lysobacteraceae; genus Pseudoxanthomonas; species Pseudoxanthomonas sp. F37. Next base: position 434,974 of record NZ_CP095187.1, on the reverse strand, counting down.
TCGCCGTCCACGCGGATGTTGTCGTGGTCTACCGGGTCGTCGGCATACAGCACCTGGCCGGCGGCGTCGGTGATCCGTCCCTCGCGGAACATCCACTGCACGTCCTTGCGGCTGCCATAGCCTAGGTTGGCGATGTGCTTGACGATCTTCATGCCATCACCGCCCCGCCTTGACCGCGGCGATGACCTTGAAGCCATCGCGTTCGCCGGCCACGCGCACGTCGCCGAAGCTCTCGTTCAAGCTCTGTTCGTACGGCAGGTGGCGGTTGGCCACCAGCCACAACCGGCCGCCCGGCTTCAGCGCGGCGGCCGCGGCGGTGATGAAGCGCTGGCCGATGTCGGGCCGATCGGCACGGCTCTGGGTGTGGAACGGCGGATTGCTGACGATGAAGTCGTAGCGCTTCGGCAGCCCCGCGGTGACATCGTGCCAGTGGAAATCGAGCGCCGCGGACGACCCGGCGCCGGCCAGGTTCGCCTTCGCCAGCGAGAGTGCCCGCGCCTCGGCCTCGTAGAGATCGAGCGCGGCGATGCCGGGATTGCGCGCCAGCAGCGACAGCGACAGGAATCCCCACCCCGCGCCCAGGTCGGCGCCGTGTCCGGCGATATCGGTCGGCAGGCATTCGACCAGCAGCGCGGACGCCGGATCGATGCGGTTCCAGGCGAACACGCCCGGACGGCTGAGGTAGCGGCCGTTCTCGATCCGGCGCGGCGCATCCAGCGCCAACCATTGCGCGAGCCGCGCGTCGTCGACGCTGTCCGCGCGCTTGCGCGTCCAGAACGTGCGGCAATGGAACTTGGTCAGCGTGCCGGCCAGGCCCGCGAGCTGCTTCAGATCGGCCTCGCCCGACTTGGCGCCCTCGTTGTTGGTCATCGCGGCCACCACGATGCCGTCGGGCGCTGCCAGTTGCACCGCGCGCGCAAGCAGTGCGCGCGTTTCTTCGCGCTGGCGCGGCGGCAGAACCAGGACCAGCGGGTAACGCGTGCCCTCGAGCGCCGCATCGGCCACGACGCGCAGCCCCGCCCGCTCCAGCAGTTCCGCATCGGGACGAAAACTCTGTTCGCAGACCAGCTGCGACAACGGGAACTGGCGCAACGCGGCGCCATCGCGCGCGCGCAGGAACAGCACCGGCCCGGCGGGCCAGGCCAGCAGGCCCTGCGCGAAGGGCAGCATCAACGCGTCGAGCGCGGGATCGGAGAATCGGGAGGCCACGGACGATACGCACGGGGGAGAGGGCGCCATTCTAGCGACACGCCCTTCGCCCTATTCGTTGGCGCCGCTCATCGGCCGCGACAGAAAAAGTGAAAAAAGTGTTGCGCATCGCAAACAAGCGGCGTATCGTGCGCGCCCGTCGGCCCCGTGGCCGTTTTTTCAGCAATCGAATTCTTCCCATGAAGCCCGCCTATTCCTTCGACAGCAAGCCCGCCCTGCAGCCATCGCGCTGCGGCCTGGCGCTGCGTGCGAACGGCTGCGACCTGCGCGGTATCGAACGCGCACGGCACCTGGACTTCTGACATCCGGCTGACTCCCTGGGAGATCGGCCACCCCGATCTCCCGAGGAACGCGAACGCCCTCGGGTCGCAACACCCGGGGGCGTTCTGTTTTCAGCGTTCGCGGAGGATGCGCATGCATCGAGGTTCGTTTCTTTCCACCACGGAAGTTCCTTTCCGCCCTGGGGCATCCGGGTAGCGCGCATGCGCGCCCCGAGGCAGGGGCGCGGCTGCGACCGGCGCATGTGCGCTGCGTCGTGATGCCCCGACGCGGGCTGCAGGTGGGAAGAACAGCAACATGGGCGCAGGTCGCCCGAACGGATTGCCGGTGGGCGACCGCCGGCAATGGGGAGCATCGATCGAACACGCTACTGCGGTACGGGCTTGCGTCCCGTCCGGTGCGCGCGGCGCTGCCGTGGCGCATGCCGAAGCGTGCGAGGCGGTGTTCCTCGAGCGGACGATAGCTCAGCTTGGGAGAGCAGCGGCGCATGCCGTTGGCCACCGGTTCAAATCCGGTTCGTCCACCACTGGATAGCTCAGATGGTTAGAGCATCGGACGGTTAATCCGACTGTCGCGGGTTCGACTCCCGCTCCAACGCCTGCAAGGGCACATGACCTTTCACGTCATGACACCGGGACGCAAGTCCCACCCCGGAAACGCCCCGTGTGGCGCAACGTCTCTCCGCGATGGACTGCGGAAAGACAGTGCGCCGCAGCGGGGACGGTGCCGGCTCCGCGTCCTCGACGCGGATGCACGCCGCGATCGCTGCGATCTCCGGATCACCGCCCGCGACGACGCCTCCGCCGGCAGCGCCGGTTGTCCGCATCGCCTCCGTCCAGGGGCGTTTCCAACTTCTTCCGCTGTCCGCATGTCGCGGACGGCACATCATCGTCGCGGGAATCGGTCCTCCGCGACGGTGTTTGCCAACTGGATCGAACCACCAGAGCCAACAAGGAGAACAACGCCATGTTCTGGACCAAGAGGGTCGTGATCGGTGACGGCGAGCGCGGCCTGGTGTATCGCAACCGTCGGTTCGAGCAACTGCTCGCGCCCGGCGTGTACCGCTGGTTCGACCCGATGGGTCGGACCGAGGTGCGCACCTTCAACATCGCATCGCCGGAGTACGCCGGCCACGACGTCGACGCGCTGATCGCGCGCCTGGGCGACGGCCTGGGCGAGGTCTTCCTGCTCGCCGACATCGGCGTGGACCAGGTCGGCCTGGTGCTGAAGAACGGCAAGCTGGAAGACGTGCTGCCGCCCGGCACGCGGCGCCTGTACTGGATCGGCCTGGTGAAGGTCGAGGTGCAACCGGTGTCGCTGGCCACGGCGGACGTGGACGTCGCCGTCGCGCGGCGCCTGCGCCAGCTGGGGGCATTGTCGAAGCTGGCCGTGGTGGCCGATGTGCCGGCGGAGTTCGCCGGCCTGGTGTTCATCGACGGCAAGCTCGAGCGCACGCTCGCGCCCGGCAGCTACGCCTTCTGGAACTTCCAGAAGAACGTCGTGGTGGATGTGGTGGACCTGCGCGTGCAGTCCGTCGAAGTCTCGGGCCAGGAACTGCTGACCCGCGACAAGGTCAGCCTGCGCGTGAACCTGGCCGCCAGCACCCGCGTCACCGACGTGGTGGCCGCGCGCACCAAGGTCGCGAAGGTCGGCGACTTCGTCTACCGCGAACTGCAGTACGGCCTGCGCAAGGCGGTCTCCGCCAAAACGCTGGACGAGCTGCTGGGCGACAAGGCCTCGCTGGACGCCGACATCTTCGCCTACGTGCGCGGCCAGGTCACCGGTCTCGGCGTGGAGGTGCTGGGGGTGGGCGTGAAGGACGTGATCCTGCCCGGCGAGATGAAGGAGATCCTCAACGGGGTGGTGCAGGCGGAGAAGACGGCGCAGGCCAACGTGATCCGCCGCCGCGAGGAGGCGAACGCCACGCGTTCCCTGCTCAACACCGCGAAGCTGATCGACGAGTCGCCGGTGCTGATGCGCCTGAAGGAGCTCGAAGCCCTGGAAAAGGTCACCGAGAAGATCGACAAGCTCACCGTGTTCGGCGGCCTGGACGGCGTGCTGAAGCAGCTGGTGACATTGAAGTAGTACGGCCCGCGCGGTGGACGGACCCGCCGCGACAGGCCTTCTGCAGGAGCGCCCCACGGGCGCGATGCTTTTCATGGAAGAAGCAAGGGCAAGAGCATCGCGCCCATGGGGCGCTCCTACAATCGACAAGGACACCGCATGAACATGCAAACCCGATTCGAACTGCTGCACGCCGAGGGCAGCGCCACGCCGATCAAGGGCTGGGTGCGCGGCGTGCCCCTGGACCAGGGCGCCCACGCGCAGCTGCAGAACATCGCGGCTATCCCCTTCGTCGGCCCGTGGGTGGCGGTGATGCCCGACGTGCACCTGGGCAAGGGCGCCACCGTGGGCTCGGTCATCCCGACCCGCGGCGCCATCATCCCGGCTGCCGTCGGCGTGGATATCGGCTGCGGCATGGCCGCGGTACGCACCACGCTGCACGCGAACGATCTGCCGGACAACCTGGCGCAGTTGCGCTCGAGCATCGAGCGCAGCGTGCCGGTCGGCAACGGCCGCGGTGGCGAGCACTGGAAGCTGCCGGACAGCATCGCCACGCGCATCGCGCAGTCGGGGCTGGAGCCGCGTCTGGAAGCGATCAAGCACAAGCACCGCAAGATCCGCACCGACAAGCTGGACCGTCAGATCGGCACGCTGGGCGGCGGCAACCACTTCATCGAGATCTGCCTGGACGAGGCCGATGCGGTGTGGGTGATGCTGCACAGCGGTTCGCGCGGCACCGGCAACCTGATCGGCACGTACTTCATCGAGCGCGCGCGCGAGCAGTTGGCGCACCGCGTGCTCGGCTTCCACCTGCCGGACAAGGACCTGGCCTTCTTCATGGAAGGCGAGCCCTTGTTCGACGACTACGTGGAAGCGGTGTCGTGGGCGCAGGATTACGCCCGCGAGAACCGTGAGGCGATGATGTCGCGCGTGCTGGCCGAGATGCGCCACCGCCTGCCGAAGTTCCAGCTGGAGAAGATGGCGGTCAACTGCCACCACAACTACGTGCAGAAGGAAACGCACGCGGGCGTGGACCTGCTGGTCACCCGCAAGGGTGCGGTGAGCGCACGTGCCGGCGAGCTGGGGATCATCCCCGGCAGCATGGGTGCGAAGAGCTTCATCGTGCGCGGGAAGGGCAACGCGGACAGCTTCCACAGCTGCAGCCACGGGGCCGGCCGCGTGCTGAGCCGTACCGCCGCGCGCCAGCAGATCACGCTGTCGCAGCACCGCCAGGCCACGGCGCACGTCGAGTGCCGAAAGGACGCCGGGGTGCTCGACGAGTCGCCGGCAGCCTACAAGGACATCGACGCCGTGATGGCCGCGCAAAGCGACCTGGTGGACGTGGTCCACACGCTGCGCCAGGTGCTGTGCATCAAGGGGTGAGCTCCGGCTCGCCCCTTTTTGCGGCTCACCTGTTCCTTTGTGTATGTAGGAGCGCCCTCGGGCGCGATGCTTTTTCTTGATCCTGCCGCGAAAGCAAGAGCATCGCGCCCGAGGGCGCTCCTACAACAGCGAAGGCATCAGCCCTGCAGCTCGCGCAGCGTCACCGAGGGCGGCGCATCCAGCACCTTGCGGGTAGCGAACAGGCCCGCACCCAGCGCCGCCAGCATGCCCAGCCCGCCACCGATGGCGGCCAGCTGCCAGTTCGCCTTCCACGGCAGGTCGAACACCTGGGTCGCCACCACGCCCGACAGTACCGAGGCCGCGATGGCCGCCACCAGGCCCGCCAGCAGGCCGATGGCGGCGAACTCCGAGGCCTGCGCAAGCCGCAACTGGCGGCGGCTGCCGCCCAGTACGCGCATCACGCCGCCTTCGAGCAGGCGCTCGTCCTGGCTGGCGCTCACCGCCGCCATCAGCACCAGCAGGCCCGCTGCCAGCGAGAACCAGAACACCACCTGCACCACCTGCGACACCTGCTCGGCCGTGCCGCGCACCTGCTTGAGCACCGCGTCGACGTCGATCACCGACAGGTTGGGGAACCGGTCGACCAGTTCGCGGGTGAACGCGGCGTCGCCGGCCGGCACGCCGACGGCGGTGATGTAGCTGGCGGAGTACCCGTCCAGCGCACCCGGCGAGGCGACGACGAAGAAGTTGGGGCGGAAGCTTTCCCAGTCCACGCTGCGCAGGCTGGTGATGCGGCCCTCGAAGCGCTGGCCGGCGATGTCGAAGGCCACGCGGTCGCCGAGTTTCCAGCCCAGGTCCTCGGCGAAGTCCTCCTCCACCGACAGTTCCGGCGACGACGGCGTGCGGCCGGTCCAGAACGCGCCGGCGGTCACCTTGTTGTCCTCGCGCAGCGTCGCGGCCATCGACAGGTTGAACTCGCGCTCGGCGCGACGCTGCGCGCGCTCGTCGGCGCCCGCGTAGTCGGCACCCCGGATGGGCTTGCCGTTGAGCTCGACCAGCCGGCCGCGGATCATCGGGTACAGCTCGACCGCCGACAGCCCGCGCGCCTGCATGAAGGACTTCACCGGGTCCACCTGGTCCGGCTGCACGTTGACGATGAAGCGGTTGGGCGCATTGGCCGACAACGCCAGCTGCCAGCGATCCAGCAGGTCGGTGCGCACGAAGGTCAGCAACAACAGGGCCATCAAGCCCAGGCCGAGCGCCGATACCTGGGCGATCGACGTTCCCGCGCGACGGCTGACGTTGGCCAGCCCGTAGCGCAGGCTGCCGCGCAGGCGCGACCGCACGCGGCGCACCAGCAGGATCAGCAGCCACGCCAACAGGGCAAGCACCGCGAGCGTGCCGACGATGCCGACCAGCATGGCCGTGCCGAGCGTGGGCGAACCCGCCTTCCACCACAGCAGCGCGCCCAGGCCGACGAAGCCGGTCAGCGCCACCAGCCATGCGCTGGGTTCGGTGCGGTCCAGGTCGCGGCGCAGCACGCGCAGGGCGGGCACCCGCCGCAGCGCCAGCACCGGCGGCGCACCGAAGGCGAGCAGCACGATCATGCCCACGCCATAGCCCTGCAGGGCGGGCAATACGCCCGCAGGCGGGATGTCGATCTGCAGCGATTGCTGCAGCCAGCGGCCGATACCCCACTGCAGGCCGAAGGCGATCAGCACGCCCACCGTGCAGGCGGCCAGGCCCAACAGCACCAGTTCGCCCACGTGGATGCCGACCAGCGTGCGCTGCTGTGCGCCCAGGCAGCGCATCACCGCCGTGCCGGAGAGATGGCGTTCGCTGTGGCGCCGCGCGGCCATCGCCACGGCGACGGCGGCCAGTACGACCGACACCAGTGCCGCCAGTCCGAGGAAGCGGCTGGCGCGATCCAGCGCGGAGCGCACTTCCGGTCGCGCGTCCTGGATGGTCTCCATGCGTTGGCCGCGGGCGAGCTGCGGCTTGACCGCCGCGGTGAAGCTCTCCACCGCGGCGGCGTCGCCGGCGATCACCAGCCGGTAGCGAAGGCGACTGCCTTCCTGCACCAGCCCGGTGGATGGCAGGTCGGCGAGATTGAGGAAGACTTTCGGCGCGACGTTGAAGTAGTCCAGCGCCGCATCCGGTTCCTGCGTGACCAGTGCGGCCAGCTTCAGTTCACGCGTGCCGATCCCGACGGTGTCGCCGGGCTTGGCGCCCAGCGTTTCCGCGCCCGCCTGGCTGATCCACAGCGTGCCCGGCGCAGGGATACCTCCCGCGTCGCGCTCGGCGCCCCCGGCGCGGTCGACGATACGGAAGCTGCCGCGCAGCGGAAACCCTTCGCCCAGTGCACGCAGGTCGCCCAGCGACAGCGACTCGCCCGCGCGGACCATGCTCTGCAGTTCCTGCGTTTCGGTCATGCGCAGGCCCGGTGCGGCCGCCAGCGCACGCAGCGCCTCGGTCGGCGGCGCATCGCCGCGCACCACCACGTCGCCGCCCAGCAGGCGGTTGGCCTCGATCGCCAGCGCGCGCTCGGCGCGGTCGGTGACGAAACCCACCGACGTCACCGCCACCACCGCCAGCACCAGCGCGGCGAACAGGATGCGGATGTCGCCTGCGGCCAGGTCGCGCCGCAGCTGGCGCCAGGCCAGCGCCAGCGTCCTCATGCGGCCGCACCTTGCAGGCGGCCCGCATCAAGCCGGAGCAGGCGCTGGCAGCGCGCCGCCAGGTGGTCGTCGTGCGTGACCAGCACCAGGGTCGTGCCGGCATCGGCGTTCAGCGCGAACAGCAACTCGATGATGGCCTGGCCGGTATGCGTATCGAGATTGCCGGTGGGTTCGTCGGCGAACAGCAGCGACGGACGGGTGACGAACGCGCGTGCCAGCGCCACGCGCTGCTGTTCGCCACCGGAGAGCTGGCGCGGGTAATGGCCCAGGCGTTGGCCCAGCCCGACCTTCTCCAGGATCTGCCGCGCCGGACCTTCCGCATCGGCATCGCCGCGCAGTTCCAGCGGCAGCATGACGTTCTCCAGCGCCGTCAGCGAAGGGAGCAGCTGGAAGCTCTGGAATACGAACCCGACCTTCTCGCCGCGCACGCGTGCACGGCCGTCCTCGTCCATGCCGGAAATACGCTCGCCATCGAGCGTCACCGAACCGGTGCTCGGCACGTCCAGGCCGGCGAGCAACGACAGCAGCGTGCTCTTGCCCGAGCCCGATGCCCCGACGATGGCGACCGTATCGCCATGGCCGATGCGGAAGCCGATGTCGTCGAGTATCGTCAGCTCGCCGCCGGGCAGCGTCACGTGCTTGCCCAGCCCCTGCACGTCGAGGACGGCGCGGACGGGGGTGCGGGCTTCAGTGTGGAGTCTGCTGGCGTCAGCCATGATCGTCTCGTCGGTCATTTCGTGGATCATCGGGAGTACGGATTAAATGTTTCTTAATTCAGGCAGGTATGGGGCCGCTCGCCCCGGCATCCAATGGGCGGCGGGCCTGCTCCTGCTTCTGCTCGTCGCATTATCCGCACGGCCCGTCGCGGCGCAGACCGCGCAGGCCGCACCTGCGAAGGGCGCACGCACCCTGCTGGTGATGGGCGACTCGCTGTCGGCCGCCTATGGACTGTCGCCGGCACAGGGCTGGGTGGCCCTGACCGCCGACCGGGTGGGCAAGACCCGGCCGGGATGGCGGGTGGTCAACGCCAGCATCAGCGGCGAAACCACGGCGGGCGGCGCGGCCCGCATCGCGGCGGAAATGCAGCGCCACAAACCCGCCGTCGTGGTGATCGCACTCGGCGCCAACGATGGCCTGCGCGGCCTGCCGCTGGCGCAGACGCGCGCCAATCTGGAGAAGATGATCAAGGCCGCGCAGGCAGGCAAGGCGAAGGTGCTGCTGGTGGGCATGCGCATGCCGCCCAACTACGGCCCCGACTACACGCGCGGCTTCGAGCAGAACTACAGCGTGCTGGCGAAGCAGTACGGCACCGCCCTGCTGCCGTTCCTGCTGGAACCCATCGCGCTGGACCGCAACGCCTACCAGGCCGACAACCTGCACCCGGTCGCAAGCGCTCAACCCAAGCTGCGCGACCACGTCTGGAAGGCCCTGGAGCCGCTGCTGCGCTGACGCCGGGCTTCTTACCTACAGCCGCGTAGGATTTTTCCTACGCGGATCCGGGAGTTCCGCCGAATGTGATATTTGGCACATTCGCGCACAGTCTGCATGCCGGTTCCCTGCCCGGCATGTTGCCTGGAGTCCGTCATGCCCCGCCTGCTGTTCACCATTGCCGCCAACGACAAGGGCTGGCAACTCTACGAGGGCCAGTACGGCCGCAACTGGTTCGACAACCTGGGCGATGCGCGTGAAAGCGCCAAGCTGCTCGCGGCCACCCTGCACCAGCACCATGGCATCCCGACCGCGGTGGTGGTCGAGATGCCCAGCAACGAATCCGTGCTGCTGGCCCGCCACGGCTGAGCCTGGCATCGGCGAACCCACGCTCCGATGTAGGAGCGAGGTCCATCGCGACCGGCGTACGGCGACCTCCACGACGGGATGAGCCGCGGACATCGGCCCGGGACCGGTCGTGCCGCGTCACTTCGCACCGGCACTGCGACATCCACTTCACCGGATCGTGCGGTCACGACCGAGGTCGCTCCCACGAAGGACGGCCACTCAGACTGCCGAGCCGGACATCCCCGACAGCTGCCGCAACGCCCGCTCGAACACCTCGGGCGGCTGGCCGCCCTGCACCAGGTGGCGATCGTTGAAGATCACCGACGGCACTGCGCGGATGCCGCGTTGCTGGTAGAAGTGTTCGCGCTCGCGGACCTGCGCGGCGCAGGTGTCCGTCTCGAGGAGGCGCCGCGCCTGGGCGGCATCCAGGCCAGCGGAAGCGGCGATGTCGACCAGCGTATCGGGGTCGGATACGTTGCGGCCTTCGCCGTGGTACGCCTGCAGCAGCGCGCGCTTGAGCGCGAGCTGCGCTGCAGCACCGAGTTCGCCCGCCCAGTGCAGCAGGCGATGCGCATCGAAGGTGTTGTAGATGCGGTCACGCTTCTGCAGGTCGAAGTGGAACCCGAGGGCCTCGCCCCGCTGGCGCAGCGCTTGGCCGTTCTGCGCCAGCTGCTCGGCGCTCAGCCCGTACTTCTTCGCGAGATGTCCGGCGATCGACTCGCCTTCCGGGCCCATGCCGGGATTGAGCTCGAACGGCTGGAAGCGCACCTCCACGTGCAGGTCGCCGCCCACATTCGCGATGGCCTGCTCCAGCGCCGCCAGGCCGATCGCGCACCAGGGACAGGCGACGTCGGAGACGAAATCGATCCTCACCGGCCGGGGCATGCGCGCAACCTCACTCATCGGTGGCGTTCTTGTACACACGCCCCTGCTTCATCACGAAGCCGACGTTCTCCAGCACCGCCACGTCCTGCAGCGGATCGCCGTCCACGGCGATCAGGTCGGCGAAGTATCCGGGCTTGAGCACGCCCACCTCCTTGTCGATGCCGAACAGCCGCGCATTGACCACCGTGGCCGAGCGGATGGCCTGCAGCGGGGTCATGCCGAACTGCACCATGCGCGAGAACTGGCGCGCGTTCAGGCCATGCGGGTACACGCCGCCATCGGTGCCGAAACCCATGATGGCGCCGGCCTGGTGCGCCTTGCGGAAATTCTCGCGCTGGGTAGCGCCCACGCGACGCTCCTTTTCCAGCGATTCGGGCAGGAACCCGGCCTTCTCGCCCTCGCCGAGGATGTACTCGGTGTTGTAGATGTCCATCACCAGCACGGTGCCGTTCTTCTTCGCCAGCGCGATGCCCTCGTCGTCGATGAAGCTGGCATGCTCGATGGAATCCACGCCGGCCAGCAGCGCGTTGCGGATGCCGGTGGCGCCGTGCGCATGCGAGGCGACCTTGCGCCCCAGCGCATGCGCTTCGTCCACCAGCGCCTTCAGTTCCTCCAGCGAATACTGCGGCGCGCCGACCTCGGTGCCCTTGGACAGCACGCCGCCGGTGGAACAGGTCTTGATGAAGTCGGCGCCGAACTTCACGTCCTGCCGCACTTTCTGCCGAACGGCCCAGGGGCCGTCGGCCACGCCGTCGCCCACCGCCTTGTACTCGGCCGGCAGCAGGTTGTTGTCGCTGCAGTGCCCGCCGGTGATGCCGATGGCCACGCCTCCGGCGAGGATGCGCGGGCCCTCGACCTCGCCATGGGCGATGGCATCGCGCAGCGCCACGTCGGCGTAACCGGGCGAGCCCGGTACCCGGACGGTGGTGAAGCCGGCCAGCAGGGTGGTGCGTGCGTTCTTGGCGCCCTTGATGGCGGCCGCCGGCAGCGAGATGGCCAGGCGCCGGTAGCCCTGCAGGTCGGCGTCGCCGTGCAGGTGCACGTGCGCATCCATCAGGCCGGGCAGCACGGTTCTGGCGGACAGGTCGTGCACCGTCGCGCCGGCCGGCACCGGCGTGCTCGCGGCCGGACCGATGGCGGTGATGCGCGCATCCTCGATGACGATGGCCTGGTCTGCCAGCATCCGCCCGGATTCGACATCGAGCAGGCGGCCGGCCTTGACGTAGGTGGTGGCGGCGAAGGCGGGTGCGCAGGCAACAGACAGGACGGCGGCAAGGGCACGCAGGCGCATCGGAACTCCGTATCGGGCAAAGAGGCGTGACTCTAGCAAGTCCTTCCGCCGGGGAGGGTCTGCCTTGACCGCTGCTTTTGTAGGAGCGCCACTTGGGCGCGATGCATTTCTCGCGATTGCACCAAGAGCATCGCGCCCAAGGGGCGCTCCTACGCGATCACCGGATCAAGGGATGTCGCGGTCAGACCGGCGTGGGATTGCGGTAGGCAAAGCCTGCCTGATGCCAGTACGGGTAAGGCTTGGGCCGCTGGCTGGCGGCATCCAGTTTGGCCACCTGCTCCGGGGTGAGGTTCCAGCCGACCGCGCCGAGGTTCTGCTTCAGCTGTTCCTCGTTGCGTGCCCCGATCACCACGGTGCTCACGGTCGGCCGCTGCAGCAGCCAGTTCAGCGCGACCTGCGGGATCGACTTGCCGGTCTCCTGTGCGACCTCATCCAGGGCGTCGACCACGTCGTACAGGTAGTCCATGTCCACCTGCGGACCGGCATCGTGGGCGGCCTGGGACTGCAGGCGGCTGGTTTCCGGTAGCGGCTGGCCGCGGCGGATCTTGCCGGTCAGGCGGCCCCAGCCCAGCGGGCTCCACACCACGGCGCCCACGCCCTGGTCGGCGGCCAGCGGCATCAGCTCCCATTCGTAGTCGCGGCCGACCAGCGAGTAGTACGCCTGATGCGCCACGTAGCGCGTCCAGCCGTGGCGATCGGCGGCAGCCAGCGACTTCATCAGGTGCCAGCCTGAGAAGTTGGAGACGCCCAGGTACCGGATCTTGCCGGCCTTGACCAGCGTGTCGAGAGTGGACAGCACTTCCTCCACGGGCGGGCGCGCATCGAAGCCATGCAGCTGGAACAGGTCGATGTAGTCGGTGCCCAGGCGCCTGAGCGCGCCATCCACCGCATTGATCAGGTGGTGGCGCGATGACCCCACCTGGTTCTCGCCGTCGCCGAACCGGAAGGTGGCCTTGGTGGAGATCAGCAGGCCATCGCGCGGCCGGCCCTTGATGGCCTGGCCGAGTATTTCCTCCGCTGCGCCTTTCGAATAGACGTCGGCGCTGTCGAACAGGGTGAGGCCGGCATCGAGGCAGATGTCCACCAGGCGGCGGGCTTCGGCCACATCGGTGCTGCCCCAGGCGCTGAACAGGGCGCCCTGCCCGCCGAAGGTACCGGTGCCGAAGGACAGGACGGGCACGCGGAAGCCGGACGCACCGAGGTAACGGTATTCCATGGGAAAGGTTCCAGAAGCGGGGGAGTGCGCCATTGCACTCCCCCGATCCGCCCGCGGCAACCCCTGGGCGTGGAAAACTTCGTTGCCCGCCGGCGAAGGCTCAGTTCGCGCTGGCCGCCGGTCGCACGATGACCTCGCTGACATCCACGTCGTCGGGCTGCTCGACCGCGTAGGCGATCGCGCGCGCGACGGCCTCGGCGGGAATCGCGACCTGGCGGAAATCCTCCAGCCAGGCCTTGATGCCGGCATCGCTGGTGGTCTCGGCCAGTTCGCTGGTGGTGACGCCGGGCGAGACCACGGTGACGCGCAGGTTGTCGTGCTCCTGGCGCAGGCCTTCGGAAATGGCCAGGACTGCATGCTTGGTGGCGCAGTACACCGACGCGCTGGGCCACACGCGGTGCCCGGCCGTGGAGGCGACGTTGATTACCTGCCCTCGACCCTGCGCCTGCATGACCGGCAGCGCGGCGGCGATGCCATGCAGGACGCCGCGGATGTTGACGTCGATCATGGCATTCCACTCGTCGATCTTCAGCGCGGCCAGCGGCGACAGCGGCATGATGCCGGCATTGTTGACGATCGCATCGAGCCGGCCGTGTTCGGCCTGGGCGAACGCCACGAACGCCTGCACGTCTTCCAGGCGGGTGACATCCAGCGCACGGCAGCGCGCGCTGCCGCCGGCAGCGGTGATCTCGGCGACCAGCCGCTCCAGGCGGGCGGTACGGCGGGCGCCGAGGACAACATGGGCGCCGCGGCGGGCGAGTTCGCGCGCGGCGGCTTCGCCGATGCCGCTGCTGGCACCGGTGATGGCGATGACTTTTCCTTGGATTCCGGACATGGGACACCTCGTTGGGGGAGTAGGCGCGGGCTGCGCCGGGATGCTGCGCAGTCTGGGCGCCCCCGCCGCCCGGCCGATATCCGGTTCCTCCACCATCCTTGCCTGATCCTGCGCGCAGCCTCCGCGGGCGGTTCCATCCATCGGCACCCTGCGTAGACTCGCTCCCACTCCCCACGTCCTTCCCGCAGGCCCCGCCCATGCCCGATGACACCGCTCGCCTCGATGACCGCGTCCGCGAACTGGCCTCTCTGGTTGAACGATCCACCGGCACCGACGGTTTCCATACCACGGCCATCCCCAACCTGCACTTCTCGCGGCTCAGCGCGCCGATGGCGCTACCGATGCGCGGCATGCAGGAGGCGGCACTGTGCCTGATCGTGCAGGGCGCCAAGCGCGCGATCCTGGCCGACGAGGTCTACGAGTACGACGCCAGCCGCTTCGTCGTCGCTTCGGTCGACCTGCCGGTGACAGGCCAGGTGACCGAGGCGTCGGCCGAGGCGCCCTACCTGTGCCTGATCCTGAAGCTCTCGGCCGCCACCATCGCCGAGATGGTCACCGAAGCCGAATCGGCGAAGGCGCCGCTGCCGCCGCCCTCGCGCGGCCTGTTCCTGCAGCCCAGCAGCGTGGAGATGCTCGATGCCGCCGCGCGCCTGGTGCGCCTGCTCGACACGCCGCGCGACATCCCGCTGCTGGCCCCGCTGGTGGAGCGCGAGATCCTGTACCGCGTGCTGTGCAGCCCGCAGGGCGCGATGCTGCGCCACATCGGTATCGCCGACAGCCAGGGCCAGCGCGTGGCCAAGGCCATCCATTGGCTGCGCCAGCACTACACGCAGCCACTGCGGATCGACCATATCGCCCGCGAAGTGCACATGAGCCCTTCGGCCCTGCACCATCATTTCAAGGCGGTCACCGCGATGAGCCCGCTGCAGTACCAGAAGCAGCTGCGGTTGCAGGAGGCCAGGCGCCTGATGCTCAGCGAGGTGATGGATGCCGCCAGCGCAGGGCATCGCGTGGGCTACGAGAGCCCCTCCCAGTTCAGCCGCGAGTACAGCCGCATGTTCGGCGCGCCGCCGCTGCGCGACGTGGAGCGCATGCGCAACCCGCGGACAGCATGACCCCCGCCCTGAACCGTCCGTAAGCCGGGCCGGAGTCGACGTAGCCGCCGGTTTGCGCCCGGGCGCACAATCGCCCTGGTTACCCGCCGAGGAACGCCCATGAAAGCCCCCGCCCTGCTGCTCACCGCCTTCATCGCGCTGGCCGCCGCACTGCCCGGCCAGGCGCGGCCGAAGAACGTCACCGACCCCGACATTCCGCGCAGCCTGCCCACCGACGGGGGCGCGGTCAGCGTCCAGTGGACCGACCCCGCGCAGTTCAGCGAAATCAAGTTCAGCGGCAACCGTTGGGAATCCGAACAGGGCACGTGGGTGGTCGACCTGGCGCGCTACCTGCGGGACGAAGCCGGCCAGCGCCTGGCGCGCGGCCAGACGATGGACGTCACCATCACCGACATCGACCGCGCGGGCCGGTACGAGCCCGTCGTGCGCCCGGCGATGCAGGACATCCGCATCGTCAAGGACATCTACCCGCCGCGGATGACGCTGCGCTTCGTCGTGAAGGGCCCCGACGGGCAGGTGCTGGCCGAAGGCGAGCGCAAGCTGGTCGACCATGGCTTCCTGACGGGCACCAACGTCAACAGCAACGACAACCTGCGCTACGAGAAGCGCCTGATCGACGACTGGCTGCGCCGCGAGTTCAAGGACAACGCGACGCTGACGGCCACGCCCTGATCCCACCCCCACGCCGGCGCCACATCGCGTGGCGCCGGCGACGGCAGCAGGCGCAGAGGGGGCGGCGATGCCGCCGCGGGTTGTGATGGGCACCGGCCGGCACCATATCGGCGGCACCCCTTCCCGCGGAGCACCTCCATGACGGCCTTCGACCTCACCCCGCCCACCGATGCGCAGCGCACGGCGCTGATCGCCGGCCTGAGCGAAGACGAGCGCCGGGTGCTGCTGCAGCATGGTACCGAGGCCCCGTTCTGCGGCGTATTCCTGGACAACAAGCAGGACGGCGTCTACACCTGCCGCCTGTGCGGCCTGCCGCTGTTCCGCTCCAGCGCCAAGTTCGACTCCGGCACCGGCTGGCCGAGCTTCTTCCAGCCGGTGGACGAAGCGCACGTCGGCCGCATCCGCGACACGAGCTACGGCATGGTCCGTACCGAGATCGTCTGCGCGCGCTGCCACAGCCACCTGGGCCACGTGTTCCCCGATGGCCCGCCGCCGACCGGCGAGCGGCATTGCCTGAACTCGGTCTCGCTGGCCTTCACGCCCAACGGCGCGCCGTTGCCCGATCCGCTTCAGCGCGGGGGCGCGGAGTCGCTTCCGGCGGGATGACGGCCGCCGCCTGTCACGGAACCGGCACATGGCGACGGTAGCCTGATCGTCACCCCACCGTCGCCCGGCTGTCATGCATGGCCGTCCCATCCGATCACAAGGCGTCCTTGCCGGCTTCTCCCGGATGGCCGGGTGCGCTCTGGCTATACCGGTTCGACGGCGATGGACGCGCCCATCCGCTCGATCCGGCAACGTGCGATGCGCATGCGTTGCGTCATCCCGCCGGCGATGACTGGCACTGGCTGCACCTGGACCTGAGCGATGTCCGCAGTGCGCAGTTCGTCGCACGGCTGGCGCTGCCCGAGCAGGCGCAGGCGACGCTGCTGTCGCCGGACACGCACGTCAACCTGCAACTCGAAGACACGGTGGCGCACGGCGTGTTCGTCGACTGGACGCACCAGCGCGGTG
The DNA here is from genome assembly GCF_022965755.1 of Pseudoxanthomonas sp. F37. Classification (NCBI taxonomy): domain Bacteria; kingdom Pseudomonadati; phylum Pseudomonadota; class Gammaproteobacteria; order Lysobacterales; family Lysobacteraceae; genus Pseudoxanthomonas; species Pseudoxanthomonas sp. F37. The sequence continues at coordinate 418,596 of NZ_CP095187.1, read as the reverse complement.
TCGATCTGGCGGCCGAGGGCCAGCTGCGCGGCGACGATGGCATCGGCTGGCTGCATTTCGCGATGGCGGGCGGCCTGCTGGTCACCGCGCGACGGCAGGCGCTGCGTTCGCTGGAGGCGGTGCGCCGTGCGGTCGTCGCCGGCACGCCCGCCGACTCGCCCGTGCGCCTGCTCGAGATGGTGGCCGCACGCTTCGCCGACACGGTCGAGCGCAGCAGCGACGGGCTGTCCGTACGGCTGGACCGCATCGAAGACCGCGTGCTGGCGGACAGCATCGGCGAAGAGCGCCGCGACCTGGCACAACTGCGCCACCAGACAGTGCGCCTGCACCGGCCGCTCACCGCCATGCGGCGTGTGCTGAAACCGTTCGAGCAGCGTCATGCGGGCGATGCCGACGACGCGCTGCTCGCCGCCATCGCACGCCTCAACCAGCGGTTCGACGACCTGGACGGCGATGTCGGCACGCTGCAGGAACGCGCGCGCCTGCTGCAGGACGAGGTGGCCGCCAAGCTGGCCGAGCGCACCAACCGCCACCTGTACGTGCTGTCGATGATCACCGCCCTGCTGCTGCCGCCCAGCCTGGTCGCCGGCGTGTTCGGCATGAACCTGCCCGGCCTGCCGTTCGCGCACAGCGCCCATGGGCTGGCATTCGCACTGCTGCTGGGCGCGGCCTCGAGCATGGGGGTCTACCTGCTGTTGCGGCGCATGGGCGTGGCGCGTTCCACCTGAGCCGGTGCGCGGGCGCGCTATCCTAGCGGCCTGATGACGCTTCCCCTGCGCACCGCCACCCGCTACGTCACCCCGCTGCGCGAAGGCGGCTCCATGCCCGCCGTCGTGGAGGCCGACGACGACGGCCTCTACGTGCTGAAGTTCCGTGGCGCCGGCCAGGGCCCGAAGGCGCTGGTGGCCGAGGTGATCGCCGGCGGCCTGGCCCGCACGCTGGGCCTGCCGATGCCGGACCTGGCGCTGATGGACCTGGATGCCGAGCTGGCGCGCACCGAAGGCGACCCGGAGATCCAGGACCTGATCAAGGCCAGCGCCGGACTCAACCTGGCGATGGACTACCTGCCGGGCGCGGTGAACTTCGATCCGGTGGCCGAACAGCCCGGCGCGGACCTGGCGTCGCGCATCGTCTGGTTCGACGCCTTCATCAGCAACGTCGACCGCACCGCGCGCAACACCAACCTGCTGATGTGGCACCGCAGGCTTTACCTGATCGACCATGGCGCGGCGCTGTACTTCCACCATGGCTGGGACGGCGATGCCTCCGGCGCGGGCAAGCCGTTCGCGCTGATCCGCGACCACGTACTGCTGCGCTGGGCCTCGCAGCTGGCGGAAATCGACGCCGGCATGGCGGCCATGCTGAGCGAAGCCGCCATTGCCGGCATCGTCGCCGAGGTGCCCGATGCGTGGTTGCAGGGACCCGACGGTTTCGGCGATCCGGCGACGCAGCGGGCCGCGTACGTCGAGTACCTGGTCCGCCGCGTGGCGCAGCGCGATGCGTTCGTGCAGGAGGCGATCCGTGCGCGCGCATGACACCTACGACTATGCGGTGATCCGCGTCGTCCCGCGCGTGGAGCGCGAGGAGTTCGTCAACGTCGGCATCATCCTGTCGTGCGAGCGCGCGAAGTTCCTGGAGGCGCGCATCGAACTGGACGAAGCCCGGCTGCTCGCACTGGACCCCACGCTGGACATGGAATCGCTGCGCCGCCACCTAGATACCATCCCGGCGATCTGCCGCGGCGGCGAAGCGGCCGCGCCGATCGGCCTGCTGCCGCCGCGTGCGCGCTTCCACTGGCTCACGGCCAGGCGCAGCTCCATCATCCAGACCTCGCCGGTGCACATGGGCCGCTGCGGCGACCTGGGGGCCACGCTGGAACACCTGATGGACCGCATGGTGCGTCCGCCGAAGGCCAGCGAGCCGCGATGAGCGTCTACGTGGACGATGCGGTCACCTTGTGGCGGGGTCGGCGCTGGGCCCACATGATGGCCGACACGCTGGACGAACTGCATGCGATGGCGGTGCGCCTGGGCATGCCAAGGCGCGCCTTCCAGGACAAGCGCAGCGGTGCGCATTACGACCTGACCGAGGAACTGCGCGAGCAGGCGTTGCGGCTGGGCGCCATTCCCGTTTCCCGCCATCGCGACCGCGAGCAGGTCCGCGCGATCATCCGCATCGCCCGCTCGCAGTGGAGCGGGCGGCCTGCGGACGACTGAACGCCCCGCTCAGAGGCGCTGCGCCTTGCCGCTGCGGATGGCGTCATCGACCAGGCGGTCGACGTCGCGCTGGGCCTGTGCGGCCGCGGCCTGCTGCCGGCGGGCGAGCGCCTCCTGCTGCCGCGCCAACGGTTCCTGCTGGCGGGCCAAGGCCTCCTGCTGCCGGGCCAGGGCCTCCTGTTCGCGCGCCAGCGCATCCATCCTGCGGTCGAGTTCCTGCTCGCGGCTTCCGCTTCCGTTCGCCGCGGCGGCGGACCGCTCCGTGGCGAGGGTGGCCATCTTCATGCCGAGTTCGCCCTGCTTCGTGCCCAACGCGCCCTGGCGCTCGCCCAGTGCGCCCTGCTGTTCGCCCAACCTGCCCTGCTGGGCGCCGAGGGCTTCCATCGGTGCGTGCGCGGCCTTCAGTCGCTCCAGCGTGGGCAGATCGCGCACGATGTACTGCTTGCCATCCTCGCGCAGCCACAACACTGGCGCCTTGCCCTGTTGCAGGGTCCGGGCGATGCGGATGTCGTCGCTGTGCCCGGCCATCGTCACTTCGTCGTCGTAGATCAGCACATAGGCATCGCCATTGCGGTCGCCACCGATGCTCCACGTGCCGCGCATGGCGGGCGGGGCGGGCGGCGCCGGGGCGGGCGGTGGCGACACGCTGGGCGGTGCGGGCGGCGCCGGGGGTGCCGGCATGTCGCGCGCGTCTGCGACCACCGTGGCTCGCGGCGCCGCCACCGGCGCCGGTGCGGGCCGGGAATCGGCCGGCGCCGGAGCCACGGGTGCGGCGACGGGCGTCGGCGCCAGGGACACCGCGGCAGCCGCCGCCGCAACCGGCGTGCTGCTGGCGGTCACGCGGTACGGCACCACGCCCAGCAGCACGATGCCGAGGGTCAGGGCCAGCGCGCTGCTGCGCAGCGGGGAAACGGTGTGCTGCAACATGAGCAGTCTCCTCTTCAGGATGCGGAACGTGGGAGAGGCGCCGGCCAGTGCCGGCGCAGGTGCGGTGGCGACGCCCAGCTTCACCAGCAGGCGTCCGTAGTCATGGGGGGCGTGCTGTTCGTCCTGCAGCACGGCGGCATCGCAGGCGACTTCGCGGGCGAAGGCGTATTCGCGCACGGCCAGGTGCGCGACCGGATGGAAAAAGAACAGGTGCTGCGCCAGCGCCGGCATCCACGCCCACCAGAGGTCGTGGCGCTGCAGGTGCGCCAGTTCGTGGTGCAGGGCCATGCTCAGGTCGTCGTCGCCCATCGTGGCCAGGCTGGAAGCCGGCAGCATCAGCACCGGACGCCAGGGCCGGGCCAGCATCGGCGAGTCGATGTCGTCGCTGACCCGCAGTGCAGGCGCAGCGGCGACGCCCAGCCGATGCGCCAGCGCGCGGTAAAGCGCCAGCACGCGGCGGTCGCGGCAGGGGCGTGCGCGCCGGAGCTGGCCACGCAGGCGCCAGGCGTGGCGCAGCGTGTTGGCCAGCATCACCGCGACGCCGGCCCACCAGGCAACCAGCAGCAGAACGCCGGTGTCGATCCGCGATGCCTGCATCGCAGGCACCGGCGCGGCCGCCATCGGGGGCGCCGCATATGTCGCCGTCCCGGCGGCCGCGGCCATCACCACCGGCGCGGCGAGGGACTCGGCCGGCAGCAGGGGCAGCGCGACCGGCGCATGCCAGAACAGGCCCACCACCATCTGCGTGGCGACCAGCCACCACAACCAGGCCCGGGTGCGCGCATCCAGTCGCGGCAGGTAACGGCACAGCGCCCACACCAGGGCGGCGAGCAACAACGACTGCAGCCCGACGGCGAGCAGCCGGGACAGCAGGCCATCGGCCAGTGCGATGAGATCCATGTCAGCCCTCCTTCCGCTTGGACTGCAGGTTGGCGACCAGCGCTTCCAGTTCGGCCAGTTCGTCGTCGCTCACCTCGGAGCGCTGCGACATCCACGCCACGAACGGCGACAGCGAGCCCTGCAGGGTCTTCTCCACGAAGCTGCCGACCGCACTGCGCATGACGTCGTCGGAGGGGGCCACCGCCGCGTAGCGGTACACCCCGGCGACCTGGCGACGCCGCAGGTAGGCCTTGGCGCGCAGCCGCTCCATCATGGTCAGCACGGTGGAGCGGGCCAGCCCGCGCGGTTCGCCGAACGCCGCGGCGACTTCGCCGACGCTGGCCTCGCCGTGTTCGGACAGGTGCTGCAGCAGCGCCAGTTCTTGGTCGCCGATGGACTTGCGGGCCTTGCCGGACATGCGGATCGCCTCATGACTACAGGTGTCGTCACCATGCCTTTGACGACACCTGTAGTCAACCCTGCCGGAGGTCATTGCCCGGGCGGGTGCCGACGAACGGTCGCCCCTCAAGAAACCGGTCGTCGCGCCGATCCTGAGGAAACCCCACCCTGCGCCCGTCGCCATGCTCATCATCGTCGGCTTCATCATCGTCACCCTGAGCGTGATCGGCGGCTATCTGGGCTCGCACGGCAAGCTGGGCGCCCTGTGGCAGCCGTTCGAACTGGTCATCATCGGCGGCGCCGCGCTGGGCGCGTTCATGGCCAGCAACCCCACCAAGGTGGTCAAGGGCACGCTGACCGCCACGCTGTCGGTCTTCAAGGGCGCCAAGTACAAGTCGTCGGACTACCTGGACGTGCTGACGCTCATCCACGAGATGCTCAACAAGGCGCGTCGCGACGGCTTCATGTCGCTGGAGGAGCACATCGAGAACCCCACCAGCAGCCCGCTGTTCCAGAAGTACCCCAAGATCCTCGCCGACCATCACCTGCTCGACTTCCTGACCGAATGCCTGCGCCTGATGGTGGGCAGCAACATCGAGCCGCACGAACTGGAGCCGCTGCTGGAGCTGGAACTGGAGAAGCACCATCACGAGGCGATGGCGCCCGCGCACGCGCTGCAGAAGATGTCCGACGGCCTGCCCGGCTTCGGCATCGTGGCCGCGGTGCTGGGCATCATCGTGACGATGGGCTCGATCGGCGGCGACATCGCCGCGGTCGGCGCGCACGTGGCCGCCGCGCTGGTCGGCACCTTCCTCGGCATCCTGCTGGCCTACGGTTTCGTCTCGCCGCTGGCCGCGGCCATCGAAGCGCAGGTGGAGCAGGACAGCCGCATGTACGAGTCGGTGAAGACCGCCCTGCTGGCCTGCCTGCGCGGCTACAACCCGGCGGTGGCGCTGGAATTCGCGCGCAAGACGCTGCCCTCGGACGTGCGCCCGCCCTTCGCCGAGTTCGAAGCGCACCTGAAGGCCAACAAGTAGGCCGCGGCGATGAGCGAGCAGCGCCCCACCATCATCGTCCGCCGGGTCAAGAAGGTCGCCGGCGGCGGCCATCACGGCGGCTCGTGGAAAGTGGCCTATGCGGACTTCGTGACCGCGATGATGGCGTTCTTCCTGGTGATGTGGCTGATGGGCGCCACCACCAACAAGGAACGCGCGGCGATCTCCGAATACTTCCGCAATCCCAGTCCGCTGAGCGGCAAGAGCTTCTCGCCCGCGCCGGGACCGGCCGGTCCGGGCGGCGCCAGCAACTCGATGATCAAGCTCGGCGGCACGATGGACCTGCCGAAGGGCGAACTGGACAACCCGTTCGACAAGCCGCCCGCCGACGCGCAACAGGCGGCGGAAGAACAGCAGAGGGCGCAGGAGAAGCAGCGCCTGGAATCGCTGATGCAGGCGCTGGAGGAAGCCATCGGCAAGAGCCAGGCGCTGGAGCCGTTCAAGGACCAGTTGCTGCTGGACCTGACGCCGGAAGGCCTGCGCATCCAGATCGTCGACCAGCAGAACCGGCCGATGTTCGACCTGGGCGGCACCGTGCTGAAGCCGTACACGCAGGCGATCCTCGCGGAGCTGGCGACCTTCATCAACCAGGTGCCCAACCACATCAGCATCACCGGCCATACCGACACCACGCAGTACGCCTCCAGCCGCGACTACACCAACTGGGAACTCAGCGCCGGGCGCGCCAACGCCGCGCGGCGTGCGCTGGTGGCCGGCGGCATGCACGAGGACAAGGTATCGCGCGTGGTGGGGCTGTCGTCATCGGTGCTGTTCGACAGGCAGAACCCGCAGAACCCCATCAACCGCCGCATCAGCATCGTGGTGATGACCAAGGCGGCGGAAGAGGCGCTGCAGGGCGAGGGCCGGCTGTTGTCGCCGGGCGCCCCTTCGCCGGATGCCGACACGGCGATGCCGCAGGCAGTCGCCTCATCCGCCCGGGTCGCCACCGCGCCGGGGCCCGGCCACCCCTGAGGCAGGTCCTTTCAGTTCGATCGTGTTGCCGTCGGGATCCTGGAAGTAGAGCGACAATCCGTCGCCCTCCGCGCCGAAGTTGATCTCCGCCGGCCCCGCCGGCGCGATGCCGAAATGCGCCAGGTGCGCCCGGACCGCGGTTTCATCGAAAGGCTCGATGCGCAGGCACAGGTGGTCGACGTTGCGCCCTTCCACGCCTGCGGGCTCGCCACCCCGCGCGCCCAGTTTTCCCGCCACGTCGACCAGATCGATCATCGAGGCGCCGGCGCACAGGTGCGCCAGGCCCAGGTGTTCGCGCTGGCGCTCGACGCGGCAACCCAGCACCTGGCCGTAGAAGCGGATGCTGCGTGCGAGGTCGCGCACGCGCAGGACGAGGTGGTCGATACGCTGGACATCGAAGGGCGGGGTCATCGCAGGTCTCCGGGGCGGTCCCGACAGCGACGAACGATCCGCGCCGGATTCGACACGGACACGGTTCATTCCACCGCGATGTCGAAGTGCATCACGTCCTCGCGCGTGCCAAGGCCCGTGTACAGGGCCACGGCGGGCTCATCGCCGTAATCCGCCTGCACGAACACGACCCAGGCGCCCCGCGCGGCGGCGATCCGGCGCAGTTCGGCGATCAGCGCGGTGGCGATGCCGCGGCGGCGGTGCGTGTCCGCCACTGCCAGGTCGTAGAGATAGACCTCGCTGCGCGCCCGCTCGAACTTCGGCAGCACGTAGGCGGCCAGTCCGCCAACCACGACCTCGCCCTGCAGCGCCGCCACGGCGATGAAGGTGTCGCTGCCCAGCAGGCGGGCGAGGTAGGCATCGTCCGGCTGCGCGGCCGTGTAAGTCGGCAGGTCGTCGAACGCCCGGCCAAACATCCTCAGCATGTCCCGCATGAGGCCGATGTCGGTGGGTCCCAGCGGACGCAGCTTCATTTCCGGATCAGGCATTGCCATCGGTGTTGTCCTCCAGCGACGAAGGTGGCCGGGCCAGCGAACGCAGCACCTGCTCGGACACCGTACGCAGGTGCAGGTCCTGCTGCGGGAAGGGAATCTCGATGCCGGCTGTCGTCAGCGCCGCGTACAGCCGGGTCATCAGCTCGCTGCGGGTCGTGCCCCAGTCGTCGAAGCGGCGCGTCCACGCACGGATGGCGAAGTCCAACGAGCTGGCCCCGAATCCGGTGAACAGCACCGCCGGGGCCGGATCGTCGGCGATGCCCGGCGTGGTACGCGTGGTCTCCTGCAGCAGCTGCATCACCCGCGTCACGTCCGAGCCGTAGGCCACGCCCAGGTCCACGTCGACGCGGCGGTTCTGGTCGACCAGCGTCCAGTTGGTCACCTTGTCCGACAAAAGCATGCCGTTTGGCACCACCACGTCGGCGCCGTCGAACGTGCGCACCGTAGTGGCGCGCATGCCGATGGTACGGATGCGGCCGGCGGTGCCGCCGATGTCCACCGCATCGCCCGGCTTGACGGGCCGCTCGAACATCAGGATCAGGCCGGAGACGAAGTTGCGCACCACGTCCTGCAGGCCCAGGCCGATGCCCACGCCCAGCGCGCCGAACAGGAAGGCCAGCTGCCCGATCTTGAAGCCCGCCGCCGACAGCGCCGCCAGCAGACCGACCAGCAGCAGCACGTAGTAGCTCAGCGACGCCACGCTGTTGTCCACGCCGCGCGGCAGCGCCATGCGCGGCAGCACCTCTTCGCGCAGCAGTGCGCGCAGGGTCCGCGCGACCCACACGGCCAGCACCACCCCGATGCAGAACACCAGCACGTGGCCCAGGCTGATGGACAGCTCGCCGTATTCGAAGCGATGCGTGACGATGGCCTTGGCCGTGTCGTACACCGGCCGGAAGGTACGGAAGCAGGTCATCGTGTAGGCGATCCAGCCGATCACCGCCGCCACGCGCGCCCAGCGCGCGAGCGTGTCGAGCAGGTTGCCGCCATGCCGGCGCATCAGCCACAGCCGACGCACCTCGGGGCGCGCGCCCAGCCGGCGCAACAGGGCTTCCAGCACCGTCACCGCCGCATACAGGACCAGCGCGAAGTAGCCGCTCTCGATGATGCCGGCAGTCAGCATTTCCGCCAGCGACACGTTGCCCAGCACGTTCGCGACGATCGCCACTGACAGGATGGCGACGCCGCCCCAGGCCAGGCCATGCACGAGTTGCCCGGCGCGGCCGGCCACGCCGGCATAGCGCTCGCCGCGCGAGCGCCACAGCAGCCAGCCGGTCGCAGCCAGCGCCAGCAGGGTGAGCGCCAGGTAGTACAGCCGGTAGAGGTAGTCGCTGGCCATCAGCAGGACAGCCAGGTGCTGCAGCAGGTAGAACGCGGTCGCCAGGTAGGGCCACGGCCCAAGCAGGCGACGGCCTTGCTGCGGCATCAGCCGCAACACCGGCACCAGGGCGACCAGCATCGCCAGCTGGTGCAGGAACAACGGCGCGTTCGGCTCGAACACCAGCACGCCGATCATGGACAGCAGCAACCACGTGGAGAACGGACGTCCGACCACGCGCGACTCGGCCTCCGTCGCCAGCACCGCGGTCGGATCGAGGCGGCGGCGCCGGTGCCGCCACGCAATCCACAGCAGCACCGGCAGCAACAACAGCTGCAGCACATGCAACAGCCGCTGATTGCCGACATCCGCCGCGGCGTACTGGGCGACGAAGCTGTTCTCCTGCTGGACCTCACGCCTCAGGCTGTCCGCCACGTCCTGCCGCAGGACCGTGCGGTCCTGCACGCCCCACAATGGCGGAGCATCCAGGCGGAACAGGCGCCGGTCGGCGTAGGCGATGGCATCGTCCACCGCCCGCTGGCCAGCCTGGATGCGCGCGGCGAGCAGGTTGGCGCGTTGCCCCAGGCGGATCTGCCCGGCCAGCGGCGTGGACAGCGCCTGCTCGGCCGCCTGCAGCCGCGCGGAGACGCCCTCCACGCGCGAGCGCAGCGCATCCGGTGTGCCGTCCGCCGCCATGCCCTGCCGGGTGAGTTCCCAGTCGGCGCGGCGCAGCGCCAGTTCCGCCGCATCCTGCGCATACGGCGCCACCGAAGCCTGCATGTCGCCGCGCCAGCGCGCGTACTGGCGCGCGTCGAACTTCCAGTGGCGCTCCATGCTCTCCAGGCGCAGCACCGGCAGCGTGCGCAGTTCCCCGTAGGCGAACAGGCCGTTCTTCTCCGCCACCGATTTCTCGATGGTCGCCAGCCGCGGCACCAGCCTGCCGAGCGGATCCGCACGCGCTGCACGCAGCGACACTTCCTCCGCATAGCGCTCGTCGGCATCGGCGCGGCCCGGGACGTCCGCCAGCGCGATGGCCTCGGGCACCCTGGGCTTGGACGGGGACAGCAGCGTGGTCGCGTCCTGCGCGTACCCGGGATGCGCGGCGAACAGCAACAGGCACGCGAAAAAGGCCATCAATACGTGCATGAGGGTCGACCCCGACACCACGGGCCGCATGGACTCCAGCGTGCGCGATGCTTGCACGTTCGCGATCAGAACGCGTCGCTGCCCGGGCGGATCTCCACGCCCATCACCGCGGCCAGTTGCTGCATGCCGTCGTCGTCGCGGCGCAGCGCCATCCAGCCCGCGTAGGCATCGCCGCCGGTATTCCAGTTCCACAGCGTATAGCCGTGTTCGCGCAGGCGGTCGTAGGCCGTGGCCATCAGGGCGGGCACGTCGGTGCCGTCGAGGAAGTCTTCGTCGCTGGGGTCGCCACCCCAGTCGATCTCGATGGCATAGCGCGACGCCAGCTGGTTGACGCAGTCGATGAAGCTCTCGGTGTCCTTCCAGTCCACGTAGAAGCCCGATGTCCAGTCGATGGCGTCCTTCAGTGTCCACAGCACCTGGTCCGGCTCGGCGCCCGCATCGCCGGTGGCGTCGCGGTAGGCGGCGAACTGGCGCAACGCCGTCTCCTCGTCGCCCGGATTGATCAGGACCAGCAGGTTCCACACCAGCGCCTCGGTGTCGTCCAGGTCCATGTCGTCTTCGTCGTCGAAGGCATGGCGGAAGTTGTCGTCGGGATCGAATTCGTGGTGGGGCGCTGTCATGGCGTGGGGCGATCCGGCGGCGTCAAGGCTGGCTGAATATTAAAGCCATGTGATGCATCCGCGCGTGAGGGCGGCGCGTAAGTCTTGCCGCAGTTCCGACACCCCACCCGACCCACCCAGGAGATCCCGATGAATCGCACCGTCCTTTCCGTTGCGCTGCTGGCCGCCTTCACCGCCGCTGCATGCTCGCCGAAGACCGCCGACGCCGAAGCCGGCGCCGCCCCCATGCCGGTGGCCGAAGCCAGCGACCCGGCCCCCGCCGAGGCCGCCACGCCCGCCGTCGAGCAGAAGGACGTGGTGGATACCGCCATCGGTTCGCCCGACCACACCACGCTGGTCAGCGCCGTGCAGGCGGCGGGACTGGTGGACACGCTGAAGGGCGCGGGCCCGTTCACCGTATTCGCGCCCGTCAACGCCGCCTTCGACGCGCTGCCGGCCGGCACCGTGGATACGTTGCTCAAGCCGGAGAGCAAGGCCGACCTGACCGCCGTGCTGACCTACCACGTGGTGCCCGGCAACGTCGACGCCGCCGCGCTGACCCAGCAGATCCAGGCCAGCGGCGGCACCGCCACGCTGAAGACGGTGCAGGGGGGCGAACTGAAGGCCCAGCTGGCCGATGGCGGCGTGACGCTGACCGATGCGAAGGGCAACGTGGCCAAGGTCACCACCGCCGATCTGAAGGCCAGCAACGGCGTGATCCACGTGGTCGACAAGGTGCTGATGCCGTAATTCCTCGACGGCAGCACACGCCGGGACGGTCGTGGTGGGCCGTCCCGGCGTTCTTTGTCTCCGCCCGCGCGGCGGTCTATCGTGGCGGTGCCGGCGTGCGTAACGGCATGCCGGGGAGGCCGCGCCATGTTCAACCCGCATCCCCAGGTCCAGTACCTGCCCCTTGGCGACCACGCTCCCTGCGTCGTCGTCGACGACGCCCTGCTGGCACCGGAGCGCCTGCCTGCGTTCGCGCAGGCGTACCGGGAGGATTTCCAGGCGGCACCGCCGGCGGTGTTCCCCGGCCTGCAGCTGCGCATGCCGGAGGAATTCACCGCTCTGCTGCACGATGTCTTCCGCGACCACGCCCGAAGGGCCCTGGGGGCCCGCCGTGTGCTGCGCAGCGCCAGCCGCCTGACCTTGCTGACATCGCCGGTGGCGGCGCTGGCGCCCGCGCACTGGATCCCGCGCCGCGAACGCGCCTTCGCACCGGAGCAGTGCGTCGCTGTGGCGGAACTGTTCCTGTTCCACGAACCCACCCTCGGCGGGACGCATTTCTTCGCCCCGCGCGTGTCCCCGCAGGCGCTGGAACAGCTGGAACACGATGCCGAAGCGTTGTCGCCGGACGCGTTCTCCCAGCGCCACGCCATCGCCGCAGGCTTTCCGCAGGCGAGCAGCGCGTGCTTCACCCATGTGCGCACGGTGCCGGCGCGCTGGAACCGGCTGCTCATCCACGACGGCGCGGCATTCCGTGCGCCGGCCATCGCCGATCCGTCCCGGCTGGCATCCGATCCGCGCCAGGGACGGCTGACGCTGCGGGCCGTACTGATGTGCAGCCGCAACCGCGTGGCGTGGTGAGCGGCCTGCTTCGGGTATCCTGTCGCCTTTCCGACCGCACGATGCACGACCATGTCCGACACGCCTCCCGACCGCCTGGCTTCCGATCCCCGCAGCCCCTTCCATGACGCCCAGGCGATGGACCGTGGCGTGGGCATCCGCTTCAACGGCGTGGAGCGCGACAACGTGGAGGAGTACTGCATCAGCGAGGGCTGGGTGCGCGTGCCCGTGGGCAAGTCCAAGGACCGCCGCGGCAACCCGATGACGATGAAGATCAAGGGCTCCGTGGAAGCCTGGTACCGCTCGCCCGCCGCCGAGTGAGCGCGGCGCCGCAGCCGTGGCATCGCCGGTCACGAGGGCGTGGCACAATCCCGGCCTGCACGGCTCGCCGGGAGGGCGCATGAAGTTCCTGTTGCTGATCTACACCGACGACACGCTGCTCGAGGCGCTGCCCGCCGGCGCGTTCGACCAGATGATGCACGGCTGCATCACCCACGCTGACGAACTGAAGACGCAGGGCACGCTGCTGGAGTCGCAGCAGCTGGAGCATGGCAGCACCGCCCGCACCGTACGCGTGCGCGATGGCAGGACACACGTCGTCGACGGCCCGTTCGCCGAGACCAAGGAAATCCTGGGCGGCTACAACCTGATCGAGGCCGACAGCCTGGACGAGGCGGTGAAGATCGCGCAGGAATTCCCGTGGATAGGCACCGGCAGCATCGAGGTGCGGCCGGTGCGCGATTTCGAGGCGGTACGCAGGCGCGTCGGCGCCTGAGCCCGTCCTACTTCCCCTTCGCGCCGCCGAGGTGGCGCGACAGGAAGTCCAACAGCCGGGTGTAGTAGGTCCGCCGGTTGGCTTCGGCATAGAAGCCGTGGCCTTCGGTACGCACGTACAGCGTCTCCACCGGCACGCCGGCCGCCTTCAACGCCTTCTCCATCCGCTCCGTATGGGCCTGCGGGGCGATCTCGTCCTTTCCGCCCGCCGCCAGGAAGACCGGGGCGCGGATGCGCGAGGCCAGCAGCACGGGCGAGACCTCGCCCAGCGTGGCGCGGTCGCCCACCCAGTCGTTCATGTAGTTGCCGACCCATTTGGCGCTGCGCGATTTCTGCCGGTGCATCAGCTCCAGGTCGTACACGCCCACGTAGCCGGCGGCGCAGCGGTACAGCGCGGGCTCCCGGGCCACGCCCATCAGCGCGGCATAGCCGCCGTAGCTGGCACCGTACAGGCAGATGCGCTGCGGGTCGGCGACCTTCTGCTCGATGGCCCAGCGCGTGGCGTCGGTCAGGTCGTCCTGCATGGCCCGGCCCCACTCGCGCGCGGCGGCCTGCATGTGCGCGCGCCCGTAGTTGCCCGAGCCGCGGAAGTTGAGCCGCAGCACGGCATACCCTGCGCGCGCGAGCATCTGCGCTTCGTCGTCGACCTCCCAGCGGTCGAAGACGCCGATCGGCCCGCCATGCGGCAGCACCACCAGCGGCAACGGACCCTGGCTGCCGCGCGGACGCGTCAGGTAGCCGTGCAACGCCATGCCGTCGCGCGCCTTCAGCGACACCGGCTGGCTGGGCGCCAGCGTGGCCGGGTCCAGCCAGTGGCGGCGACTGAAGATGAGGTCGGCCGCGTTCGTCTCGGTATTGAAGAGGTAGAAATCGCCGGGGCTGGTGTCGTTCCAGATGTGGACGATCTTCAGCTTGCCATCGCGCGTACCGGACGTGATGGAGACCGAATGGCCGGGAAAGGACCGCTCCAGCTTGCGGTAAAGACGTGCCGTCTCCGATTTTTCGTCGAAGAACACCGTGCGGAGCTTGTCGTGCATGAAGAAGCTGCCCACCGGCGTGCGCCCGTCGTCGGCGCGGATGATCCGGTACGGGTCCACCACCGCGTCGCGCAGCACCTGCGTGCGCTGCCCGCTGACGGTGTCCAGCGCGACGATCGCGTCGGGTCCCTCGGCCTGTTCCACCTGCAGGTAGGCCGTGCGTCCATCGGCGGCGAACCCGAGCGGCACCTCCACGCGAAGGCTCTCGTTCTCGTCATTGACCAGGGTCCACGGCGCCTTCGCGCCGGCACGGTGGTAGAGCTTGCTGGCGTTGTCCTCGCCGGCACCCAGCGCGAAGCGGGCCTGCCCGGTGGCGTCGACCGCAAAATCCGCGCGGCGGATGGGGGCCGTCGACACGGTATCCAGCGTGCCGTTGTACGCGTCCAGCGTCATCAGCCGGGTGTTCGGCATGGAGGTGTCCAGCGCGTACATGCTGATCAGCACCTTGCGCGGATCGTTCGGCATGGGATCGACCAGCTCGGCGGCGCGCGGCTGGATGTCGTTGCCGTCCAGGCCGTAGCGGGCGAAGATCTGCCGGCGCGTACTGCCGTCGACATTGGTCGCATAGAGTTCGCCGGTGGCGTAGGGTTGGTCGCGCGAGCCGTACTTCTTCGCCACCGACACGACGACGCGCTCGTCGCTGACCCACCAGACATCGTCGATGATGCTGTCGGCGCCGGCGCTGATCTTGGCGGTGATCTGGCGGTCGCTGCGCCGCTGCACGGCGAGGATGGTCTGGTCCTCCAGCGGCACGGTCAGCGCGTAGTACTCGCCGGTGGGCGAGATCTTCAGGGTTTCCAGCACGTCCTGCTTCAGGAACGGCTCCAGATCCACCTGGGCCTGCGCCAGCGGTGCCAGCAGGCATCCCAGCAGGATGCCCGCACGCCGTGTTCCCCATCCCATGGATGCCTCCCTTGGCATCGTTGTCCCCGGTCGGATTAAACCGCAGGGCGATGGGACGCGACAAGCGCAGGCTCAGCGTGCGAGCGCGGCAGGCTCTGGCTGTGGTGCCACCGGCACCGCAGGCAGGGCCGGCTGCAGCTCACGAAGACGCTGCTGTCCTTCCCGCAGCCACGCCTGCCCTTGTTCGCTGTGCAAATGGTCGCGCCCGAGCCGGTCGATGGCGGCGGCATCGCCTTGCTTCGCCGCCTGCAGCAGCTGTTCGACCCTGTTCGCCGGCGAGGCCGCGCCCGGCGCGGGCCCGATCTCGACCGGACGCCAGCGCAGACTCTCGGCCATCGCCGCATTGCGGGGCTGGGCATCGAGGCAATCGATCCTGCACAACGTGGAGGGCGCAAGCTCCTCCTGCCTGCCGCGGACCCCCTCCTTGTCGTACACGGAGGTGCGATAGAAGAACTGATGGTCCTCGGAGCGATGGATGACGTTACGCGAGGGATCAATGGGTTCCTCCCGCTTCTGCAGGAACGGCGGGTCGCTCAGCGCGTTGAGGTAGTCGATCATCAGGTTGCCGCTGCGGATGGACAGGCCGTCCAGCGCGTAACTCCCGCCGATGTCGCTGTGCGCACCCGCCACGGTGACGTTGAGGAAGCGCCCGCCCTCGGTCGCGCCGGGATCCAGCACGCGCGTGGACTGGAAGAGATTGCGCCGCTCGTCCTCGGCGGTGATCTGGAACCCCGACACCGCCGAGGGCGGCAGGCGACGATCGTGGTCGCGGGGCTCGCCGGTGCCGACCGGATCGAACAGGCCGACGGCCTGGACGACGGTGCCGGGTTCGCGCAGGGGTGGGCGGGTGAATTCGAGACGGTCGATGAAGCCGTTTCGATCCCGGACCACATTCATGCCCGCGGGATCCTGGATTCCCCTCTCTTCGATCAGCCGGGTGAATCCAGCGGCCTGTTCTGCGCCACGACTGAAACCGATGGCGGCGATGCGTATGTCGGCGTTGGGGTTCTCCCGCAGCCATTCGGCGGCCTTCCGGGTGAACTGGAGGTACATCTCCTCCATCCTGGCTTCGTAAGTGCCGCCACGTATCGCATCCGAGACCCCGCGCAAGCCACCTTGGGTTCCGGGCCCTTCGACATACCCCGTTGCGATCTGCGAAGCCTCGCCTCGCTTGTGGAGCGCCTCAACCTGCTCACGGATCCTCGCTACATTCGTGAGGTTCTCCGGAGCATCCCTGTGCAGGCTGTTGCCGGTTCCATCGAATGCCGCGACGAATAGTCGCTCCCGAGTCCGTTCTCCATCCACCAGGACAGGAGCCTGAAATGCCGCAAGTTGCGCCCGCGCCTGCGTGTAGGTCGCCAGGTCTTCCAGCGTTGCCGGGTAGGTTTCCACGCCATCCGGATGTCGTTCGCCACCCATCTTCACACTCCTTGTGCGTCTTTCCGCTAGTAGGTCTTGCTCCACGCCAGAATCAGGTCATCCCGGAAACGGCTGTACTCGTTTCCTGGGATCTGCGGGACCCGGGTAGGCACGAACGCCTTCATGTAGACGTTGATCGTCCTGTCGTTCACTTCCAGAATGATGCCGGGGTCGCCGATATCGCCATCCACGGCTCCATTGGGCACATGATGGAGGACGCGCTGGTCCCGGAATATGCTTGCAATGTCAACGGAAGCCGAATGCTTCACACCATCCTTCGACTTCCACACCACTTGGGCAGGTTCGGGGAAGTTGCCGACCGAGAGATAGCTCGCATCCAGGTTCGCAGGGTACTTCTCGCCCAGCGACGCTGAAGGCAGCTGAAGCACATCGTCTGGCTCGGAGATGTGAGTGAACCCGTTGTAGGTCACCCGGCAGCCATAGGTCGAGTAGCAGAACGCACCGAAGTTGTGCCGCACGAACGTCAACGGTTCGCTAGTCGTTGAGCTTGCGCCCCCCGAGGGCACGTGTCCGGATTCCTGCGTCATCGCCATGCCTTGGCACCCTGTGGTTACGCCCATCGATACGATCACCCCCGCGAAAGCAGAGCGAACGCCATTCCTGCTTGCAAGCGCAGATCTTCTGATCATCGCAAGGCCTCCTGCCAGAAACAGCCTTATCTGTACGACACGCCACCATGCGACGCAAGCCGCGACGCGCCAATGTGAGCAACGTCGCGCACTGCATTCATCTACTTCGGAGCCTCACCTGCTGCATCAGTCGGTAGACGGTCTGGCCTCATCCATGTGCACGACCTCCCACAGGTGGCCATCGAGATCCTCGAAGCCACGTTGGTACATGAAACCGTAATCCTTGGCTTGCATCGGCTCACGACCGCCGGCCGACAGCGCCTTGGCGACCATCGCATCCACCTCGCTGCGGCTGGCGACCGACAGGCAGAGCAGCACTTCCGTGTGCGTCCGCGCATCGCACAGCGACTTGCGGGTGAAGCCCTGGAAGAACGGCTCCACCAGCAGCATTACGTAAATGCTGTCGCTGATGACGAGGCAGGCGGCTTCGTCATTGGTGAAGCTCGGATTGGTCGCGTAGCCGAGCGCGTTGAAGAAGGCCTTGGACGCCGGCAGGTCGCGCACCGGTAGGTTCACGAAGATCTGGGTGCTCATGCGCTGCGCCTCACTGCGGACCACGGGAGGTGAGGTCGGCCGCCAGCCGCGCTTCCTGCTCGCGCAGCTCCGGCGTCAGCGCCTCGCCGAAGTCGTCCGCCTCGAACACGGGTCGCAGCTCGACTTCCGCACCGCCATCGAACGGCGCGCGCTTGATCCACTCGATGGCTTCGTCGAGATTGCGCACCTGCCACAACCAGAAGCCGGCGATCAGTTCCTTGGCCTCGCCGAAGGGGCCGTCGATCACCGTGCGCTGTCTGCCCTCGAACCGCACGCGTGCGCCGCGCGAACTCGGATGCAGGCCTTCGCCGGCCAGCAGGATGCCGGCCTTCACCAGCGCTTCGTTGAACTTGCCCATTTCGGTGAGCAGTCCGGTGCCCGGCATTTGGCCGGCTTCGGATGCGGGGCTGGCCTTCACCAGGACCATGACTTTCATTCGGGTTCTCCTTCGCGCGTGGCACCGGGCGATCCGGCGCTTTCAGGGAGACGACGAATGGAAGGGGCGGCGATCGACACGCCGCTCCCGCAGCTAGGGCAGGCGCAGCGGCAGGTCGCGGCGACCCTGCGCCTCATTGCCGCTGTGGTCGCGGGCGGTGATGCGCAGCACGTAGTCGCCGGGCGCAAGCACCTCGGGCTGCCACGCGCCTTCGGCCCAGGCGCCATCGCGCACGGTGTTGGTGACGCTGTAGCGGAACCGGGTGACGGCGCTGCCGTGCACGGTGATGCCGCTGCCCGGCGCATAGGCCACCTGCACGGCATCGTCGGCGGGCAGGCGCTGGAAATCGATGGTCATGCGCGGCGTTTCGAAGCCGGGCACCGGCGTGCCGTCGTGGTGCAGCAACTGGTAGCCCAGCGCATGCAGGCCCAGGCGCCTGCGCGGCAGGTTGCGGTCCACCTGGTCCCAGGCATCCACCACGATGCGCACGCCCCGCAGGTCGCGGGGCACCACCAGCCGGCCGTCCTGTCGCGCGTCCAGGGGCTGGTCCAGCGTATCGAACAGGGTCACCTCGTCGATGCGCGGCGGATAGGCATCGCTGAAGCCGGCGAAGCCCAGTGCGATCGCATTGCGCTCGTAACCGGACGGGCCGAGAGACAGGTGCACGTGCGCCATGCGGTTCACCGTGCCCAGCGCGTCGCCCACGGAGAAGCGGGTGCCGCGGCGCACGCGGATCCGGGACGGGTCGCCGCTGAAGTCATGCAGCAACTGGAAGCGCGCGGCATCGAGAAGTTGGCCGCTTGGCGCGCGCCCCACCTTCATGTGGATGTAGCCCAGCGGGCCGACCGCCAGCCCTTCGCCCAGGCCATCGAAACCCCATGCGGCCGCGGGGCTGCCGACCTTGCCATCGGCGATGGCCAGCACCGTGGCGCCCACATCGCCGCGGATGTCGAGCCCGCCGTGCAGGTGGTGGCGGCTCTCGCCCTGGTAGTCGCCGCGCACTTCGCCCAGCGTCCCCACGACCTCGTGCCATCCATCCTGCGGCGCGAGCGGCCAGCGGCCACCGGTATCGGGCAGAGGATCGTCCGGCGCGGGACCGACCGGCGTGACGACGGCCGCCGCACCCGGCGCCATCGGTACGATGCGATGCACGCGATGGCTGCCCGCGTCGGTGACGTACACGTCGCCGGCGGCATCGACGGCCAGGCCTGCCGTCCGCGAGAACCGCTGCCCCGGCAGATGGCCGGCCAGGGCCCGCCAGCGTCCATCGCGCATCACCTGCATCACGCGGCCGGTGGACAGCTCGCCCACGTACAGGTGGCCATCGTGGGTGAGCGCCAGCGCCAGCGGGCGGCGCGGCCCGGCCTGCGTGTCCAGGTCGGGCTGCAGCGGAAGCGTGCTGACGCCGCCCTTCGGCCCGATGCGGCGGATCGCATCGTTGCCCAGGTCGGCCACCCACGCGACCCCCGTCGCATCCACCGCCACGGCGGTGGGTGTATCGAAGCGCGCCTGGTCGCCGGTGCCATCCTGGAACCCGGGGCGGTCACCGCCGGCCAGCGTGCTCACCTGACCCTCGCGGCCGATCACACGGATGCGGTCGTTGTAGGTGTCGGCCACGTAGACCCGGCCCGCGCCATCCACGGCCACGCCGATGGGTCCGTTGAACAGCGCCTGCCCGCCCGGCCCGTCGCGGAAGCCGGGGCCGCCTCCGCCGGCGAGCGTGCTCACCACGCCCTGCGGGGTGACCTTGCGGATGGCATGGTTGCCGGTGTCGGCGACATACAGGTTGCCGTCGCCATCCAGCGCCAGCGCCGAGGGCGTATGGAAGGCGGCCGTCGCGCCACTGCCGTCGGCGAACCCTTCGCGTCCGCCCGCCAGGGTCGACACCGTCCCGTCGGGGGCGATGCGGCGGATCAGGTTGTTGTCGCCGGCGTCGGCGACATAGCGCGTACCGTCGGCCGCCACCACGATGCCCCAGGGGTCATCGAAGCGGGCCAGGGTGCCGGCCCCGTCCCGGAGCCCGCGCATGCCATCCCCGGCCACCCATGACAGCTGTCCGGCCCATCCGAACGGCGTGGCGGGCGGGCCGGATTCGGGCATGGGAACGGGGAAACGGGGGGTGACCAGGAAGGTCGCGGCGAGCGCGACGGTGGTCAGCACCACCACCGCCCATGCCCAGGCAGTACGACTCATCACTTCATTGCGGTGGTTCGGGACGCCGCATCATGGAGACTGGCGACGCGCTTGGGAAGCGCGCGCGGACCTACAGGCCGCTGGCCGTCACCTGGCAGGGCACCGTGAAGGTCACGGTCCCGCCGGCCGGCAGGGTCGGCACCGCCACGCCCGCCCCCACCAGACCCGGCAGCGAGCCTGCGCCGGGACAGGCGGCGCCACCACTGGCGCTGCAGGTGATCGGAGTGCCCGAGGCCGGGCAGTCCAGTCCGGCGCCGGGCGTGTCGCTCACCATCGCGCCATCGGCCGCAAGCGGACCTGCGTTGGAGACGACGACGGTGAAGTTCGTCAGCTGCCCGCTGTTCACCGGGCCCATCGCCGCCGACTTGACCACCGACACGTCGGTCGCCCGCGCGCTGTTGGTGATGGAACAGAGGATCGCCTGTCCGGCGTGCGCATCGGTGAGGGTCAGCGTGTTCCCGCTCAGCTTGCCGCCGGTGCACGTCCATGCGCTGGCGGTGTAGGGACGCGCATTGCCCGCGCCCGGCGTTTCGGACAGGGTGACGACATCGCCCGGCGCCACCTTTACGGCGGCGCCGGTATCGGTCTCGGCGGCGCTGTTGGCGACGGATGCGAGCGTGGCGGTGTTCGTGCCGCCGCTGGCCGACAAGGTGGCGCTGTCGTTGACCGCGGCATGGGTCCAGGTCTTGGCCAAGGCCAGGGTCGCGGGTGCGGCGTTGCTCAGCGTGCAGGTGATGGTCTGGTTGGCGCGGTAGTCGGCGGACGCAAGGGTGACCCGGCGCGCTGCCGTGTCCACCGTGGCGGCCACCGTGGCCCCGTTCTGGTCGGTGCAGGCGGCCGCCAGCAGGACATAACCGGAAGGGACGCTGGATTCGGTCAGCGTGATCGCCGCCGCGTGGTTGGTGAGCGGATACGCGTTCGACGCCACCGGCACGTTCTGCGCCGTGGTGACCAGATTGAACGCCTGCGACAGCGCATTGTTGGCGGTGATGCCGAACGTGCCCGTGCCGCCGGCGGACTGCTTGCGCACGATCAGCTTCGCGCCATCGAAACTCCAGCGCAGTTCCAGCTCGTCGCCCGCGCCACGATCGCCCGCCATTTCCACCGCGAAGGTCAGCCGGGTGATGCCCGTACCATTGAAGCGGACCGACCCACAGGCAGTGCCGTTGGACGTGGACAGGCACTCGGACGAGCCGGTCCCGCCGAAGGTGCCGGTCGTCGCGCGCGCGAAGCGGTTCTGCTCCGGCGTCACGGTGAACTGGGCGTTGCCCGACAGCCGTTCCAGCGCCACCGCCCCACCCGCGGCGGTGAAGCCGGTCAAGGTCCAGCGTGTGCCGTTGGGCCGGTTGTTGTCGTAGAAGCCGCCCAGGCGATCCACATGCAGCACCGGGTTGTCGACGGCCTTGCTGAAGGTGAACACGTAGTTCCGCGTGCCGGCACTGTCGTAGACCATCGTCAGCGAGGGGCCACCGTTGACGCCACCGCCGTACGGATCGCTCCACCAGCCGGTGCTGTTGAACGTGCCGGCCGAATACGCCTCGTCCGCCTGCCCCGTCAATGTCACGGTGATGCCGTTGACGGTGGCACTGGCCGAGGCGCTGCCGTTGGTCGTCCAGCCCGCAGTGATCAGCGCCAGCGCAGGGCCGGCCAGCAGCAGGCCGACGAGCACCAGGCCGGCCCCGAAGGCGCCAGGCCGTCGGCGCCGCACCGGTGCGGCGACCGCGGAGCAGGGAGCGTGCGGGTGGCGTGTGGAAGGCGCGCCGCTCGGGCGCAGATCACCATGAGCGCGGTACGACATCGACGAACGGAACCCCTGACGCGTCTGTTGACGAGGCGCTGCCCGGATCGGACCTCCCGGATGGCCCCGCCTGCCCCTGTGGTGGGACCCTCCCGTGGCGCCGGTCCTGGCGAGGCGGGGTGGACCCAAAGTGTGATCTGTATCTTAACTTACAGACGGCACATTTGATAACTGCGTCACAGTTGCAGCCGCAGGGGCGCGGCCAGAGGGGCCCATGTTCTGCCGGGATATCAGGGTTCGGTGGAGCGGCGACAGGGGATGCAGAGGGGAGCGCCCCGCCAATCCGGAGGGCACGGGTTCCCCGCGGACCCCGCCTACCCGGCCGTGACCGGCCTGAACGGGGAATCCAGCACCACCGGTTGCGAAGGGGAGGCGTCCTCTGCCCCCATCGCCGCCCTGCATTCGGGGGAGCGCTGCCGGGCCTCGCGCTCCTGCCGCCTGTACTCGTGCATGCCCGGGCCGCCCATCGCAAAGTCCACGGGGATCGCCATGCGGGTGGCGACGGGCGCCCCGTCGATCTCCTCGGGCAGGTAGCGCAGGGAGGCCACCCAGGTGCGCAGCGCCTGCTCGAACAGGGGCAGTTGGCCCTGCCGGGTTTCGATCTGTTCCACTTGCGCACGACCGTCCGTGCCGATCCGCACCACCACGCGGAACGCTCCGCCCTTGTTCCGCTTCGCCGCCTCGACCGGATACCGCGGCGCCGGAGGGAAATAGCGGCCATCGGCGTAGCCCGGACCATTCCAGCCATAGTCCACCGCCAGCCGCATGTCGCCATTGTCCGCAGGCACGGCACACGCATCCACGAAGACGGTCGTGGCGCCCGCACGCGGTGGTCCGTCGGCCCGGGCCGGCTCGAAACGCCATTGCCCCACGCGCTGCGCGATCGCTTCGCGGATCACGGCGGGCAGCTTCGGGTCCACCTCGACCTGTCGCGGCACGCCCTGCGCATCCAGCGCCACCCGCGCATGGGCGCGGAAATGGATCGGCTCGCGCGCCGGCTCGGCCGACGCCGCACTGAGGGCCACCATCAACAGCCCGATTCCCCACCACTTGCGCATGCTTCGTCTCTCCCCGGCGACAGCCGGAGCATAGCGCCATCGGGCTCAGCGCGCGGGCAGCGGGTCTTCCTTGTAGATGGCCACATGCGGCACGCCGTCGGCGCCGATCCAGCCGCGGTACATGCCCTCGGTATTGAACGGGAATGCCATGCTGCCGTCGGCACCCAGCGCGATTGCGCCACCGTCGCCGCCGGCCTTGGGGATGTCGCGGTTGATCACGCTGTCGGCGGCGCGCGCGATGCTGTGGCCGGCCAGGCGCACGCGGGCGCAGACCTCGTGCGCGGCCGCGGCACGGATGTAGTACTCGCCCCAACCGGTGCCGGAGAACGCGCAGCGGTCGTCGGCCCAGGTGCCCGCGCCGATGATCGGCGAGTCGCCCACGCGGCCGTAGCGCTTGTTGGTCATGCCGCCGGTGGACGTGCCCGCGGCCAGCTGGCCCTTCGCATCCAGCGCCAGCGCACCGACCGTGCCGAAGTAGGCCTTGCCCGGCAGCTCCTGCGGCGTGTTGCCCGCCTGCGCCTGCTTCTCTTCCTTCAGCGCGTTCTGCAGCTGCTGCCAACGCTTCTCGGTGCGGAAGTAGGACGGCTCGACCAGGGCGATGCCCTGCTCCTTCGCGAACGCCTCGGCGCCGCCGCCGACCATCATCACGTGGCGCGACCTGTCCATCACCGCGCGCGCCAGGGTGATCGGGTTCTTGACGCGGTGCACGCCGGCGACCGCACCGGCCTTGCCGGTGGCGCCGTCCATGATCGAGGAATCCAGTTCGTTCCTGCCGTCGTGGGTGAATACCGCGCCGCGGCCGGCGTTGAACTGCGGCGCATCCTCCAGCACGGTGATCGCGGCGGTCACCGCATCCAGCGCGGGCCTGCCGGCCTTCAGCTGCGCATGGCCCGCGCGCAGCGCCGCTTCCAGTGCGGTGCGCGCGGCGGCCTCGTCGGCCGGGGTCATGCCGGCGCGCTCCACGCCCGCGCCGCCATGGATCACCAGCAGCGGCGAATCCATCGCCACCAGCACGCCGTTGCGCACCGCGTAGCGACGCTCGGCCGCCGGGTTGTCGACGCGTCCGCCGGGCAGGTGCAGCACCGAATCGACGCCTGCGATGACGGTGTCCACGCGCTCCAGGTTCATCGGCTCGTCTTCGGCCTGCTTCTGCGCGAAGCCGCCCTTCACCACCGTGGCGCCGGCGCCCGGCGCGGTGGCGTACACGCGCGCGGTGCCGTCGCCTTCCACGGCGACCGCGGCGTCTTCATCCACGCCCAGGCCCAGGATGGGGCGGCCGGCCAGCGATTCGGCCTTGGCGACGAAGGCGATCAGCCGGCCCAGGCGGTTGCGCTCGCTGAAGTGCGTATCGGTGATGACGCCCTTCAGCAGCGCCAGCTGCAGGAAACCCGTCTCGATGGTGTTGTTCGGACCCAGTGGGTCGGCCAGCGCATGCGGGCTGATCACGCTGCCGCCGTCCATCGCGCCGTAGAGGTATTCGCCCTGCATGGCCAGGCCGGCGCTGGTGCCGCCCAGCGGCTTGCCCGCGCGCACGTGCGCATCCAGCGCCGCGCCCACCGGCGTGCCGCGCCAGTAACGCACGTAGCGCGACTGGTCGCCGCCGGCCAGGAAGATGCCGTCGGCGCGCTTCAGGCTGCGCAGCACGGCCGGATCGCTCGCGCCTTCGCGGTCGCTGAACACGTAGGTCTCCACCGAGGCGATGCCGCCGACCTCGTTGAAGAATTCCTCGCCGATCTCGCCCGCCTGCGAGGCGCGCAGCACCACGATGTGGCCGTTGCCGGCCTTCTTCATGAACCAGCGCATGGCCTCGAAATTGCGGTCGCCCCCGCCCATCAGCAGCAGGCCCGGCTGGACCTGGCCCGGCGTCCGGGCCGACACGTCGCCGAGCACGTAGTGGGCGGGCCTGGCCGCCAACGCCGGCACGGCCACCGCCAGCAACAGCATGCCCAGCGCACCGCGCCGTACCGCACCAAGGACAGACACCATGCCATTCACTCCACGTCGAAGGTCGCGGCAGGATGCCACGCACCGGTGACTTGTGGAGACGAAGCGGGGCCGCGCTTCCCCCATGCCGCGGCGCGCGCGCTTGGGCTAGAGTGCGGGCATGCCCACTGAATTCGATGCATGGTTCGTCCGCGAAGTGCTGGTCCATGAACGGGCACTGGCGCTGTTCCTGCAACGCCACTGGCCGCACCGCGACGAATGGCACGACCTGCGCCAGGAGGTCTATGCGCGGGTCTACGAAGCCGCCGGGCGCATGCGCCCGGACACGCCCAAGGCCTTCCTGTTCGCCACCGCGCGCCACCTGATGACCGACCGCCTGCGGCGCAGCCGGGTGGTGTCGATCGAGCCGGTGGGTGATTTCGAGTCCTCGAACGTCTACCTGATCGACGAGGTGTCGCCCGAGCGCTGGACCGGGACCCGCCAGGCGCTCAAGCGCGTGGTGGAGGCCCTGGACCGACTCCCCGACCGTTGCCGCGAAGTGGTGTGGCTGCGACGCGTGGAGGAGCTGCCGCAGAAGGCGGTCGCCGCGCGCCTGGGCATCAGCGAGAAGACCGTGGAAAAACATCTGGCCAAGGGGATGCGCCTGATCGCCGACCATCTGTACGGTGGCGACGACGCGCACGCGCCGGGCGGGCGCAGGAATGCCCGCCTTGTCATGGACGAGGACGATGGACATGACCGACAGCAGGCAGATTGAACAGCAGGCGGCGGACTGGCTGGTCCGCCGCGACGCGGGCGACTGGGCGCCGCACGACCAGCAGGCGCTGGAGGCGTGGCTGTCGGCGTCGGCGCGCCACAAGGTCGCGTTCCTGAGGCTGGAAGCCGCCTGGGCCGAGGCCGGCCGCCTGCAGGCGCTGGCGGCCGGCCTGCCGGCGGGCGGGCCGCCGCCGCGGACGGCGAGCGATGCGCCTGCCCTGCCCGACCTGCGCGGCATCACCTTCGCGCCGCGCCGTGCGCACGCGCGTACGGGCCGCTGGCGGCACGGCGTGGCGGCCGCGCTGGCGATGCTGGCGCTGGGCTCGGCCGCATGGGGCGGCTGGCAGCTGACCGGACGCCAGCAGGCGCACTACGCCAGTGCCGTCGGCCAGGTCCAGACCTTGACCCTGCCCGACGGCTCCACCGCCACCCTCAGCAGCGACAGCCGGCTCGACGTGCGGATCACCCGCCAGGAACGCCATATCGCGCTCACGCGCGGCGAGGCCTTCTTCGACGTGGCCCACGACCGGCGGCGCCCCTTCGTGGTGGAAGCGCAGGGCCGCCGCGTCGCCGCCGTGGGTACCCGCTTCTCCGTGCGCCGCAACCCCGAGGACGTGCGCGTGGTGGTGACCCAGGGCAAGGTGCGCCTTGAAACCCGCACCGGCGACGACGGGCGCGCGCAGCCGGTGGCGCTGCTGCCGGCCGGCAGCGTGGCCACCGCCGGGCGCAACGGCGTGCTGGTGCGCTCGGTCCCGGTGGCCGATGCCGAACGCTACCTGGAATGGCGCGAGGGATTCCTGACCTTCGACGACACCTCGCTGGCCGAGGCCGCCGCCGAGTTCAACCGCTTCAATGCACGCAAGCTGGAACTGGGCGACGCCACGGTGGCCGACCTGCGCGTGGGCGGCAATTTCCGCTGGTCCAATGCCGAGGGCTTCGCGCGCCTGCTGGAACAGGGGTTCCCGGTACGCGTGGAGCGGCACCCGGAGCGCATCGTCCTGCACGCACGCTAGCGGGCCGTCGCGCCAGCGACGAACGTCGCGGGGGGATTTGTCCGGTTCGTTCGTCCTGATGTCCAGAAGGCGCCATTCCGAGCGCCCCCGGGGAGAGTCGTCCATGCGGTATCCAATGCGAGTCCTGCTGTTGAGCATGGCCTGTAGCGCGGCGCTGTCCGCGCAGGCCCAGGCGGCCCCCGGCCGCATCGACCTGCCCGCCGGCGAGCTGGCCACGGCGCTGAACACGCTGGCCAAGCAGTCCGGCACCCAGCTGGTGTACCGCGCCGACCAGATGAAGGGCCGCCGCACTCCCGGCGTGCAGGGCGCCGCGACCACCGACCAGGCCCTGGAGCGCCTGCTGAAGGGCAGTGGCTTCGAGGCCAGGCGCGACGCCTCGGGTGCGGTGTTGATCGTGCAGGCGGACGCCACGCCGCGTCGTGCCCCGGCGCCGCGTCCCGCGCCTCAGGAGGCGCCTCCCGGAGGCGGTGCCGCGCAGGTCGAAGAACCCGTAACCCAGCTGGAGACCCTGCAGGTCACCGGCTCGCGCATCCCGCGTGCGCAGATCGAAGGCCCGGCACCGATCACCGTGGTGACCGCGGAGCAGATCCAGGCCGCCGGCCTGACCTCGGTGCCCGAGGTGCTGCGTTCGCTGAGCCAGAACAGCGGCAGCGTGCAGGGACAGCAGAACACCACCAGCGCCCAGTCCACGCCCGGCGCACAGGCGGTCGACCTGCGCGGCCTGGGTCCCAACCACACCCTGGTGCTGATCAACGGCCGCCGCATCGCCGACTTCCCGCTGCCGCTCAACGGCCGCAGCAACTTCACCGACATCGGCAACATCCCGCTGGGCATGATCGACCGCATCGAAGTGCTGACCGGCAGCGCCTCGGCGGTCTACGGCTCGGACGCCATGGCCGGCGTGATCAACTTCATCCTGAAGAAGTCCATCGACGGCACCATCATCGACTACCGCTACGGCGACACCGAGCGCGGCGGCGGCGAATCGCACAAGCTGACCTTGACCACCGGCTTCGAGCGCGATGCGTTCAGCGGCATCGTCGGCCTGGAGCTGCTCGACAAGCGCCCGCTGTGGGGCTACGAGCGCAGCAACCAGGACTCCACCCTCGACGCGCCGACCTCGCGCCGTCGCCTGCCGCGGCTCACCGCGCAACGCTACGACTGGGACGACGATGTCCTCGTCGGTCCCGCCGACGATTGCGCGGCGATGAGCGGGCTGAACGAAGGCACCACCGCGCTCGCGGAAAACCGCTGGGGCGAGCCCTACTGCGGCAGCGAGCGCGCCATCGCGTACCGGACGATCCAGAACGAGCGCAAGGGCTTCAACGCCTACGGCTCGTTCGAGTACCGCTTCTCCGACACCTTGTCGTGGTTCGCGGACGTCCAGCTGGGCCGCCAGGACGTGAAGCTGCTCACTGGCACCAACGGCAACGACGTGGTCAGCGACGTCATGGGCTGGGAGTTCCACGACCCCAACTCCACCGACAACAACGACAAGGTGTTCTACAACGCCGTCAGCGGCCATTACGAGGTCTGGTCGCGCCAGTTCACGCCCGAGGAGATGGGCGGGCTGCGCAACCGCATGAACACCACCACCCAGAAGACCTTCGGCGTGACGACGGGCCTGCAGGGTGCATTCGGCGACAACTGGAACTGGGAAGCCGCCTACAACCACTCGCAGTACAAGGCCGACGTGGGCATGCCGCGCATCCGCGCCGCCGCCGCCAACGAACTCTTCCTCGGCCCGCTGCAGGGCTACGACGCCGACGGCTACGCGATCTACAGCCCGGATCCGGCACGCCTGTTCACGCCGCTGACGCCGGCCGAGTTCGCCACCATCGCGGCGATGTCCACCTTCCACCCGAAGGCCGACAACGACAACCTCAGCTTCACCCTCGACACGCCGGTGCTGTTCACCCTGCCGGCCGGCGACGTGGGCTTCGCCGCCGCGATCGAGTACGGCCAGCAGTCGTACGAGATCAACCCCGATCCGCTCGCCCTGACCGCCGGCGCCTACTACGGCCCGCGCTACGGCGACGGCAGGGGCGACCGCGACCGCTGGAGCGTGGCCGGCGAGTTCCGCCTGCCGCTGCTGTCATCGCTGCAGGCCAGCCTGGCCGGCCGCTACGACCGCTACGAGTACGGCAACAAGAACCCGGGCAAGTTCACCTACAGCGCGGGCCTGGAATGGCGCCCGGTCGACACGCTGCTGGTGCGCGGCTCCTACGGCACCGGCTTCCGCGCGCCCGACATGCACTACCTGTTCGCCGGCGACGACTACTACCGCACGCTGTCGACCGACTACTACCAGTGCCGCACCGACCAGCCCGGGTTCAGCGATGGCGAGTGCTACGACGACGGCACCTGGGACATCAACACGTTCGACGTCTACACCGGCAACATGGACCTGGACGTGGAGACCAGCAAGTCGTTCTCGGCCGGCTTCGTGTGGTCGCCGTTCGCCAACTTCGACCTGGCGGTGGACTACTACCGCATCCGCGTGTCCAACCAGGTGCAGGCGCAGAGCCGCGAGCAGCTGCGCATCGACGAAGCCAACTGCCGCCTCGGCGTGACCGACTCGGGCCAGACCGTCGACGTGAACTCGCCGACCTGCGTCGACGCCCTTGCCCGCGTGATCCGCGATGCGGACGGCAACATCACCAGCGTGCGTTTCGCGCCGATCAACATCGCCAGCGAGGAGACCTCCGGCGTCGACGTGACGGCGAACTACCGCCTGCAGACGGCCAACGCGGGCGACTTCCGCTTCACCGGCAGCTACACCTGGACCGACAAGCACACGCGCCAGCAGTACCCCGGCGATCCGGAAGAAGACATGCTGGACGTCGGCTTCAGCGCCACCACGCTGCCTCGCCAGAAGGGCAACCTGGGCATCAGCTGGGACCGCAACGCGTGGGGCGCCAGTGTGTTCGGCAACTACCTGGGCCGCGTCGCCAACTACGACAACGACGCGTGGACCAAGGCCACGTGGCGCTTCAACGCCGGCGCGCGCTACGACATCAACGACCACCTGCGCGTGTCGCTGACCGTCAACAACCTGCTGGACGACATGCCGCCCAAGGACGCCACCTGGGCGAACTACCCGTACTACGACACGTCCTGGTTCGACTCCACCGGCCGCAGCTACTTCCTGCAGGTCACGTGGAAGCTGGGCGGCGCGCCGCTGTAACGAGCACCCCATGGAAGGGAGCAGGCCCGCCGCAAGGCGGGCCTTTTTCTTTTCGGGACCTCACTGGCCGACAGCGAAGAAGATTCGCGATCCGTCATCCCGGCGCACGCCGGAACCCGGCGTCTTCCGCACGAACAGGACGCCGCCCTTAAACCTCGCGGGAAATCCCGTCCCGTCATCCCAGCGAATGCTGGGATCCATTTTGCTTTTGCCGTGGACACCTGCCCGAACAATCCGCCGCCGCCGTAGGCCGATCCAGGCAACCGCAGGATCAGGAGGGGTCCCGGCCTTCGCTGGGACCCGGCGTCTTCCGCACGAACCAGACGCCGCCCTGAAACCTCGCGGGAAACCCCCTCCCGTCATCCCAGCGCACGCTGGGATCCATTTTGCTTTTGCCGTGCACACCTGCCCGAACAATCCGCAGCCGCCGCAAGCCGATCCAGGCACCCGCAGGATCAGGAGGGGTCCCGGCCTTCGTTGGCACGACGACCGCTTCGTCATCCCGGCGTACGCGCTGATTTAGTCCCGACCGGGCCCAAGCCCGCCGGATCTCACACCGTGCCGCGGTTCTTTCCCTGCCACGGCCGGTACCACGCGCGGATCGCGGCCATGTCGGCGTCCATGTCCCCGGTGGGGTAGTACACCTCGCCGATGCCGATGGTCTTCTCGGGGTAGTGGAAATACGCCATCAGGATGGGCACCTGCGCCTGCTGGGCGATCTTCAGGAAGCCGCCCTTCCACTTGTCCACGCGCTTGCGGGTGCCTTCCGGCGTCAACGCGAACCACATCCTGTCGGACTGGCGGATCATGCGGACCGCCTGTTCCACCGTGCCCTGCGGCGAGCTGCGATCCACCGGCACCACGCCCAGCTTGCGCAGCAGCGGCGACAGCGGCCACCAGAACAGCTGCGCCTTGCCCAGCACGCGCACCTGGAAGCCCATCGCGATCTTCGCCGCCATTCCCCAGATGCCGTCCCAGTTGGACGAATGCGGCGCCACGATCATCACCAGCTTGGGGATGTCCGGCAGCGTGCCGACGATCTTCCAGCCGGACACGCGCAGGAAGGTGCGGCCCATCCAGCGGGTGAAGCGGTTGGGCGGCACCTGCGGCATGTTCGGCGGGATGCGCGGGACGATGTCGTGGCTCAAGCGGTTACTCCCATTGGTTCTTCTGCGAACGGCCGCGCTTGACCTGGCTGCGCTCGCGCTTGGCGTCCAGCCGGCGCGCCTTCGCGGCGCGCGAAGGCTTGGTGGCGATGCGCTTTTTCGGCACCACCAGCGCGGCGGCGATCAGCGCGGCCAGGCGCTCGCGCGCGTCCTGCCGGTTGCGGTCCTGCGTACGGAAGCGCTGCGCGTCGATCACCAGCACGCCCTCGTCGGTGAGGCGGCGGTCGCGCTTGGACAGCAGGCGCTCGCGCAGGGCGTCCGGCAGCGACGGCGAACCCGCCACGTCGAAGCGCAATTCCACCGCCGTGGCCACCTTGTTGACGTTCTGCCCGCCCGCGCCGCTGGCGCGCACGAACCGTTCGACGAGTTCGTCGTCGGGTATCGACAGCGTCGGCGTGATTTCGAGTGCGGTGCTCCCCATGCGCGGATTGTAGTCAGGATGTGGGTCCGTTCGCAGCGCGCTGGCGCCCCGATCGCCGCCGATTAACACCAGATTTACTCCCGGACAGGCACCCTACGCCCCCGACTCCGAGCCGCCCACGCCGTCCACGCCGCATGTCCTACCTCACGTCGACCACGGCCCGCGCCCTGCCGCGCCTCCTGTTCGCCCTCGCCCTGCTGGCGTCCGCGCCGGTCTTCGCCGCCGAGCCCACCGATGCCGACATCGACCGCCTGCTGAAGGCGTCCCGCGCCGAAAGCCTGCTGGCCGGCGTGGTCCCGCAGATGGAGGCGGTGCAGCAGCAGGAGTTCGACAAGCATTTCGCCGGCAAGGAAATGACCGAGGAACAGAAGGCCGAGGTGGCGCGCATCCAGGCCAAGACCCGGGAGATCGTGCGCAAGGCACTGTCGTGGGAGCAAATGCGCCCGGTGTACCTGGACGTCTACAAGAAGACCTACACGCGCGAGGATGTGCGCGCGATCACCAAATTCTACGAAAGCGCCGCCGGCCAGCGCATGCTGGACAAGAACCCGGCGCTGATGCAGAACATCATGACCGCCGTGCAGCAGAAGATGGTGCCGATGCTGGATGAGCTGCAGGCCGAGATCAAGAACATCCCGGTCACGCCACCGCCCCCGGTTTCGCCACCGCAGAAGCGGCGCCGTACGCGCTGATAAAAAAAGACTGTAGGAGCGGGCCATGCCCGCGATGCTCTTCGGTCGGATCGCACACAAAAGCATCGCGGGCATGGCCCGCTCCTACAGAGACACACGTGCGCGTCAGAGCGCCAGCTGGTCGCGCGGCGGCAACCGCCAGTCGATCGGCACCTGCCCGCGCTGCGTCAGGTACTGGTTGGTCGCACTGAAATGCCCACAGCCCAGGAAGCCGCGGTGCGCCGACAACGGCGAGGGATGCGGGGCGCGCAGCACGCGGTGGCGACGCGTGTCGATCACCTTGCCCTTGGCCTGCGCGTAGCTGCCCCACAGCAGGAACACCAACCCTTCGCGCTCACGCGCCAGCGTCTCGATGGCGTGGTCGGTGAAGCCTTCCCAGCCCTTGCCCTGGTGGGCGCCGGCGCGTCCTTCCTCGACCGTCAGCACGGCATTGAGCAACAGCACGCCCTGGCGCGCCCACGGCAGCAGGCAGCCATGGTCCGGCGGCGCGATACCCAGGTCGGCATTGAGTTCCTTGAAGATGTTCGCCAGCGACGGCGGCACCGGCACGCCCGGCAGCACCGAGAAGCACAGTCCGTGCGCCTGCCCGGGACCGTGGTAGGGATCCTGCCCCAGGATCACTACCTTCACCGCGTCGAACGGCGTGGCGTCGAAGGCCGCGAAGATCTGCGGTCCCGGCGGGTAGATGCGCGCGCCCGCGGCCTTGCGCTGGCGCAGGAAGGCGGACAGCTCGCGCATCTCCGGACGCTGCAGCCAGTCGCCGATGCGCGCCTTCCAGGAAGGCTCCAGCCTGATGCGGTCTGCCTCGGTCATGCCGGACGCACGCGCCTCAGACCAGCGCGCGCGATTCGTCCATGCGCGCCAGGCGCAGCTGGAACAACACCTTGGTCACCAGCAGGCGCTCGGCGATCGGCTTCAGCACCAGGTCGTTGGCGCCGGCCTGCAGCAACTCGGCCTGGTTGTCGCGGTTGCTGTCGCCGGTCATCACCAGGATCGGCAGGCGCCGCTTGCCGTAGGCGAAATCCACGCGGATGCGCTGCACGATGTCGCGCCCGCTCAGCTCTCCTTTCAGGATCACGTCGGTCAGCACCAGGTCGAACTTGTGCGTGGACAGGCCCAGCGATTCGGCGGTGAGCAGAGCGAAGGCGTCCTCCGCCTTCAACACGTGCACCACGTTGAGCGACTGCCGCTCCAGCATGCGCCGCGTGGTCTCGGCCACCACGCGGCTGTCCTCGATGTAGAGGATCGTCGCACCCACCACCGGCTCGGGCTGCACGTAGCCGCGGATGAAGGCCGCCAGCGCCTCGTGGCCCAGGGCCTTGTCGAAGTAGTCGGTGACGAACTCGGTGAAGCGGCGCTCCTCCAGGTGCTGCTGGGCATCGCCCGACACCACGATCACCGGCACGTAGGCCTGGCCCGCCGCCTCGCGCACGCTGCGCGCGATCTCCAATCCGTCGCCGTCGGGCAGCGCCAGGGCGGTGGTGACCAGGTGCACTTCGCCCTGCTCCAGCGCAACGCGGGCCTCGGCGATGCTGGAACAGCCGATCACCTGCACGCCCGGTACTTCGCGCTGCAGCACGTCGGCGATCAGCTTGCGCACCAGCTTCGACCCATCCACCACCATCACGCGGGGCGCGTCGCTGATCAGATGCCGGAGCTCTTGAGCCATGAAGATGCGGGAAGTCAGGTGGCAGTCGGGCGAGTCTGACGCAAGAAGTGGCCGGTCACCAGCCATGCCCCCAGCCAGCCCACGGCCGTGGCCGCCAGCACCACGGCCGCCGCGCCCAGCGGGTCCAGCCCGGACAGCGCGAACGGGCTGCCATAGCTGCGCGCCAGCGCGGCCAGCGGGTCGCGCAGGGCCAGCGCGGCCAGCGTCAGCAGCCCCAGGGCCAGCGCGCCGGCCGCCAGGCCGTACCAGGCCCCCAGGTAGACGAAGGGCCTGCGGATGAAACCGTCGCTGGCGCCGAGCAACTGCAGTACGCCGATCTCCTCGCGCCGCGACTGGATGTCCAGCCGCACGGTATTGCCCACCACCAGCAACGCACCCAGGCCGAACAGGGCGGCCAGCACCCAGGTCAGGCGTTCACCGAACCCCATCCAGCCGGCCAGCCGCTCGCGCCAGGCCGCATCGTGCTGGAGCAGATCGGCTTCCGGCAACGCCTCCAGCGCGGCGACCAGCCTTGCCTCGTCGCCTTCGGGCACCACCACCAGCACGGCCGGCAGCGGATTGCCCTCCAGCAGGTCCAGCGAGCCGGCCAGCCCGCTGCGCTGGCGGAACTCCGCCAGGCCCTGCTCCGGCGTGCGCAGTTCCACCCGGGCCACGTCGTCGCGCGCACGCAGCGCCTCGGCCAACGCCTGCGCACGCGCCACCGGCGTCTCGGGGGTCAGGAACAGGTCGATCTCGCGCGACTGCTGCACGTCGCCGGCGAAGTGGCCCACGTTCTGCAATGCCAGCCACAGCCCCAGCGGCAGCGCGAACGCCACCGCCATCACGCCGACCGTCAGCAGCGTGGCCCATGGGCGGCGCACGGCGCGTCCCAGGCTGGACACGAAACTGTAGAGATGCTGGTCCAGCCAGATGCCCGCACCGGAACGCGCCTGCGCGCGGCTGTTCTTCGCCTCGCTCATTCGGCCAGGTCCGCCGGGGAGATGTCGTCGACCAGCTTGCCGTGGTCGAGGATCAGCACGCGCTTCTTCATGCGCTTGAGCAGCGACAGGTCGTGGCTGACCACCAGCACGCTGGTCCCCCGCTCGGGCATGGACGCGAACAGCGACATGATCTCCGCCGCCAGCGTCGGATCGAGGTTGCCGGTGGGCTCGTCGGCCACCAGCAGGCGCGGCTCGGCCACGATCGCGCGGGCGATGCCCACGCGCTGCTGCTCGCCGGCGGACAGCTGGGTGGGCAGCGCGTTTTCCCGGTGGCCAAGCCCCAGCCGCGCCAGCACCTCGCGCACCCGCTTGCCGATGTCGCCACGGCGGTCGCCGCGCAGGATCAGCGGCAGCGATACGTTCTCCATCACCGTGCGGTCGGTGAGCAGGCGATGGTCCTGGTAGACCGCGCCCACCTGGCGACGGTGCAGCGGAATGCGTCCGCCACGCACCTTCAGCAGGTTCCTGCCGCCGAACACCACCGCACCGCGGCTGGGCCGCTCGCTCAGGTGGATCAGCTTCAGCAGCGTGCTCTTGCCCGCACCGGAGTGGCCGGTGACGAACAGCATCTCGCCCTCGGCCACTTCGAAGCTGACATCCTCCAGCGCCGCGTGGCCACCGGGGTATTGCTTGCTGACGTTTTCGAATCGCAGGACGCTCATGTGCGTCGATTATGCCGGAGCCGGCCTGCCGGTTGCGATGCGCACCGGCACCCATGGCGACCAACGCACTTCTGTAGGAGCGCCCCATGGGCGCGATGCTTTGCTCCGGATGCTTTCCGGCAAAAGGCATCGCGCCCATGGGGCGCTCCTACAGGTGTCGGGGGTCAGTTGCCCGAGACGAGCGAACGGATCTTGCGGCCCAGCCGGGTCAGGAACCCCGCGTTGTCGTCGGCGGGCCCGGGTGCGGCGACCGGCCTGGGTGCGGCCGGCGCGGCATTCGCCACGGCGCCCTCGGCCCCTTCCAGCGGGCGGCCATGACGGCGGCGACGGCGCTTGCGCGGCTTGCGCTCGCCTTCGGGCAGCGCGGCCGCCTCGGGACGCGGCACTTCGGCGGCCTGCGCCACCGGCGCGGCAGCCTCGCCTTCGGGGCGTGGCGGACGCGGTGCGCGCGGCGGGCGCGGCTTGCCCTCGCCCGAACGCGGACCTTCGCGGCGGCCGCCCTCGCGACGACCGGCACCACCGGCGCCACCGGGCTTGCGGCCACCCCCACGGCGTTCTTCGTCGGCGGCCTTCTGTTCGCGCGCCTCGCGGAAGATCTGGCCGATGCTCTCCTCTTCCTCGCCCGCGGCCGGCTTCGGGCGCTCCGGACGCGGCAGCGCGGTCAGCAGCTCCGCGGTGACCGGCTCGGACGGGATCTTCTGCTCGATGTAGGCCTCGATGTCGGGCAGCGACATCGCATAGCGCTCGCAGGCGAAGCTGATCGCATCGCCCTCGGCGCCCAGGCGGGCGGTGCGGCCGATGCGGTGCACGTAGTCCTCGGCATCGAACGGCAGGTCGAAGTTGAACACGTGCGACACGCCGTCGATGTGCAGGCCGCGCGCGGCCACGTCGGTGGCCACCAGCAACTCCAGCTGGCCGGCCTGGAACTTCTTCAGCAGCGATTCGCGCTTCTTCTGCGGCACGTCGCCGGACAGCACGCCGACGCGGTAACCGGCGCGCTCCAGCGCACGCGCCACGCGCTCGACGAAGGCCTTGGTGTTGACGAACACCATGGTGCGCGCGCCCTCGCTGCGCGACAGCAGGCCGATCAGCAGCGGGATCTTCTCCTCGTCGGCCGGGTAGTACAGCTTCTGCCGCACCTTGGCCGCGGTGATGAACTCGGTTTCGACGACGAGCTTCTCGGGCTCGTTCATGTGCTCGTACGCCAGTTCCAGCACGCGGTGCGACAGCGTGGCCGAGAACAGCAGCGTCTGCCGCGTGGTGCGCTCGGGCATGCGCCGCAGCAGGAAACGGATGTCCTTGATGAAGCCCAGGTCGAACATGCGGTCGGCTTCGTCCAGCACGCACACCTCGCAGGCGTGCAGGCTGACCACCTTGTGCTGCTTGACGTAGTCGATCAGCCGGCCGGGGGTGGCGATGATGACGTCCACGCCCTTCTGCAGCAGTTCGCGCTGCTTGTCGTAGTCCACGCCGCCGTAGACCAGGGCGAAGCGCAGGCCCAGGTCGGCGCCGAACTTCACCGCGTCCTTGTGGATCTGGATGGCCAGTTCGCGCGTGGGCGCCAGGATCAGCGCGCGCGGATCCTCGGGCTTGCGCTCGGCCAGGGCCGGGCGGCTCAGCAGGCGGTTCATCACCGCCACCAGGAATGCCAGCGTCTTGCCGGTGCCGGTCTGCGCCTGGCCGGCCACATCGCGACCGGCCAGGGCGACCGGCAAGGTCATCGCCTGGATCGGCGTGCAGCGGGAGAAACCTGCGCCTTCCAGCCCGGCGAGCAGCGCCGGATGCAGGTCGAACGAGGAGAACGTGATGTCGGTTAACGGTTTGTCGCTCATGCCTTCTTCTTTTGCGTCGCTGTGTTCCGCGCGCGTGTCGTGTGAATGCGGTGGGTGTGCTTGCATCGGCCGAACCGGCGTCGCACACTGCGCCCCCTGTGCCGGGTTGCGCGACCACCTGGGTAACCTTGAAAAGGTCGCGGAACGCCCCAGTTTACCCCAATCGTGGAGGCCGTCCCGGCCCGAACCCGTCCGCGCCCGTCCGCGGACCCCGCAGGAGATCCCCGTGAGCGACAAAGTGACCCACGTCGGCGATGCCGATTTCGACGCCGCCGTGCTGCAGTCCGGCGAGCCGGTGCTGGTGGACTTCTGGGCCGAATGGTGCGGCCCCTGCAAGATGATTTCGCCGGTCCTGGACGAACTGGCCGAGACCTACGGCGGCAAGCTGAAGGTCGCCAAGGTCAACGTGGACGAGAACCGCGCCACCGCCATCAAGTACCACGTGCGCTCCATCCCGATGCTGCTGCTGTTCAAGGACGGCCAGATCCAGGCCACCCAGATCGGCGCCGTCGGCAAGGGCCAGCTGACCCAGATGATCGACAAGGCCCTGGGCTCCCAGGCCGCCTGAGCCCCTGGCGCCCCGCGCGGCGGGGCGCGCTGGCTGAATCCGCTTGAACCCGCCGTGGCGGCCCGGCTTGCCGCCACCCAGGCCCGGTGATAGTGTCGAACCCGAATTCCGGCGCAGGGGATGCGCCGCACCCATCTGAAGCCCCGTCTCCTTTTTACTCACCCGCCGCCGCAACGCCGGCGCTCGCCACCTAGCGAGGATTCGCAACTTGTCCGACAGCAGCAACGAAACCGGCGCCCCCGCCGAGAAGCGCGTGCGCAAGACCCGCGCCCCCAAGACCCCCGCCACCGATACCGCCGCTCCCGCCGAGCGCGCGGCCGATCCGGCGCCGCAGCTTCCGCTGCCGCCGGTCGCCGAACGCGCCGCGGCCCCCGAAGCGCCCCCGGCGCCCGCCGCCCCGGCCCCTTCGCAGGGCGCAGGCGAGAACGCCGGCCCGCAGGCGCAGGGCGGCCCGCAGCACGAGGGCGGCGACCGCGGCGAATCCCGCGACGGCAACCGCTTCGGCAACAACCGCCGCGACCGCTTCCGCAACCGCCGTGAGCGCAACCGCGACCGCCAGGGCAACGACGGCATGCCGCAGGATGGCAATGGCGGCGGCCAGGACGCGTTCGTGCCGCGCGCCATGCCGAACGTGCCGGAAGGGTTCCCGCAGTACTCGCTGGGCGACCTCAAGCGCATGCCCGCGCCCAAGCTGCTGGACATCGCCGAGCAGCTGAACATCCAGGAAGGCGTCGCCCGCGCCCGCAAGCAGGACGTGATCTTCGCCCTGCTGAAGGTGCTGACCCGCCACGGCGAAGGCGTCGCCGCCGACGGCGTGCTGGAAATCCTGCCGGACGGCTTCGGCTTCCTGCGCGCCGCCGAGGCCAGCTACCTGGCCGGCCCGGACGACGTGTACATCAGCCCCAGCCAGATCCGCCGCTTCAACCTGCGCACCGGCGACCACCTGGCCGGCCGCATCCGCTGGCCGAAGGACGGCGAGCGCTACTTCGCGCTGTCAACCATCGACACGATCAACGGCGAGCCGCTGGAAGCGTCGAAGAACAAGGTGCTGTTCGAGAACCTGACCCCCCTGTTCCCGCGCCGCCGCTTCACCCTGGAGCGCGGCAACGGTTCGTCGGAAGACATCGCCGGCCGCATCCTCGACCTGATGGCACCGCAGGGCAAGGGCCAGCGCGCCCTGATCGTGTCGCCGCCGAAGGCGGGCAAGACGATCATGATGCAGCAGATCGCCACCGCCATCACCACCAACCACCCCGACGTGCACCTGATCGTGCTGCTGGTGGACGAGCGTCCGGAAGAAGTCACCGAGATGCAGCGCACCGTGCGCGGCGAAGTGGTCAGTTCCACGTTCGATGAACCGGCCGCGCGCCACGTGCAGGTCGCCGAGATGGTGATCGAGCGCGCCAAGCGCCTGGTGGAGCACAAGAAGGACGTGGTGATCATGCTGGACTCGATCACCCGCCTGGCGCGCGCCTACAACAACGTGGTGCCCAGCTCCGGCAAGGTGCTGACCGGCGGCGTGGACGCCAACGCCCTGCACCGCCCGAAGCGCTTCTTCGGCGCCGCGCGCAACGTGGAAGAGGGCGGCTCGCTGACCATCATCGCCACCGCGCTGGTCGAGACCGGCAGCAAGATGGACGAGGTGAT
Organism: Pseudoxanthomonas sp. F37; assembly: GCF_022965755.1. NCBI lineage: Bacteria > Pseudomonadati > Pseudomonadota > Gammaproteobacteria > Lysobacterales > Lysobacteraceae > Pseudoxanthomonas > Pseudoxanthomonas sp. F37. The sequence goes on along the minus strand of NZ_CP095187.1, from coordinate 379,236 downwards.
CTACGAAGAGTTCAAGGGCACGGGCAACAGCGAAGTGCACCTGAACCGCCGCATCACCGAGAAGCGCGTCTACCCGGCCATCGACATCAACCGCTCCGGCACGCGCCGCGAGGACCTGCTGATCGAACCGGAACTGCTGCAGAAGATCTGGATCCTGCGCAAGCTGCTGCACCCGATGGACGAGATCGCGGCGATGGAGTTCCTGCTGGACAAGATGAAGAACACCAAGTCCAACGACGAGTTCTTCAGCTCGATGAAGCGCTGAGCCAGCGCGCGATCGACGGAACGCCCCGCGATGCGGGGCGTTTTCGTTACCGGCAATGGAAATCGTGGGCGCCGATGGGCGCGCAGCCGTCGCCCCAACGCCCGGTCTGGCGCCAGTAGTCGACGATACCGGCCTGCACGAGCAGCGTCTTGAAGTCCGGGTGCGCGCGCAGGCCGGAGTACGGCGCGTTCCAGAAGGCGACATGGGAGTACTGCGCCATCGTGCCCTCGCCGAACCCCGGCTCGGCCTCGAGTTCGCGGCGCAGCGCGGCCACCGCCAGGTCCGCATCGCCCAGGGCATCGGCCACGCCGGTACGGACGTAGGCGGCGTCGCCGGCGTAGGCCTGGTCCGCGATCGCCCGGCGCACCCGCCCGAGCATCGCGTCGCGATCGTCCAGCACGTTTCCCAGATCGCGGAAGAACGGCGTATCGAAACCCTCGTACGCCTGCAATCGCCGGTGCAGGTCGCGCAGTTCGCGCTGGCCCCCGCCGCGCTTGCCCGCCAGTTGGCGGATGAAGGCGACATAGTCCGCCTCGCGCTGGCTGCCTTCCAGCCGCCGGCCGCGCTGGTATTCGGCCTCGGCGTCCTGGTAGCGGCGGGCGGCGGTGTAGTCGTACTGCAGGTCGCGGGAGAGGAACAGGGCCCTGGGCTCCACGGCACGCACCCGTTCCACCAGGGCGATGGTGTCCTCCAGGTGTCCCACGGCGTAGAGCATGTAGGCATAGTCCCAGGTGCGCTCCTTGCTGGGAGGCCCACCGTCGGCGACCTGCTTGGCCAGCGCGATGGCGTCGGCGTGGCGACCTTCCCGCCAGAGCGCATTCGAGCGGTCGCGCATGGCCACCCAGCTGCCCGGCGCGATGCGGGCGATATGCGCGCGGACCTGCGCGGCCTCGGCCCGCAGCCGGTCCGCCTGCGGGCCATCGAGTTCCTTCGCCATCGCGGTGAGCGACGACGCCAGCGCGTCCTGGCACAGTACGCATGCCGGATCCAGCGCGACCATCTCGCGCGCCAGGCGCAGCCGCTCGCGGTCGTGGTCGGCATCGAACTGCTCCCGCATCACGATGCCGCGCCAGCGCAGGAAACGCTCGTAGGCGTCGACCTGGGTGGTGCCGCCCTGCTCGCGGTTGAACCTGGCCACATCCAGCTTCACCCGCAGGGCGAGGGCCACGTCGCGCGATATCCCGTCCTGCATCGCGAAGATGTCGTGCAGCGGGCGCGCATAGGTTTTCGACCACAGATGGGATCCGTCCTCGGCACGGACCAACTGCGCGGTGACGCGCAGCCGGTGCCCGTCGCGGCGCACGCTGCCTTCCAGCAGATAGGCCACGCCCAGCGCACGGCCGATCACGCGCAGGTCCTCGTCCCTGCCCCTGAACGCGGCGCTGGAGGTGCGACCCACCACGCGCAGCGCGGGCGACTGCGCCAGCTGGTCGCGGATCTCCTCGGCCAGGCCCTCGGCGAGATAGCCCTGGTCATGGGCCTGCGAGAGGTCGACAAACGGCAGCACCGCCAGCGACGGCCGCGCCTGCGCCGCGAGGGCATCGCGCGGCACGGCGGACCCGGGTCCGCGCATCCTCCATGCGAGGGCACCGACGATCAGCAGCCCCAGTACGGCCAGGGCCGCGATCCGCGGCCAACGTGGCCGCGCCGGCGCGGCGGGCGCGGGCGGCGCGGCAGGCGCCGCGACGCCTTCCGTGGCCGGCACATCGAAGCGGTAGCCGATGCCGTACACGGTGTGCAGCAGGCGCGGCTGCTGGGCAGCCTCACCCAGCGCCTGGCGCAGCAGGCTCATGATGCGGTTGAGCACGCTCTGGGTGACGTGCCGGTGGCCCCATACCGCATCGAGGATCTCGTCGCGGCCGAACACCCGGCCCGGTGACGCCGCCAGCAAGGCGAGCACGGCGAACGCCTTGGGTTCGAGCGCCTGTTCGGCCCCTCCACGCAGCAGGCGCCGGCCGGCGAAGTCGATGACCACGTCGTTGAAGACAAGGCGATCGGGAGGCGGCTGCGGCATGCGCTTTCCCAGCGGGCAAGGCCCTCGGACCCGGAGTATAGGTGCGCGGGCGGGCGCCCCGCGCGACCGTCCCTGCGCGCGGCCTCACGACTTCCTGCGACTGGCCTAACGATCTGGACGACGCCGTGGGCGAGGCTGCGGGCCGATCGCGACCCGTTGACCGAACCGGAGCCCCCATGGACATCTCGCCCGCCCGTCACCGCCCGCCCGCCACCGTCGCACCCGAACAACGCCTGCTGCGCGGGCTCGGCCGCATGTTCCAGCTGCTCGCGCTGGCAGGGCTGTTCGCCTTCGGCACTTACATCGTGCTGCGCGCCGCCGGCGCCAGCCACCGGAACTTCGGCCAATGGCGCGCGCTGGTGGATGGGCTGGCGATGCCGACCGCGGCGGACTGGATCGCCAATCTCGGCATCGGCCTGCATTTCGCGATGGGCACGGTGCTGGTACTGACGTGGCCGATCCTGCTGTCGGCGCGCATCCGCAGCCGGCACCGTACCGTGCACCGCTGGACGGGCCGCGTCTACGTCACCGCCGGCCTCCTCGCAGGCGCGGGCGGCATGTCGTTCATCCTCACCCAGGGCGCCTACACGCCCGCGGCGTCGATCGCCTTCGGCCTCTGGGGCGCGGTGATGATGCTGTGCGCCGTCATGGCCTACGTGCACGCCCGGGCGAAACGCTTCGACCGGCATCGTGCATGGGCGATCCGCCTGTTCGCGATGGTGCTGGGGTCCTGGGTATTCGATCTGGAGATCCGTGCCTGGAAGGATCTCACCGGCGGTCTGGGCATGGGTGCGGGCGGCACCAGCGGACCGTTCGACTACGCCATCCTCTACCTGTTCTTCGTGCCCAACCTGCTGGTCGCGGAGGGCTTCATCCGCAACCTGCACCGGCGCATCACGCTACCGCGCCGGTGGGCCTGGGCCGCCATCGCGGGGTTCGCGCTGGCGGTCGGCGTGTTCGCCTATGCGGTCGTGATGGTGACGGCCACGGCCTCCGGCAAGTACGGCAAGCACCTGTTGCAGGTACTCGGCGGCGGATGACCATCGCCCTCCGCCGCACCGACCCGCACGCAGGCTACGAGCCTTCGCCGCCCAGCGGGGTCAGCAACCGCAGGCCCTTACCCATCTGGTAGAGCCCGCCCGCGAGCATGGCTTCCGGGCTTTCGCTCGAAGTCTGGTCGTCCTGGACCCAGGATATCGGTTCTCTAGGACCCGGAATGTAGACTCTCCACTGGCCATATGTCGGCGGCTTGTTGCCTGCCATCTCGTAATCGACCGGAACGCGCAACGATACGAACCCGTATTCGCCCGTCGCACCGGCAGGCACCGAGAACGACCACTGCTTGGCGGCTTTGAGCGCGGAGCGCGAGAATGCGCTCCTCATCCGCTTCATCTGGTTGGCGTCGCCGACCGTGCGCAGGTTGACCTGCTCGATCGCGGCCTCCATCACCTTGCCGTCCGCTCCGATCTTGAGCACCACGTACGCGATACCGCTCGCACCGATCTCCGCTGCACTGAGCGGAAACGACGGCGGCTGCATGTCCAGTACCTTGACGGCATCGGGTTGCGCGACGCGCTCCTCCGCGGTCATCGCATCCTTGCCGAAGTAGCTGCTGCGGATACCGACGCGGTACCCGCCTTCCTCCAGCTTGTTGGCGACCACCAGCAGACTCATCCGCGCCTTGACCCGCCGCGGCTCGCCGTCCACGAGCACGGGCTCGAACCTCCATGTCGGCCCGGCCCTGTCCACCAGCGACGCCACGACCTCCGGCAACTTGTCGCGCTGGTCCAGCTCGAGCCCACTGACGCTGCCGTCCCGCTCGATGAGGACAGAGCCCGTGACCAGCATGCTGGCCTCGGCCTGTTTGCGGATCGATTGCGGGCTCTGGGCCAGACCCGACCCCATGCAAACCAGGAGCACCAAGCCGGATACCCACGCACTGCAACACCTGATCAAGTGCCCCATACGCCCTCCTCTATCCCTGGAAGCGGGCCGGTCCGGCCCTGTCCGCCGCATACTATCCCCTCGAGGTGACGCATGCACGGTAGTGGTCTTGAGTTGGCGCTGGTGTTCCTGCTGGCCGCGGTGATCGCGGTGCCGGTATTCAAGCGGTTCGGGCTGGGCGCGGTGCTGGCGTACCTGGTGGCCGGCGTGGTGCTGGGCCCGGACGGCCTGGCGCTGGTGCGCGACGCCGACCGCATCCTCAACGCCGCCGAGATCGGCGTGGTGATGATGCTGTTCGTCATCGGTCTGGAACTGTCGCCCTCGCGCCTGCGGGTGATGCGCAAGCCGGTGTTCGGCGCCGGCGGGCTGCAGGTCCTGCTGAGCGCGCTGGTGCTGGGGGGGACCGCGCTGCTGTTCGAGCATCACTGGAAGACCGCGCTGGTCGTCGGACTGGGCCTGGCCCTGTCGTCCACCGCCGTCAGCCTGCAACTGCTGTCCGAACGCAAGGAACTGACCAGCGAACACGGCCGGCTCGGTTTCGCGATCCTGCTGTTCCAGGACCTGGTGGCCATCCCGCTGCTCGCCGCCATCCCGCTGCTGGGCGGCGCCAAGAACGAAACGCTGACCTGGACGATGGTGTTGCATGCCATCGGCGCCATCGCGATCGTGATCTTCGGCGGCCGGCTGGTGCTGCGCCACCTGTTCCGCGTGGTGGCGCGCACCCGCATGCCCGAAGTGTTCACCGCCACCGCATTGCTGGTGGTGCTGGGCATCGCCTGGTTCATGCAGCTGGCCGGCCTGAGCGCGGGCCTGGGCGCGTTCCTGGCCGGCGTGCTGCTGTCCGATTCGGAATTCCGCCACGAGCTGGAATCGCAGATCGATCCGTTCAAGGGCCTGCTGCTGGGCCTGTTCTTCATCGCGGTCGGCATGGACATCGACCTGGACGCGGTGGTGGCGCAGCCGGAACTGATCACCGCGGGCGTGGCGATCCTGCTGACGGTCAAGTTCGCGCTGCTGTTCGGCATCGGCCGCTGGCCGGGACGGCTGGAGCCGCGCGGCGCGCTGATGCTGGCCGGCACCTTGTGGCTGGGCGGCGAGTTCGCCTTCGTGGTCTTCAGCGAAGCGGCCCGGGTGAAGCTGATGAACGCCGAACTGCGCAACCAGCTGACCGCCATCGTCGGCGTCTCGATGGCGCTGACGCCGGTGCTGCTGCTGGGGCTGCATCGCCTGCTGGCGGGGGTGAAGCGCCCACCGCCGCAGGGCCGCACCTTCGACGAGATCCCCGATGAGCAACCGCAGGTGCTGATCGCGGGCATGGGGCGGTTCGGCCAGATCGTCGCGCGCCTGCTCACCGCCCAGCGCATTCCCTTCGTCGCGCTGGAACACAGCACGGAAACCGTGGACACGCTGCGGCGCTTCGGCAACATCCGCCTGTACTACGGCGACCCGACCCGGCCGGACCTGCTGCGTTCGGCGGGCGCGCAGCACGTGAAGGTGTTCGTGATCGCGATGGACGACCCGGATACCAACATCAAGGCCACCCGGCTGATCCGGCGGATGTTTCCCGACGCCCGCGTACTGGCGCGTGCGCGCAACCGCCAGCATGCGTGGCGGCTGATGGACCTCAGCGCGGAGGCCTATCGGGAGACGCTGGGCTCGAGCCTGGAGATGGCGCAGCAGGTGCTGGTGGAGCTGGGCGTGCCGCCGGAAACCGCCGCCGAGCACACGCGCCGTTTCCGCGCGCACGACGAAAAGCTGTTGCGCGCGCAGTACCTGGTCTACGACGACGATGGCGCGGTGATCCAGACCGCGCGCGATGCCATCAGCGACCTGGAGAAGCTGTTCGAAGCCGACGCGACCGGAGAAGGCCCGCCGGCACGCGGGCGTTAGCCGCGATCGCGCAGGAAACGCGCCATCGAGGCGCCCGCGCCGGGCGCGACCGGTACGAACTCGGCGGCCACGTCGATGAAGCCGCGCATCACCGCGATCTCGCGCGGGGTGCGGTTCAGGGTGTCGCGCAGCTCGGGATCGGCGCCCGCGCGCAGCAGCCGGCTGACCACGCGCAGCAGGCCGTGCAGCGACGCCAGGTGCAGCGGACCGAAGCCCCGCGGATCCTGCACGTCCAGCGACACGTCTTCGTCGAGCAGGCGTTCCAGGCCCGCCAGCACGACCTCTTCGTCGCAGGCCGTGCCGGGTTCGGCGCGGGCGCCGAGCAGCAGCAGCAGCGGCGTCACCGAGCCGGCCGCCACCTGCTCGGATTCCGCGCCCGACAGCAGCAGGGTGTCGAGCAGGGCGACCAGGCGCGGTTTCTCCCGCGCGGTGAACCCGTACAGCGCCGCGCAGTGCAGCGGCGTCAGCCCCTGCGCATCGCCGGCATGCACGTTGGCGCCGGCGGTGATCAGGCGCGCGACGATCTCCGGCAGCCCCAGCGCGGCCGCGAGCATCAGCACGGTGACGCCGCCGGGCAGGCGGTGTTCGATGTCGGCCCCGGCCGCAAGCAGCGCAGCGACGATGTCGGCCTGGCGCATGCTCACCGCGGCCGACAGCGGCGTGGCGCCAGTGGTGGCGGCGCGCTGCGGATCGGCGCCACGGGCCAGCAGCAGGTCCACGGTGGACCCGAAGCCGCCACCGGACGCGCGCAGCAGCGCCGTACACCCTTGCGCATCCGGCGAATCGACGTCGAAGCCCAGGTCCAGCAACCGCCGCACGGCGTCGCGGTCGCCGGCCATCGCCGCCGCCGGCAGGTCGGATGCGCGCAGCGCGCGCCGCGGCAGCGGCCAGGTACGCCAGTCCAGCCAATCGGCCAGGTCGCGACGCCCGCAGGCCAGCGCCACCCCGAGGGGGGTCTGTCCGTCGGCGGCGCGCGCATCGGGCGAAGCGCCCTTGGCGATCAGCTGCTTCAGCGCGGTTTCGCGGCCGAGTACGGCCGCCAGGTGCAGCGCGGTCATGCCATGGCTGTCGCGCGCCTCGCGGTCCACGCCGATGTCGAGCAGGCGATCGAGCAGGCGCTGCCAGCCCAGCCGTACCGCCAGCGACAGCGCCGGATCGCCCTGCACGGAATTGCCGAAGGGGTCCGCGCCCCGTTCCAGCAGGTCGAGGGCGCAGGATTCCAGCGTACGGGCGGCCTGATCGTCGGCGGCGCACGCTGCGAGGAAGCGGGCCAGCCCCCCTGCCCCGGCCGGCGACAGGCCGCGTGCAAGCACGATGCCCAGCGCCACCGTGCCTGCGGCCCCCTGGGACAGCAGGGTGAACGCGAGCGTGTCGCCCTGGGCGTTCCGGATTTCCGCATCGGCACCGTGGCGCAACAGCCACGCCAGGCGTGCCGGACGCTGCATCTCCGGGTCGTGCAGCAGCGCGCCGAGTTCTTCGCGCGAGCACAGGCGCGCCAGCGCGTCCAGACCTTCAAGCTGGCCACTGGCCAGGCCGTCGCGCAGCAGCGCGGAGGGCGCGCGGTCCGCCACCGTCTCGTCCTCGGCGGACGCCACCGCGCTGGGCAGCGCGTACGCCGGATCGAGCGCCGACACCAGCGCCCACCGGCCCGCTTCCGCGGCGGCGTCGACGGCGCGCCGGCCGGCGGCGTCGGTGTCGGCCGGATCGAGGCCCCATTCCAGCAGGCGACGCACCAGGGCGGGCGAGGCCTGTTCGGCGCCGCACGCCAGCATCAAGGCATTGCGCCGGTCCGCATCCCGGGCCAGGCGGTCGGCGCCGGCGTCGGCGAGCTTTTCCAGCACCGCAACGCGGGCGCCGACCGCGGCCTCCAGCCAGGGCGTGCGCTGTTGCGCATCGCGGGCATGCACGTCGGCACCGGCGGCGAGCAATGTGGCGACCACTTCGACATGGCCGGCGTGGGCCGCCTCGTGCAGGGCGCTGCGGCCCTGGGCGTCGCGCGCGTCCACCTTGGCCTTGTGCTTGAGCAGCAGCTGCACGCCGGCGGCATCGTCCTCCTCGGTCGATGCGGCGGCCAGCAGCACCGGCTGTCCGCCCTGCGGATCGGGACATGCGCCGCGCTCGAGCAGGAACTTCGCCAGCCGCCAGTTGCCGGCCATGCAGGCCACCCCCAGCGGGGTCAGGCCGTCGTGGTTCAGCGCATCCAGTTCGGCGGCGGCATCGCGCAGCAGCGCCACCACGCCGGGGTCGGAGCTGCGCGCAGCGTGGTGCAGCGGCGTGTTGCCGTCCGCATCGGCGATGCGCGGGTCGGCGCCGTTGGCCAGCAGGGTGGTGACCGCGTCGGGCCGGCCGTGCCAGCTGTCGCGGGTGGCGGCCAGCAGCGGGGTGACGCCGGCATGCGCGTGGTTGAGGTCCACGCCATGCGCGATCAGCGTGCGCAGCAGGCGCAGGTCGGGCAGCACCGCCGCCAGCGCGCCCAGGCTGCGCTGGTCGCGCGCGCCGTCCGGCGGCAGCGCATGCGGATCCGCGCCGGCTTCGATCAGCTCCAGCGCGCGCTCGACGCGCCCGCCGCGCGCGGCTTCGAACAGCGCCTGCTGCAGATCCAGGGCCTGGGCGGCCGTCTCGAGCGCCGGTTCGGGTGCCGCGTTGCTCCGGATGTCCGGCATGTCCACGACCGGCAGCACACCTGCGCCCTCCAGCCGCTGCACGCCCCAGTGCAGCGCCGGCAGCAGCAGCGCGTACGCCACCGCCGAACCCGCACGCAGCCCTTCCGGCACCAGGCCGGGCCACGCCAGCCAAAGCCCGCCGCCGACGGCCAGCGCCAACAGGGTGGCCACGGCCAGACCGCGCCAGGCATGGAAGTCGCGCTCCACCAGGCCACGCCAGTGCGCGGACAGGGCACCGCCGTCGCGTTCCAGTCCGTGCCAGAGCGGCCACGTGCGCCACAGCCCCACGATCACCGCGCCCACCACCGCGCTGACGCCCAGCGCGGCGGGCAGGCTGCCGGTGTCGCGCAGCGAGGCCAGCGGCCATGCCAGCAGCACGGCCGTGCCGGCAAAGGCGGCCGCCCATGCCAGCAGCAAGGCGGGCACGTCCTCGCGCCAGGCACGGGCCGGTGCCAGCACGCGCGTGCCACGCAGCCAGGACACCCCCAGCGCCACGGCTGGCTGTGCCAGACAGGCGCCGAGCGCGGCCAGCAGCCCCCCGGCCCAACCGCCGGCGCCGGCCAGCAGCAGGCCCGCCAGCAGGGCGGCCACGGCAACGGGGCGGGTCTGCAGCCGGGACTCAGGCATCGGGACGGACGGCAGGATCGGGCTGCGGCGGGAACTGGATGTGGAAGCCGCGCGCGGCCAGGTTGGTGCGCACGACGGCCACGTCCTCGCGGGCCAGTTTGCGGTCCGGGGTCAGGGCCACGTCCAGCACGAACGTCAGCGCGCCCAGTTGGGCGCGCAGCGGCTCCGGCACGCGGCCGAAGTCATCGCGCGCCGCCAGGTAGACGAACGTGTCGGCCTTGCGCTGGCTCTTGTAGACGTAGGCGTGCATCCGCGCGTACTGCGCCCTGCGAGTGGACAAGCGGGGATTGTGCGGGAAATGCCCCATGCGCGAAACCCGCGCCGCAGGCGCGCGCGGCATGACGATCAGCGGCCGGCGCCTGGCGGAGGGGCTGGTAATCTTCGCCTCTTCACCTTGCACTAACGGATGCCCGATGCGCCCCGCCCTGCTTGCCTTGCTGCTGCCGTTCGCCCTCGCCCCCGCGGCGCACGCCCAGACGACCGCGCCGTTCACCCTGGAACAGGCGATGGCCGAACCGGACTGGATCGGTCCGCCGGTGGAACGCGCCTGGTGGACCTGGGACGGCAAACAGGTGCAGTACGAACTCAAGCGCGACGGCAGCAGCGTGCGCGACACGTTCGAACAGGCGCTCGAAGGTGGCGCCGCGCATCGCGTGGCCGACGACCAGCGCGCGCGCCTGGACGCGGCCAACCCGGTCTACGATGCCGCCCGCCGGCGCATGCTGCTCACGCGCAACGGCGACCTGTTCGTGCGCGACCTGCGCAGCGGGGCGCTGACCCAGGTCACCCGCACCAACGAGGCCGAACAGCAGGCGCGCTTCGGTGCCGATGGCGCGGTGCTGTGGCGGGCGGGCAACAGCTGGTACCGCTGGACCGCCGGCACCGGCACCGCGCTCGTCGCCGAACTCAAGGCCGAACGCGACCCCCTGGCCCCGCCCAAGGCCGATGCGCTGCGCGAGCAGCAGTTGCGCACGATCCGCACGCTGGCCGATGACCGCGCCCAGCGCGAGACCGCGCAGCAGCAGGCCGAGGCGTGGCGCAGGGCCGATCCCACCCGCGCGCCGGCGCCGGTCTACCTGGGCGCCGAAGTGGAGATCGAATCGAGCTCGCTCTCGCCGGACGGGCGCTGGCTGCTGGTGGTCACGCGCAAGAAGGGCGCCGACGCCGGACAGGCCGGCAAGATGCCCAAGTACGTCACCGAATCCGGCTACGAGGAATTCCAGGACGTGCGCACGCGCGTGGGCCGCAACGCGCCGCTGCCGCATGCCCTGTGGCGGGTGGACCTGGCCGACGGTAGCGTCAAGCCGCTGGCCTTCGACCCGCTGCCGGGCATCGACCGCGACCCGCTCGCCGCGCTGCGCAGGAAGGCCGGACAGGAGCCACTGAAAGGCCACCGCGACGTGCGCGTGGAGAACGACAGCGACGGCAGCGCGGTGGCGTGGACGAACGACGGCACCCAGGCCGCCGTGCAGATCCATGCCGTGGACAACAAGGACCGCTGGATCGCCACCGTCGATCTGCCCGGCGCGCGCCTGCAGCCGCGCCACCGGCTGACCGATGAGGCGTGGGTGAACTGGGGCTTCAACCAGTTCGGCTGGCTGCCGGACAACCGCACGCTGTGGCTGCTTTCCGAAGAGTCCGGCTACTCGCACCTCTATACCGCCACCGGCACCGGGAGGCTGCGCGCCCGCACGACGGGCAGATGGGAAGTATCCGAGCCGCAGGTGGCGCCGGACGGCAACGGCTTCCTGTTCCTCTGCAACCGTGCCTGGCCGGGCGACTACGAGGTCTGCGGCCTCGATCTGGCCACGGACCAGCTGCGCGAAATCACCGCGCTCGACGGCGTGGAGGGCTTCAGTGCCTCGCCGGACGGCCGCCAGCTGCTGGTCCGCCATTCGCGCAGCTACACGCCCGCGCAGCTGTCGGTGGTGGGCATGGACGGCCGCCAGGCGCGGCAGCTCACCGATACCCGCTCCGCCGCCTTCAAGTCGCGCCGATGGCACGAGCCGCAGTACGTGCAGGTACCGTCGAAGCATGGCGCCGGCGTGGTCTGGGGCAAGTACTACGGCCCGGAGACGATGGAACCCGGCAAGCGCTATCCCATCGTGATGTTCGTGCACGGTGCGGGCTATCTGCAGAACGTCACCGCGCGCTATCCCAACTACTTCCGCGAGCAGATGTTCCACCACCTGCTGGTGGAGCGCGGCTACATCGTGCTCGACCTGGACTACCGCGCCAGCGAAGGCTACGGCCGCGACTGGCGCACCGCGATCTACCGCAACATGGGCCACCCCGAGCTGGAGGATTACCTGGACGGCCTGGACTGGCTGGTCGAGCAGAAGCAGGGCGACCGCGACCGCGCCGGCATCTACGGCGGCAGCTACGGCGGCTTCATGACCTTCATGGCGCTGTTCCGCTCGCCGGGCACCTTCAAGGCCGGCGCCGCGCTGCGGCCGGTGGTGGACTGGACCCAGTACAACCACGAGTACACCAGCAACATCCTCAACACGCCGGAACTGGACCCCGAGGCTTATCGCACCTCGTCGCCGATCGAGTACGCCGACGGCCTGCAGGACCACCTGCTGATCGCGCACGGCATGATCGACGACAACGTGTTCTTCAAGGATTCGGTGGTGCTGACGCAGAAGCTGATCGAGCTGCGCAAGGACAACTGGGAACTGGCGGCGTATCCGCTGGAGCGGCACGGCTTCACGCGCTCGGACTCGTGGCTGGACGAGTACAAGCGCGTGCTGAAGCTGTTCGAGCAGAACCTGAAATAGGCCATGGGCACCCCGTCGCCCATCACGAAGAGCGCCGCCTTCGTCACCGTCACCGCGAAGGTGTCGATCGTGATGGGCCTGGTGGCGACGCTGTACGCCGCGCTGCAGGTGCTGGTGGCACTGCTGGTGCTGCGCGGCGGCGAGATCGACAGCGTCCTCGCGTTCCTGGCCACGCAGCCGGTACCGGCTGCGGTGCGGTGGGCGCTGTCGCATGGGGTGGCCATCAGCGTCGGCTTGCTGCTGGCCAGTGGCGCCTTCCTGGCGGTCTCGGTGGGCCTGCTGCGGCGGCGCGCGTGGGGCTGGTGGGGTTTCGTGGCCTTCCTGGTGCTGGGCGCGGCCGCCAACTTCGGCGTCATCGCGGTGATCGATGCGCTCTTCACCTGGATCGACCAGCTGCCGAAGGCGCCGGATGCCGCGTCGTTGGCGGCCGAACTGGCCGCGCTGCGCCACCTGTCGCTGGCACTGGCATGGGCGACGGCGGTGACGTTCGGCGCCCTGCATGCGCTGATCGTCTGGCAGCTGTGCCGTCCCCACGTGCGCGCCGAGTTCGGGTGAGCGCAGCGTGCCCGGTAGAATGGGCGGCATGAACGACATCACGCCCGTCCGCGATTACCTGACCGACCTGCAGGACCGCATCTGCGCCGCCATCGAGGCCGCCGATGGCACGGCCCGGTTCCGCGAGGATGCCTGGAGCCGCCCGCCCGGCGATGCCTCGCCGATCCGCGGCGGAGGGCGCACGCGCGTGCTGCGCGATGGCGCGGTGTTCGAACAGGCCGGCATCGGGTTCTCGGATGTCTCCGGCGATCGGCTGCCGCCCTCCGCCTCCACACATCGTCCCGAACTTGCGGGCGCCTCCTGGCGCGCGGTCGGCGTATCGCTGGTCTTCCATCCACGCAACCCCTACCTGCCCACCACCCACGCGAACGTGCGCCACTTCCGCGCCGAGCGCGATGGCGAAACGGTGGCATGGTGGTTCGGCGGCGGCTTCGACCTGACCCCGTTCTATCCGGTGGACGAGGACGTGCATCACTGGCACCGGACCGCGCGCGACCTGTGCGAGCCGTATGGCGGACAGGCCCGCTACGACGCGCACAAGCGCTGGTGCGACGAGTACTTCTTCCTCAAGCACCGCAACGAGACCCGCGGCGTGGGCGGGTTGTTCTTCGACGACCTCAGCGAAGACTTCGGGCGCGACTTCGGCTACCTGCGCTCCGTCGGCGACGGCTTCCTGGAGGCGTACCTGCCCATTGTCGCGCGCCGCAAGGACGTGCCCTACGGCGAACGCGAACGCCAGTTCCAGTTGTACCGGCGGGGCCGCTACGTGGAATTCAACCTGGTCTACGACCGTGGCACGCTGTTCGGCCTGCAGAGCGGCGGCCGCGCCGAATCCATCCTGATGAGCCTGCCGCCGCTGGTGCGCTGGGAATACGGCTATGCGCCGGAAGATGGCAGCGACGAGCAGCGGCTGGCGGACTATCTGCGCCCGCGCGACTGGTTGGCCGAATTCGCCTGAGCCTGTTCTTCTTCTGCAGGAGCGAGGTGAGTCGCGACCGCGCGCCACCCAATGCGTGGGGCTTGGCCGGCGCACGCGGGGGCAGGCATTCCCTGTTTCCCGCGCGGTGCGGGCGAGACGAACGTCAACGGCGTTTCAGTTCCACGGTCGCGACTCACGTCGCTCCTGCAGGGAGCTAGGTCTGCCTGCCCACCACCGTGATGTGCCCGTTGTTCTCCAGCACGGCCAGGCGGATGTCGGCCATGTCCAGGCAACCGGCTTCGCGCATCGCCTTCTCGAAGTCCTCGCGACTGATCAGCTCGCGCCGCAGCACTTCGCGATAGACCTGCCCATCCCGCGCCAACAGCACCGGCACGCCTTCGATCCAGCGCTCCACCTTCGGCGACCGCGCCGATACCAGGCCCACGCTCCAGTTCAACGCGATCAGGGTGGCGGCCAGCAGCAGGCCGCCGCCCACCGACGTATCCTCGCCGAGCAGCGCGTTCTGCACCGCGTTTCCCAGCAGCACGACCAGCAGCATGTCGAACGGCGTGAACTGCCCCATCGTGCGCTTGCCGCTCATGCGGATCATGGCCAGCAGGATGAAATACACGGCGCAGGCGCGCAGCACGAACGCCCACCACGGCATGGCCAGCTGGAACATCGGTTCGAGGATCGCGCTCATGTGTCACCGCCTGGTCGAGGACGCCACGCACGGTAGCGCACGCCATCGGGCCAAACGACGGGCAATAAAAAGCCCCGCAGACCAGGGGGAGATCGGCGGGGCCAGAGGAGCGGGACCTGGGGAGGGGTCGTCGCTCCGGGGGAGATCGCTCCAGGGGATGGGAGAGATCAGCGACAGACGTTGCATCTGTCGCGAGCTATATGACCACTCCGCACATGGATGGTTCGTGAAGATTCCGGTTAAAAAACCGTAAGATTCAGGAGGAATTCAGTTTATTGAACTGGCCGGTATACAAATATACCTGTCAGGGTTTTCCTGAGCTTCCGCAAGTACATGTTCTGCAAGGAAAACGTTTTCAGCCCGGGCTCAGTGGGCCTCTTCCCAGTTGTTTCCCACCCCGCTGTCCACCACCAGCGGAACGCTCAGTTGCGCGGCGGCCGCCATCCGTGACGTCGCTTCGGCCAGCAGCTCCGGCACGAAGTCGGCATCGGCTTCGAACACCAGTTCGTCGTGCACCTGCAGGATCATCAGGGCCTGGTCGCGGTGATGCGCCAGCCACGCATCCACGCCGATCATCGCGCGCTTGATGATGTCCGCCGCGGTGCCCTGCATGGGCGCGTTGATCGCCGCGCGCTCGGCGCCGGCGCGCTGGCCCTGGGTGCCCTTGTTGATGTACTCCAGGTACAGGCGGCGGCCGGACACGGTTTCGACATACCCATGCTCGCGCGCCTGCTGGCGCGTGCGTTCCATGTAATCGCGCACGCCGGGGTAACGGCTGAAGTACAGCGCGATGTAGTCCTGCGCCTCGCCGCGCCCGATCCCCAGCTGGCGCGCCAGGCCGAACGCGCTCATGCCGTACATCAGGCCGAAGTTGATGGCCTTGGCGGCGCGGCGCTCGTTGGCGGTGACCTCCTCCAGCCTGCGGCCGAACACTTCCGCCGCCGTCGCCTTGTGGATGTCGGCGCCGGATTCGAACGCGCGCACCAGGCCCGGGTCCTGCGACAGGTGGGCCATGATGCGCAGTTCGATCTGCGAGTAGTCGCAGGCCACCAGCTTGCGGCCCGGCGGCGCGACGAAGGCCTTGCGGATGCGGCGCCCGTCGTCGGTGCGGATCGGGATGTTCTGCAGGTTGGGATCGGTCGAGGACAGCCGCCCGGTCGCCGCACCGGCCTGGTGATAGCTGGTGTGCACGCGGCCGGTGTCGGGGTTGACCATCTCCGGCAGCTTGTCGGTGTAGGTGCTGCGCAACTTGGCCAGGCCGCGGTATTCCAGGATCACCCGCGGCAGTTCGTGCTGGTCGGCGATGGCCTCCAGCGCCTCCTCGTTGGTGCTGGGCTGGCCGGTGGGCGTCTTCACCAGCACCGGCAGCTTCAGTTCGTCGAACAGCAGCGCCTGCAACTGCTTGGGCGAATCCAGGTTGAAGGTGCGGCCGGCCAGCTCGGTGGCCTTCTGCTGCGCCGCCAGCATGCGCTTGGACAGGTCGGCGCTCTGCCGGCGGAGTTCGTCGCCATCGATCATCACGCCGTTGGCTTCGATGCGCGCCAGCACCGGCACCAGCGGCATCTCGATGTCGCGGTACACGCGCTGCAGGCCCGGCTCCGCCGCCAGCCGGGGCGCCAGCACGCGGTGCAGGCGCAGGGTGATGTCGGCGTCTTCGGCCGCATAACGGGTGGCGTCGTCGACGGCCACCTGGGAGAACGGAATCTGCTTGGCCCCCTTGCCGGCCACGTCCTCGTACTTGATGGTGTCGTAGCCGAGGAAGCGCCTGGCCAGGCTGTCCATGTCGTGGCGGTTGCTGCCCGAGTTCAGCACGAAGCTCTCCAGCATCGTGTCGTCGGCATAGCCCTGCACGTCCACGCCATGGCGGCGCAGCACGTGCAGGTCGTACTTGCCGTGCTGGCCCAGCTTGCGCTTCGCCGGATCGGACAGCACCGGTGCGAGCGCCTCCAGCACCCGGGTACGGTCGAGCTGCGGCGGGGCGCCGGGGTAGTCGTGCCCCACCGGCACGTACACCGCCTTGCCGGTCTGCGTGGCGAAGCTGAGGCCCACCAGATTCGCCTGCATCGGATCCAGGCTGTCGGTCTCGGTATCGAACGCGAACTCGTCGGCCGCGCGCAGCTGCGCGACGAGCGCGTCGAGCTGCGCGGGTTCGGTCACGGCCGCGTATTCGCCCGCGGCGCCCAGCGCCGGGTCGACGGCTTCGTCGGGCGCCGTCGTGGCGACGCGTCCGGTGCCGCGCGCGCGACCCGGTTCCTTCTCGGCCACGGCGGACGCCTCGGGCGCTCCGCCTTCGAGTTCCTTCAGCGCCTGGTTGAAGCCATAGCGCGCGTACAGCTCGCGCAGCGCTTCGACATGGCGCTCGCGCAACGGCAGCGAGTCCGGCCCGCCCTCCAGCGCCACATCGGTCTTGATGGTGACCAGTTCGCGATTCAGCGGCAGGCGCGGCAGGGCCGCGCGCAGGTTGTCGCCGATCTTGCCCTTGATCTCACCGGCCCTGTCGATGATGGCGGCCAGCGAGCCGTATTCGCCCAGCCACTTGGCGGCGGTCTTGGGCCCGCATTTCTCCACGCCGGGCACGTTGTCCACCGCATCGCCCATCAGGGCCAGGAAGTCGACGATCTGCTCGGGACGCACGCCGAACTTTTCGACCACGGCGTCGGCGGAGTCCAGACGGCTGCCGCTCATCGTGTTGACCAGCGCCACGCCCGGCCGCACCAGTTGGGCGAAGTCCTTGTCGCTGGTGGAGATGGTGACCTGCATGCCCTGCGCCGCGCCCTGCAGCGCCAGCGTGCCGATCACGTCGTCGGCCTCCACGCCCTCCACGCGCAGCAGCGGGAATCCCAGCGCCTGCACGATGCGGATCATCGGCTCGACCTGCGCACGCAGGTCCTCGGGCATCGGCGGCCGGTTCGCCTTGTAGTCGGGATAGAGCTCGTCGCGGAAGGTCGGCCCACTGGCGTCCAGCACGAAGGCCACGTAGTCCGGCTTTTCCTTCAGCGTGGCGCGCAGCATGTTGACCACGCCGAACAGCGCGCCGGTCGGCTCGCCCTGCGCATTGGTCAGCGGGGGCAGCGCATGGAACGCGCGGAACAGGTAGCTGGAGCCGTCGATCAGTACGAGTCTTGTCATGCCGGCATTCTACGCCGCACCCCCGGGCGCGGCGTCACGCGCAACGCGCCGCATTGGGCGCATAATCCGGCCGACTCCCCCGACAGGACGCCGCGATGAACCGCATGACGACCCTGGCCTTGCCGCTGTGCAGCCTGCTGGCCATCGCCGGCTGCGCGTCGACCGGCGGCCGCCCCTCCGAGGTGGACCTGGCCAATGCGCAGGTCGCCGTGCGCACCGGGACCAACGGCGACGTGATCGAGGAATACCGCGTGGCGGGCAACCTGCGCATGGTCAAGGTGACGCCGGCGCGCGGCGCGGCCTATTACCTGTACGACTCCGACGGCGACGGTCGCCTGGACAAGAGCAAGGACAACGTCGACGTCTCGCCGGTGTACTGGAAGCTCTACGGCTGGTGAGGTCCGGCGTTCAGCGGATCACCAGCACCGGCACGCCGCAGCGGGCCAGCACTTCGCTGGTCTGGCTGCCAAGCAGCAGGCGGCCCAGGGCGCGCCGCCCGTGCGACGCCATCACGATGAGGTCGCAGCCCTGGCGCTCGGCCGTGTCCACGATCGTCTCCGCCGCATAGCGGTCGGCCACGTGCAGCAGCTGCGGCGTCACGCCCGCCCGCTCACCCTCCGCCGCCGCCGCATCCAGTACCTTGCGCGCGGCCTCGTTGCGGGCGTTCTGGAAATCCGGCAGCGAGGTCGCCACCGCGCTCCAGCCCAGCGCATCGTCGAAACCGGTGTTGATGGGCTCGCTGACGGTCAGCACCGTGGCCTTGGCCTGCAGCCGGGCCGCCAGGGCCAGGCCGTGCTGCACGCCCTTGCTGGCCCGTTCCGAGCCGTCCGTCGCGATCAGGATATGCCGGTACATGCCGCACCTCGTGGTGATGGGATGCGGCCATTACACGCCCGCCGGGCTTAGGGCGCCGTGATCTGGATCAACCGGCGGCCCCCTAGAGGGCCTGCAGGTTGGCGTAGGCCAGCACCAGCCACTTGCTGCCCTCGCTGGCGAAATTGACCTGCACGCGCGCGTGCGCCCCGCTGCCCTCGTAATCGGTCACCACGCCCGGCCCGAACTTGGCATGGGTGACGGTCTGGCCCAGCTTGAGTCCCGGTGTCTCCAGGCTGGCATGGCCGGGCGCGGGACGGGTGGCGAAGCCGGAGGCCGGCCGGCTGACCTGCACGCGCGGGCGCACTTCGTTGAGCAGGTTCGCCGGGATCTCGCGCAGGAAGCGCGACGGGATGCCGTACATGTCCTGGCCATGCAGGCGGCGCGCCTCGGCATAGGTCAGGACCAGCTTCTGGCGGGCGCGGGTGATGCCCACGTAGGCCAGGCGCCGCTCCTCTTCCAGCCGGCCGCTCTCGTCCAGCGAACGGTTGCTGGGGAACAGCCCCTCCTCCAGTCCGGCCAGGAACACCAGCGGGAACTCCAGGCCCTTGGCCGAGTGCAGCGTCATCAGCTGCACGCCGTCCTCGCCGGCCTCCACCTGGCCTTCGCCGGCCTCCAGCGCGGCGTAGGACAGGAACGCGACCAGCTCGCTCATGCCTTCCGTCGCGTCGTCGTCGTCGATGCGGCGCACGAAGCGCGAAGCGACCGACACCAGCTCGTCCAGGTTCTCGGTGCGCGATTCGGAATCCAGTCCGCCACGGCTCTCCTTCGCCCAGTGCTCGCGCAGGCCCGAGCGGACCAGTACGTGGTCCACGCGCTCGGCCAGGTCCAGTTCGGCGGTTTCGCCGGCCAGCTGTTCGACCAGCGCCATGAACGCGGCCAGTGCGTTGCGTGCGCGCCCGGCCAGTTCCGTGCCCTGGGTGGCCAGCATGGCCGCGCCCCACAGCGACACGCGCGCGTTCCGCGCGAGACGACGCACTTCGTCCAGCGTGCGCTCGCCGATGCCGCGTGCCGGCGTATTGACCGCGCGTTCGAAGGCGGCATCGTCGCCGCGGTTGGCCACCAGGCGCAGGTAGGCCAGCGCATCCTTGATTTCGGCGCGCTCGAAGAAGCGCATGCCGCCGTAGACACGGTACGGCAGCTGTTCGGACAGCAGCGCTTCTTCGAACGCGCGCGACTGCGCGTTGCTGCGGTAGAGGATGGCGGCGTCGCCCAGGCTGCCGCCGTCGCGCACCCATTGGCGGATGCGTTCGACGACGAAGCGCGCTTCGTCCATCTCGTTGTAGGCCGCGTACAGGTCGATCGGCTCGCCGTCGCCGGTATCGGTCCACAGCTGCTTGCCGATGCGCCCGGGGTTGTGCGCGATCACCGCGTTGGCCGCGCCCAGGATGTTGGCGCTGGAACGGTAGTTCTGCTCCAGCCGGATGGTCCGCGCGGAGGGATGGTCGCGCAGGAACTGCTGCATGTTCTCGACCTTCGCGCCGCGCCAGCCATAGATGCTCTGGTCGTCGTCGCCCACCACGAAGACATGCCCGGTGTCGCCGGCCAGCACGCGCACGAAGGCGTACTGGATGGCGTTGGTGTCCTGGAACTCGTCCACCAGGATCTCGCGGAAGCGCGTGCGGTAGTGCGCCAGCAGGGCCGGCGTGTCGCGCAGCAGTTCGTGCGCGCGCAGCAGCAGTTCGGCGAAATCCACCAGGCCGGCGCGGTCGCAGCGTTCCTGGTAGCCGGCGTAGACCTGGCGGCGCACGTCCAGCCAGTCGTCGTTCGGCGCCGGCTGGATGTGCTCGGGCCGGCGGCCTTCGTCCTTCTGCTCGTTGATCCACCAGGTGAGCTGCTTGGGCGGGTACTTGCCCTCGTCCAGTTCCATCGCCTGCACCACGCGCTTGACCAGCCGCTGCTGGTCGTCGCTGTCCAGCACCTGGAAGGTCTCCGGCAGCTTCGCTTCCTGCCAGTGCAGCCGCAGCAGGCGGTGGGCCAGGCCATGGAACGTGCCGATCCACATGCCACGGCTGCCGTTGCGCAACTGCACATCGGCGCGCGCGCGCATTTCGCCGGCGGCCTTGTTGGTGAAGGTCACCGCCAGGATGCCGTGCGCGGGCACGCCGTGCACCTCGTTCAGCCAGGCGATGCGGTGGGTCAGCACGCGGGTCTTGCCGGAGCCGGCGCCGGCCAGCACCAGGTAATGCCCGGGCGCGGCCGAGACGGCGTCGCGCTGGGCGGGATTCAGGTCATCGAGCAGGTGGGAGACATCCATCCGCGCATTTTACGGCCTGCGGCGGCCCATACCCTGAGACGCAGTCCGTTCAGGCCCGTTCGGCGACGTGCATGAAGGCCCTGCCAGCGGCCGGCGGCCAGCCGGAGCCCACCTGCATGCCGGGATCAGTGCGCCGCGTGCTTGCCCTGCGTACCGCTGTTCATCAGCTTGTCGGTGTAGGCGATGCCGATGGCGGACAGGATGAAGATGGCATGGATGATGGTCTGCCACATCACCCCGGTGGCGGTGAAATCACTGCAGGTCTTCGCCAGCCAGCCGGCGGTCCTGGCGGCTTCCGCGGCGGCGAAGGCTTCCGGCGTGCCGCACAGCGGCAGGCCGGCCAGCGTGCTGGCGCCGATGAAGGTCTTCAGCAGGTGGATGGACGAGATGCCGATGATCGCCATGGCCAGCTTCACCTTCAGCACGCTGGCGTTGACGTGGCTCAGCCATTCCGGCTGGTCGGGATGCTTCTCCAGCCCCATGCGCGACACGAACGTCTCGTAACCGCCCACGATGACCATCATCAGCAGGTTCGAGATCATCACCACATCGATCAGGCCCAGCACCAGCAGCATGATGTCCTGCTCGCTGAGACTGGTGGCGCCATGGACCAGATGCCACAACTCCTTCAGGAACAGGATGACGTACACGCCCTGCGCCACGATCAGGCCCAGATACAGCGGCAGCTGCAGCCAGCGCGAACTGAAGATCAGGGCGGGCAGCGGGCCCAGGCGCGCGGATTTGGGATCGGTCATGCGGGGAACGGTCTTTTCCAGGGATGGCGCAGGGTAGCGGCCGGATCCGACGCTGCCAAGTCCGCGACCGCCGCTAGACTGCGGGCCTGCCCCGCGAGGAACCGCCATGATCGACCTGTACTACTGGCCCACGCCCAACGGCCACAAGATCACGCTGATGCTGGAAGAACTGGCGGAGGCGGGCGCGCCGCTCGAATACCGCCTCGTGCCGGTCGACATCGGCAAGGGCGACCAGTTCAAGCCCGATTACCTGGCGTTTTCGCCCAACAACAAGATGCCGGCGATCATCGACCACGCACCGGCCGATGGCGGCACGCCGATCAGCGTGTTCGAGTCCGGCGCCATCCTGTTGTACCTGGCCAACAGGAGCGGACGCTTCTTCGGTGCCGACACGCGCCAGAAGGTGGCCGTGAACCAGTGGCTGATGTGGCAGATGGGCGGCCTGGGACCCATGACGGGACAGTACGGCCACTTCACCGTGTACGCGCCGGAGAAGATCCCGTACGCCATTGACCGTTATACGCGCGAAGTGCGGCGCCTGCTCGGCGTGCTGGACACGCAGCTGGCGAAGCATGCCCATGTCGCCGGCGAGGACTACAGCATCGCCGACATGGCGACCCACCCGTGGATCAACGCGTACGACAAGGCGCCACTGGACCTGTCGCCGTACCCGCACCTGCAGCGTTGGCATGCCGCCATTGCCGCACGTCCGGCCGTCCAGCGCGCGTATGCGCTGACGTCGCAGGTCAATCCGGATGCCGGCAAGCCGCTGACCGAGGAAGAGCGCCGGCACCTGTTCGGCCAAGGCACCCCCAACCTGTAGGCGCGCCCTTGGGCACGATGCCTTTCTGACGACCCTCGCAGAGCATCGCGGGCATGGCCCGCTCCTACAGGCCATCTGCGGGCATGCCCTGCAATGACGGTGCGTCCCACCTGCGGGCATGCCGGGCAATGACGGCGCGTCGAACCTGTAGGAGCGCCCTTGGGCGCGATGCCTTTCTGTGGACCCTCGCAAACGCATCGCGGGCATGGCCCGCTCCTACAGGCCATCTGCGGGCACGCCATGCAATGACGGTGCGCCCCACCTGCGGGCATGCCGGGCAATGAAGGCGCGTCGAACCTGTAGGAGCGCCCTTGGGCGCGATGCCTTTCTGACGACCCTCGCAGAGCATCGCGGGCATGGCCCGCTCCTACAGGCCATCTGCGGGCATGCCCTGCAATGACGGTGCGTCCCACCTGCGGGCATGCCGGGCAATGACGGCGCGTCGAACCTGTAGGAGCGCCCTTGGGCGCGATGCCCTTCTGCAGACCCTCGCAAAAGCATCGCGGGCATGGCCCGCTCCTACAGGCCATCTGCGGGCATGCCAGGCGATGACGGTGCGCCCCACCTGCGGGCATGCCGGGCAATGACGGTGCATCCCACCTGTAGGGGCGCCCTCGGGCGCGATGCCTTTCTGTGGACCCTCGCAAACGCATCGCGGGCATGGTCCGTTCCTACAGGCATGCCATGCGATGGCTGCATCTACACCACCGGGTCCGGATGCAATAATCCGGGCCTGACCGGCCCTGCCGCCCGAGAAATCCGATGCGCCTTGCCCTGTTCGCCCTGATGACCGTCGCCACTGCCCTGCCCGCCCACGCCGAGAAGCTCACCCTGGAAGCCATCACCGGCAGCGCGCCGCTGTCGGGCCCGACGCTGACCAAGCCGCAGATCGCGCCGGATGGCACGCGGGTGACGTTCCTGCGCGGCAAGGACAGCGACCGCAACCGGCTGGACCTGTGGGAATACGACGTCGCCAGTGGGCAGACGCGCCTGCTGGTGGATTCGTCGGTGGTGCTGCCGGGCGAGGAGGTGCTGAGCGACGAGGAGAAGGCGCGCCGCGAACGCCAGCGCATCGCCGCGCTGTCGGGCATCGTCGACTACCAGTGGTCGCCGGATGGCAAGGCACTGCTGTTCCCGCTGGGCGGAGAACTGTATTTCCACGACCTGGCGAAGTCCGGCAGGGACGCGGTACGCAAGCTGACCGATGGCGGCGGCTTCGCCACCGATCCGAAGATCTCGCCGAAAGGCGGCTTCGTCAGCTTCATCCGCGACCGCAACCTGTGGGTCATCGACCTGGCCAGCGGCAAGGAAGTGCGACTGACCGGCGATGGCAGCGAGACCGTGGGCAACGGCGTGGCCGAGTTCGTCGCCGATGAGGAAATGGACCGCCACACCGGCTACTGGTGGGCGCCGGACGATTCGGCCATCGCCTTCGCCCGCATCGACGAAACGCCGGTGCCGGTGCAGAAGCGCTACGAGGTCTATCCCGACCGCACGGAGGTGATCGAGCAGCGCTATCCGGCGGCCGGCGACCCCAACGTGCGGGTGCAGCTGGGCGTGATTGCGCCCAAAAGCGGCGCGAAGCCGCGCTGGATCGACCTGGGCAAGGATCCTGACATCTACCTGGCCCGCGTGGACTGGCGCGATCCGCAGCGCCTGACCTTCCAGCGCCAGTCGCGCGACCAGAAGAAGCTCGAGCTGATCGAAGCCACCCTGGCGACGGGCGGACAGCGCACGCTGGTGACCGAAACCTCGAAGACCTGGGTGCCGCTGCACAGCGACCTGCGCTTCCTGAAGGACGGCCGCTTCCTGTGGTCGTCGGAACGCAGCGGGTTCGAGCATCTGTACGTCGCGTCGGAAGACGGATCGACGCTGACCGCGCTCACGCAGGGCGAATGGGTGGTCGACGGCCTGCTGGCGGTCGATGAAGCCGCCGGCCTGGCCTACGTCAGCGGCACGCGCGACGGCGCCACGGAGACGCATGTCTATGCCGTGCCGCTGTCCGGCGGCCAGCCGCGCCGGCTGACGCAGGCGCCCGGCATGCACGCGGCCACCTTCGCGCGCAACGCCAGCGTTTTTGTCGACAGCTGGTCCAGCGACACCACCCTGCCGCAGATCGAACTGTTCGAGGCCGACGGCACGAAACTGGCGACCCTGCTCGCCAACGACGTCACCGATCAGACGCACCCGTACGCGAAATACCGCGCCGCCCACCAGCCGACCACCTACGGCACGCTGACCGCCGCCGACGGCGCCACGCCCCTGCACTACAGCCTGATCAAGCCGGCCGGTTTCGATGCGAAGAAGCGGTACCCCGTCGTGGTCTTCGTCTATGGCGGCCCGGCCGCACAGACCGTGACGCGCGCCTGGCCCGGCCGCAGCGACAGCTTCTTCAACCAGTACCTGGCACAGCAGGGCTATGTGGTGTTCTCGCTGGACAATCGCGGCACGCCGCGCCGGGGTGCGGCCTTCGGCGGTGCGCTGTACGGCAGGCAGGGCACGGTGGAGGTGGACGACCAGCTGCGCGGCGTCGAATGGTTGAAGTCGCAGTCGTTCGTCGATCCGGCGCGCATCGGCGTGTACGGCTGGTCCAACGGCGGCTACATGACGCTGATGCTGCTGGCCAAGCACAGCCAGGCCTATGCCTGTGGCGTGGCGGGCGCACCGGTCACCGACTGGGCGCTGTACGACACCCACTACACCGAGCGCTACATGGGCCTGCCGAAGGCGAACGAAGCCGGCTACCGCGAAGCCAGCGTGTTCACCCACCTGGACGGGATGGGCGCCGGCAAGCTGCTGCTGATCCACGGCATGGCCGACGACAACGTGCTGTTCACCAACTCCACCCGGCTGATGAGCGAACTGCAGAAGCGCGGCACGCCGTTCGAGCTGATGACCTACCCCGGCGCCAAGCACGGCCTGCGCGGCAGCGACCTGCTGCACCGCTACCGCCTGACCGAGGATTTCCTTGGCCGTTGCCTGAAGCCGTAAGCGTTCAACGGGAAACGACCGGAGCCCCGCATGCACGCCACCGCCCCGCCCCCCTCCACCTGGTGGAGCCGCAACTGGAAGTGGTGTGTACCGGTGCTGGCGGCGCTGCTGCTCGCGCTGTTCGCCGCCTTCATCTTCGGCATCCTGGCGCTGGTCTTCGGCGCGATGAAATCCTCGGACCCGTACCAGCACGCGATGGCACGGGCGCAGGCCGATCCCGCTGTGACGGCCGCGCTCGGCACGCCGATCCAGGCCGGCTGGCTGGTGCAGGGCAACTTCAGCAGCAACGGGCCCGACGGCGAGGCCAACCTGTCCATCCCGCTGGACGGCCCGAAGGCCGACGGCACGCTGTTCGTCGTGGCGAAGAAGCACGCCGGCCAGTGGCGCTACGAAACACTGGCGGTGAACGTGGACGGGGGCGAGCGGATCGTGCTGGAACACGACGCGGCGATGCCCCTGCCCTGATCCCCGAACGACGAAGGCGGCCCAGGGCCGCCTTCGCGCATCCGATCCTGGCGGACCGCGTCAGGGTTTCGGGGCGGGATCGGGCACCACGAGGGACGGATCCACCGGCGTACCCGGCGGCACGTAGATCGCGATGCCTGCGGCCTGCTTCTGGGTGGTGGGGATGCCCATACTCAATCCGCCACCGGAGTGGCGGCCGTAGCTGCCCGCGCCGACCGACATGCCCACCGGCGATCCGCTGGACCCCACGCCCAGCAGCACCACGCCATTGGCGCCCAGGGCGGCGGCTTCGCGCTTGAGGCGCGCCACGGCGGCGTCGGTCTGGCCCTGGGTGCCGAAGCCGACCGCGCTCTTGGACTCCAACTGGGCGATTTCCTGCGAACCCGCCGGTGGCGTGCGATAGACCTGCACCTGGGCGGGATCGATCGGCGCGCGGGCCTGGCCCAGCATGACCTTGGAGCTGCCGGCACAGCCGGCGGTGAGCGCTACGGCGAACACGATGGCGGCGATGCGGAACGACATGGCGGCTTCTCCCGGTGGCCTTGCGGCGATCTTCCGCCGCACCGCCTGAATACTGGCATATCCCGTCGCCGGACGGCGGCGCCGGGGCGGCGGGTTATCATTTCACCTTGACCATGCACCTGTTTCCCGCACGATGAGCTCCGCTCCCGACCTCCCGCCCGCGCCGCAGCGGCTGGCGGTCGACTACGTCCACGCTCCCGGCCCGCAGGCGCTGCTGGGCATGCCCGAAACGCTGGCGGTGTTCGGGTTCGGCACGCTGGCACCGGCCTCGGCGGCCATCGACGATCCCCGCTACCTGCACGTGCCGCTCTCGCCCCTGCGTGAAGCCGCGGCCCCGTATGAGGTGTGGCGTTCGGCCGGCCCGGTGTCGACCGGTCGTGATGGCGACATCCGCTACAGCCACGACGGCGCGCTGATGTTCGGCGTGCTGGAGTGGGAGGAGCCGGCGGGCGGCATCCTGCATGCCAGCGCGCGCGCCTACGCGGCGATGGCGGCGTTCTGGCGCGGGAGCGGTTACCCGCACCTGCTGCGGATCTGGAACTACTTCGACGCCATTACCGAGGGTGAAGGCGATGGCGAACGCTACCGGCAGTTCTGCGTGGGACGCGTGCAGGGGCTGGGCAGCGTGGACACGCGCACGCTGCCGGCGGCCACCGCCATAGGCAGCCGCGACGGCCGCCGCGTGCTGCAGGTCTACTGGCTGGCCGCGCGCGAACCCGGCCTGCCGCTGGAGAATCCGCGCCAGGTCAGCGCCTACCGCTACCCGCGCGAATACGGCCCGCAGTCGCCCAGCTTCGCCCGCGCCCTGCTACCGCCGTCGCCGCAGGTGCCGCTGCTGCTGTCCGGTACGGCCAGCATCGTGGGGCATGCCTCGCAGCACGCCGATTCGCTGCGCGCGCAGCTGGACGAAACCCTCACCAATCTGGACAGCCTGCTGGGCGCGGCGCGCGCGCGCACCCCGGCGTTGTCGGCGCATCTGGACGCCAGCTCGCGGCTCAAGGTCTACTTGCGCGACGCGGCCGATGCCGATGCCGTCGCCGCGCAGCTGGAGGCCCGCCTGGGCACCCGCGTGCCGTGGCTGATGCTGCATGCCGATGTCTGCCGCCGCGAACTGCTGGTGGAAATCGAGGGCATGCACGGCGTCGGCGCTTGAAGCGGCGGACCCGCATCCGCATAGTGCGGGCATGAGGCGCCGCAACGTGCGCCCGGCTGCGGAGGATGTGCGATGGGACTGATCAGCCTGCTGTGGGGCATCGTGGCGATGGTGTGGATGGTGCTGGCCCTGATTCCCCTGCTGGGTTGGGGCAACTGGTTCCTGATCCCGTTCGCGGCGGTGGGCGCGATCATCGCGGCGGTCGGCATCCTGTTCACCCGCACCGGGAACCGGGGCCGCGCCAAGGTCGGGCTGGTGCTCAACGGCCTGGTCATCGTGGTGGGGATCTTCCGCCTGTCGCTGGGTGGCGGATTGGTCTGACGCCCTTCCGGACGCAGCGTTCCGCGCTGCGACCGCCTGTCGCAGGCCGGGTCGGGCGGCGCGGGCGTATCATGCGGCGCTCTGCCAGGAGCCCATGATGGCCTACCCCTACACCCGCCCGCGCCGCATGCGCCGCGACGAGTTCTCCCGCCGGCTGATGCGCGAGAACGTGCTGACCACCAACGACCTGATCTACCCCGTGTTCGTGCACGAGGAAAAAGGCCGGGTGCCGGTGGCGTCGATGCCGGGCGTCGAGCGACTGTCCATCGATGAGCTGCTGCGCGTGGGCGAGGAAGCGCTGGAACTGGGCGTGCCGGTGCTGGACCTGTTCGGCGTGCCCGATCCGGCGGCGAAGACCGCCGACGGCCGCATCGCATGGGATGAGGACGGCATCATCCCGCGCGCGATCCGCGCGCTGAAGGCGCGCTTTCCCGAACTGGGCGTGATGAGCGACCAGGCGCTGGATCCGTACACCACGCACGGCCAGGACGGCCTGATCGACGACACCGGCTACATCCTCAACGACGAGACCATCGAGGCGCTGGTCAAGCAGTCGCTGGCGCATGCCGCTGCCGGCGTGGACATCCTCTCGCCCAGCGACATGATGGACGGCCGCATCGGCGCGATCCGCGAGGCGCTGGAGAAGGCCGGCCACATCAACACCCGCATCATGTCGTACGCGGCCAAGTACGCCAGCGCGTTCTACGGCCCGTTCCGCAGCGCGGTGGGCAGCGCCGCCAACCTGGGCAAGGGCAACAAGTTCACCTATCAGATGGACCCGGCCAACTCCAACGAAGCGCTGCACGAAATCGCGCTGGACCTGGACGAAGGCGCGGACATGGTGATGGTGAAGCCGGGCCTGCCGTACCTGGACGTGATCCGGCGGGTGAAGGACGAGTTCGGCGTGCCGACCTTCGCGTACCAGGTCAGCGGCGAGTACGCGATGATCAAGGCCGCCGCCGCGAACGGCTGGCTGGACGAGAAGGCCTGCGCGCTGGAAGCGCTGACCGCGTTCAAGCGCGCAGGCGCCGACGGCGTGCTGACCTACTTCGCGCTGGATGCGGCGCGCTGGCTGCGGGACGGCTGACGTCGACCGCATGCTCTGGAAATGAAACGGGAGCCTTGCGGCTCCCGTTTTTGTTCCTGCTCCCGAATCAGAACCGTGCTTCGACGCCCAGCGTCACCGTGTCGGCACGGCTGAAGTCGCAGTCGTAGCTGTAGTCGTCGTCGCAGTCGCTGTCGTAGTACTCGTCGGCGTAGACGAATCCTGTGTACCCGAGCGTGATGTTGAAGTGGCGGTTGATGTCCACGCCGACCGCCAGGCCGGCATAGCCGCCGTCGGTGGAGAAGTCGCCACCACCGGGGATGTCCTGTTCCGCGTCGAAGTAACCGCCGCGCACCATCATGAACCAGGGGCTCTCACCGAAGGTCATGCGAGCATTGGCGCCCACGGCCTTGTAGGTCGCCTTCGCATAGCGCCAGCCGCCGTCGGTCGTTTCGTCCAATCGGCCACCCGACAGTTCCACGCCCACCTGCGTCCACGGGCCGGCCTGCCAGCGGTAGCCCGCGCTGACGGCCACGGCGTCCTGCTCGACGTCTTCGTAGATCCAGCCCTGGCCGGCCTGCACGCCGACGAAGAAGCCGCCGTCATCCTGCTCGCGCGCGGAGGTGTCGAAGGTGGCGGCATAGGGGGCCGGGGCAGGCGCCGCTGCGGGAGCGGGTGCCGGCGGGGCGGCATCGGTCTGCGCCGGCGCGGCGGATTGGGCGGGCGCGGGTGCCGGCGTTTCCTTCTTGCGGAAGGCGTCGTAGGCCGGCGAGAGCGACTGGGCCTGGGCGTGGAAGGCGAAGGCCACCAGGGCCAGTGGCAGGCAACGGAACAGCGTCATCGGATTTCCCCTTTCGGTCGTGGTGATGTCCCCGCGTCCTTGCGGTACCGGCGGGGTGGAGTGGGTGCTCGGCTTGCGCCACAAAGGCATGCACATGCGGGAGCAGCGTCCGGCCGGTTCGCGGCCGGTGGATGCCCGCGCGGCTCCGGATTCGATGGAGGGCGGCCGGACTCCCCTTCCCGGCCCACCTGTCGCCGTGATCCCTGGCACCGTTGCGGCGGCGGCACAGTGCCCCGGCGCCCACGGCCTGTCAAGCCGCCGCCCGCGCGCGGTAGACTCGGGCAGAGCGGCAGCGGCGCCCCTGTTCGCGGCGCGTCCCTGCGGCATCCCTTTCCTCCTGCCCGACGGGTTCCCGCACCATGTCCAGCCATCGCTATGCCGTCTTCGGCCATCCCGTCGCCCATTCGTTGTCGCCGCGCATCCATGCCGCGTTCGCGCAGCAGACCGGCATCGCGCTGGAGTACACCGCCATCGATGCGGCGCCGCACGGCTTCGTCGCCGCGCTCGACCGCTTCGCCGACGACGGTGGCGCGGGCGCCAACGTCACCCTGCCGCTGAAGGAAGCGGCCTTCGCGATCTGCACGCAGACCACCGACCGTGCGCGCCGCGCCGGTGCGGTCAACACGTTGACCCGGAACGAGGGCCAGTGGCATGGCGACAACACCGACGGCGCCGGGCTGGTGCGCGACCTGACCGGTCGCCACGGCCTGGACCTGCGCGCACGGCGCGCGCTGCTGCTCGGCGCCGGCGGCGCGGCGCGCGGCGTGGCGCCCGCGTTGCTGGACGCGGGCATCAGCGAGCTGATCATCGTCAACCGTACCGCCGAACGCGCGGACGCGCTGGCCGATGCGCTGGGCGAACCCGAGCGCGCGCACTCGCGCTACTGGCAGGACCTGGGCGATCTGGGCGACTTCTCGCTGATCGTCAATGCCACGTCGGCCTCGCGGCAGGACCAGGGCGCATTCACCCTGCCCTTCCACCTGGCCACGCCGCGCACGCTGGCCGTGGACCTGAACTACGGCGAGGCCGCCATCCCGTTCCTGGCCTGGGCGCGCGCCGCCGGCTGCCACGATGCGGTGGACGGGCTGGGCATGCTGGTGGAACAGGCCGCGGAGGCCTTCGAGCACTGGCACGGCGTGCGCCCGGACACCGACCCGGTCTACGCCGCGCTGCGCGACCGGGACAAGGTGCTGGTGACGGCGGATTGAAACGCGCACCTGCGTTACCCTGCATGCCATCACCGACGGAGTAGCACATGGACGGATTCCTCACCCAACTGCTGACGATGCTGGGCTACCAGCTGCCCGAACTGCTGGCCTGCGTGGCCGGCGTGGCGATGCTGTCGATGTGGGCGCCTGCCGCGCCGGGGCGCTCGCTGGCGCTGGCGGGTACGGGACTGATGCTGGCGGCCACGGTGTTGCGGGGCGCGATGAGCGCGTGGCAGGCCTGGATGATCCACAGTGCGGCCGATGGGTACGCCTCGATCAGCGGGATGATGTCGCTGTTCGGCGCCATCGGCATGTTGCTTGGGGTGCTGTCTGCCGTGGGCCTGGTGATGTTGGCCTGGGGCGCCAGCAAGGCGATGCAGGCCGCCCGCACGCCCGCCTAGGCGAGAACCGCATACCCGCGGCACCAATCGGAATAGCTGCACGCACGCCCAGCGCGCCAACCGGTAGCATCGCGGCATGACCCGACGCCTGCTGATCCTGCTCCTGTGCCTGGCTGCCCTGCTGCCGTGCACCGCCCTGGCGCAAGGCCAGTTCAAGGTGCTGGTGGTGGCCATCCCCAATCGCTACCACCACGACTACGCGGTGGTCGCCCAGCCGCAGTTCGAGCGCATGGCGCAGCGCCATGGCTTCGACCTGACCTGGTCGTGGAACAGCGCCCCCTTCGACGGCGACCTGTCGCCGTATGCCGCCATCGTGCTGCTCAACACGCCGGGCGATGAGTTGAAGGGCGCGCAGCGGGCGAACTTAGAGGCGTATGTGCGCAAGGGCGGTGGCGTGGTGGCGGTGCATCGCGCCCTGATCTTCAACCCGCCCGGCGAGTGGCCGTGGTTCGAACGCCTGATCGGCCGCACCTTCCGCATCCATCCGATGGTGCAGACGGCAGCCGTGCGCGTGGAGGATGCGTCGTTCCCCGCCGCCTTCGGCCTGCCGGCACGCTGGATATGGACGGACGAGTGGTACGAGTTCAACGCACCCGTCACCCGCGGCCTGCGCACGGTGCTGAGCGTGGACGAAACCAGCTACGACCCCACCCGCATCTGGCCCGGCCAGACCGCCAAGGGCATGGGCGAGCACCATCCCGTGGCGTGGTACCACCGCTACGACGGCGGGCGCGTGTTCGTGACCGCGCTGGGCCACACGCCGGCGCTGTACGACGATCCGCGGTACCTGGAGCACCTGTACGGCGGGCTCTGGTGGGCCGCGACCGGCAAGGGCATCGATACGACGCGCTGAGGCGGGGTCAGTCGGCCACCGCCCCGGCGCACAATGCGAGCCGGGCGCAGAGGAAGGCCACATGCGCCTGTGGCGTGTCCGCGCCGTCGTAGCGCAACACCGTCCAGCGTTCGCGCGCCTGCATCGCCTGGCCCGGCGCGAGCGTGCGGTAGGGCGCGTGGACTTCCATCTCCAGCAGCCCGGCAGCGACATCGGCCCCGTGGTCGAGGTAGAGCTCGACCTGGCCCTGTTCGGGATGGATCGCGCTGCGTGGCTGGTGGTCGAACCGGATAATGAACGCCTGTCCCTGGGCGAAGCCCGCCATCCACCCTGCCGAGGGTTGCAGGAGCGCCTTGCCGCGGCGGATGGCCGCCAGCGCCTGCGGCGGTTGGAATGAAAACACGCCCGCGTCGATGCGCCAGGCGGGCGCCATGCCGTCCGCCCCCTGGATGCGCACATCGCCGGCACCGGCCACCGGCACGTACACGCGGGTGGCGGCCGAGGTGCGCGTGTTGAACCACAGATCGCGCGAGACGGGCCGGTCGCGGATGTTGCGCGCCAGCGCAGTCACCTCCAGCGTGGCCGGATCGGCGGGATCGAACGCGAACGACTTCAGCAAGCGCACGCCGGTGACGGGGCTGTCGATGCCCTCCAGCACCAGCCGACCGGGTGCGCGCGCCACCACGCGCGTCTGCGCGAAGGCCAGGTACGGATCCGGCGGCCACACGGCACGGGCATCGCGGCGCGCTGCGTTCACCTGCTGGTCCGACCACCAGCCGCTCTGCGGGCCTAGCCATACATCATGGCCGAGGTAGCCGATGTCGTCCGCAGTCGCCGATACCTCCGGGTCCGGCTGCGACGCCACCGGCTCGCCGATCTTGATCAGGCTGGGATGCCCCTCCAGGCCGAACGCCAGCACGCGCCCGCCCAAGGCGGGCGTGACTTCGAGCACTGCGTCGCGCGACTGCAGGCGGATGCGTTCGACGTCCGCGGCATCGGCCGCGAACACCTGCATCCAGACCGCCATCGCGAGCAGGGGGATCGCCTTCGCGCGCATGCGGGCCACTACAGCACGCCGTCCCGCTTCACCGCCAGATAGCGCTCCACCAGCGCGGCCGGCAACTCGTCCGCGGTGACGTCCAGCACCATCACCCGGTGGCTGCGCAGGGCCTCGTGTGCGGCGGTGCGCTGCTCCAGGTAGCGCGCGACGGCGCCGGCATGGATGGCGCCCTGCAGGTCGTGCACGTCCTCGCCGAGCGCGGCGTCCAGCGACTTCTCGCGCAGGCTGGCCACGCAGACCAAGTGGCGGCGCTGCAGCAGCCGCACCGACGCCAGCAGGTCGTCGATGTCCTCGTCGCGCACGTTGGTGACCAGCATCACCAGCGCGCGGCGGCGTTGCCGCAGGCTCAGTTCGGTGGCGGCGGCCAGGTAGTCGGTGGCCACCGCGCGCGGTTGCAGGTCGTAGCTGGCGCGCAGCAGCGTATCGATCGCCGCCATGCCGCGCTGGGGCGCCACCCAGCGGCTGTCGCCGCCGGCGGCGAACAGGCCCACGCCGTCGCCCTGCCGCAGCGCCAGGCACGACACCACCAGTGAGGCATTGAGCACGTGGTCGAAATGGCCCAGCGCGTCCTCGCGCGCCATCATCCGGCGGCCGGTGTCGATCAGCATCACCAGTTGCTGGTTCTTCTCGTCCTGGTACTCGCGCGAGATCAGCTTGCGCGAGCGCGCGGTGGCCTTCCAGTCGATCTGGCGCAGGCTGTCGCCGACGCGGTACTCGCGCATCTGGTGGAAGTCGGTACCCTCGCCGCGGCGGCGCTTCAGGTGCGCGCCCACCAGGCGCGAAGCCTGTTCGGCACTGAACAGCGCAAACCGCGCCAGCGGCGCGAAGTTGGGGTACACGCGCACCCGCTGCGGCACGCCGGCCACGCGCGATTGCCGCCACAGCGCCAGCGTCGAGCGCAACCGCAGCTGCACACCCTCGAAGCGGGCATCGCCGCGCGCGGTGGGACGCAGGCGGTAGGTGAAGCGCGTCGCCGACACCGGCGCCAGCGACAGCCTGCGCGGCAGGCCCGACGACGTCCATCCGCCCGGATGCAGGTCGAATACCTCCAGCCGCTGCCGGACGTGCGTTTCCAAGCACAGCGCCACGTCGCGCTCGACGCCCAGCGGCAGGGCTTCCGGCACTTCGCGCACCACGTCCGGCGTGGGCCGGCCGCGCAGACGCCACCCATCCAGCGCCGCGATGCCCAGCATCGCC
This sequence comes from Pseudoxanthomonas sp. F37, assembly GCF_022965755.1. Classification (NCBI taxonomy): domain Bacteria; kingdom Pseudomonadati; phylum Pseudomonadota; class Gammaproteobacteria; order Lysobacterales; family Lysobacteraceae; genus Pseudoxanthomonas; species Pseudoxanthomonas sp. F37. The sequence goes on along the minus strand of NZ_CP095187.1, from coordinate 345,003 downwards.
ACGCCCGCCAGCTGCCATTGCCACAGCGGCCAGGCGAGGAACGGCACGGCCAGACCGGCCACACCCCAGCCTGCGATCAGGGCGATGAGCAGCGGTGCGGGCCTCATTTCCGGGGCGCGTCCACCTTGGCCAGCAGCGCACGCAGCGCATCGTCCGGCGACTGGCCTTCGATCTGCAGCTCGGGCGCCAGGGTGATGCGGTGGCGCAGTGCGGGCCGGGCGATGTCGCGCACGTCGTCCGGGGTGACGAAGTCGCGCCCCTGCAGCACCGCCTGCGCACGCGCGGCGCGCACCAGCGCCAGGCTGCCGCGCGGCCCCGCGCCCAGCGCGATGCCGGGCCAGGTGCGCGTGGCGGCGACGATGCGCACGGCATAGTCGATGACTTCCGGATCCACCCGCACGGCCGCGGTGTCGCGCTGCATGGCGACGATGTCGGCCGCACCCAGCACGCGGCTGACCTGCGACAGGTCGAAGTCGGCGGCGGTGCGGCCGGTGGTGATGGCATCCACCATGCGCTTCTCATCCTCGATGGCCGGGTAGTCGATCAGCACCTTCAACAGGAACCGGTCCAGCTGCGCCTCCGGCAGCGGATAGGTGCCTTCCTGCTCCACCGGGTTCTGGGTGGCCAGGGTGATGAAAGGCGGCGCCAGTTCGAACGACTTGCCTTCGATGGTCACCTGGCCTTCCTGCATCACCTCCAGCAGCGCCGACTGGGTCTTGGCCGGTGCGCGGTTGATCTCGTCGGCCAGCAGGATGTGGGTGAACACCGGGCCGCGGCGGATCTTGAAGCTCTCGGTCTTCGGGTCGTAGACGGCGTGGCCGCTGACGTCGCCGGGCATCAGGTCCGGGGTGAACTGCACGCGCGCATAGGTCAACTCCAGTGCCTGCGCCAGCGCGCGCACCAGCAGCGTCTTGCCCAGCCCGGGCACGCCCTCGATCAGCACATGGCCCCCGGCGAGCAGGGCGATGAGGATCTGGTCCAGCACTTCGGGCTGGCCGATGAAGGCCTTGGACACTTCTTCGCGCACGGCGTCGGCGCGTGCGGACAGCGCAGTACCGGGCGTCGGCGGAAGTGCGGGCGGGGCGGCGGCGGTCTGGTCGTTCATAGGCGGTTTCTCAGATGGATCAGCAGGGCGATGCGGTCGCGGAAAGCCTGCCGGTCGTGCGAGGCAGGCGCATTGAGCGCGGTGCGGATGCGCTCGGCCGGCAGGCCGGTGCGCTCGGCGAGGGCGGCCACCTGCGGCTCGCCCGACAGCGCGGCAGCCACCGCATCGCGACGGCGCAGGCGCGCCAGGAAGGCCTGGCGGACCGCGGCGTACAGCATGACGCCGCGGCCATAGCGGTAGAGGTGCTCGCCGCTGGCGCGCACGTGTTCCAGCAGCGAACGGCGTTCCCCGGCCGGCGCCGGCACGGGCGGCCCGAAGCGCTGCATGCGCATCCACAGCCAGGCCGCCAGCGCCAGCAGCAGCGGCGCCCACACCATCCAGCCGCGCAGGAACACGGTGCGCCACAGCGAGGGCATCTGCGCCGCATACACCAAGTGCACGGTGCCCAGGCCGTAGTTGGGTGCCAGCACCTGGCGCGCGAGGGCGCGGTGCGGCGCATCGCGCAGACCGCCTTCGGGCGGCTCGTCCATCGCCTGCCGCGCCAGCGGGCGCGAGGCGGTGTTGGTCATGAAGTCGAAGTCGGCCAGCAGGTCCACATGGCCGCGCCCGCGCGCCAGCCGCGCATAGACGTATCCGGCCTGCAGGTCGCCCCAGGCGAGCTCGGGCACCACGCCATCGAAGGCGAAGCGGCGGCCGGTGCAGAACTCGACGTGGTGCTCCTCGCCCTCGACCTGGAAATCCACGCAGTCCGGACTCTCTTCCACCAGCCACACCGACAGCAGGTCCAGCAGCGGAACCTGCGGCGCATCCGGACCCGCCACATCCTCGCCCGGCGAGTACAGCGGCGTGCGCACCAGCAGGTGGCCGCCCCCCTCCACCCACTCCAGCAGGCGTTCGGCATCGGGGGGCGAGAGCGTGCGCGGATCGTTGAACAGCAGCAGCGTGTCCGCGGGCGCGAGCGCGTTGTCCTCCAGCAGCAGGCGCTGGCGCGCGTTGACCTTCACGCCCTCGGCTTCCAGCGTCTTCTCCAGCGCATACAGCGGGTTGTAGGCCGCTTCGCCGGTGGGCGGCAGGTACAGCGTCTTCTCGACCCGGTGGAACGTGTGCCGGAACCACGCCACCAGCAGCACCAGCACCAGGGCGAGCACCAGCACGGCCACGCCCACCAGCCGGCCGTTGCGACGCGCCGCGGTCACGACGCCCACCCGTAGCGCTGCTGCAGTTCGCCCAGCAGCGCCTCGAACTCGTCCTCGCCCGGCAGCCGCTCCGCGTAGGCGGCGTACTGCCAGATCCTGACCACGCGCGCGAAAGCCTGGCGGTCCGCCGCCTGCGGCATGCGGCGCGAGGCGCGCAGGCATTCGGCCTCGGTCGCGCCCGGCGGCAGCACGATGTCGGCGCGCCGCACCATGCTGTCCACGCTGGCGCGATAGAGCAGCGCCAGCGCATGCCGCGGACGCCCTTCGCGCCATGCCCGCCGTGCCGCGGTGGCGATGTCGTCCGGCAGGGTCTCGGGCAACGTCAGCGCCTCGCTCACGGCAGGCGCCGGCGCCAGCACGGGCGGCCGCGCCAGGCCGCGCATCCACGGCCACCAGTGACGCACCGTCGCCAACAGCGCCAGCACCAGCACGCCCACGACCAGCCACAGGCCCCATTCGCCGATGAAGGCCACCATGTTGCCGATGCCGCCCAGCCAGGCGCGGTCGCGGCCGGCCGTATCCGGGTCCTGTTCCGGCGCGCGCTGGCGTCGTTCCCACGAGGTCTGGGTGTGCCGGCGGTCGAGCAGCGGATCGCGGTACGCCTGGTCGGCCGCCTTGCGGAAGGCGCGGTCATCGACCCGCTGCTCGCCGAACACGATCGGCAGGGTCGGCGGCGTGGGCGCGTCGCGCGGCGGCGCCGGTGCGGCGGGTGCCGGGGCGCGCTCGCCGTGCCGCTCCTGCGCCCGCGCGCCATCCGCCCCTGTCCACAGCAGCACGACCAGCAACAGCGGCGCAGCCGCAGCCAGGCGCGCGCGCAGGGTGCGGAACACGATCTCCAGGTCCCAGGCCTCGATCTGCGTGCGCCGGTTGAGGTACAGGCCGAAGCCGGCACCCACGTAGAACGGTTCCACCACACTGACCGCCGCCCATGCCAGCGCATTCCAGCCCAGCTTCAGCCATGCCGGCCATTCCGTCGCCAGCATGCCGAACGCCGCCTGCATGCTGTCCGGCAGCAGGTCCTGCGGCAGGTACATCACCACCGCCGCCACGCCGCCCAGCAGCAGCGCGGTTTCGAAGTGCAGGCACACCAGCGTCAGCAGCATGGCCGTGCCGTAGGCCTGCCCGGCCAGCACCCGGCGACGCTGGCGCAGGCGTTCGCCCTGCACGCCCTCCAGCAGGTCGATCGGCAGGTGCAGCGAACGCACCGGCGACAGGCGCCGCCACGTCAGCAGGTGCGGCAACGTGCGCACTCCCCACGACGCCTGCGCGCGCAGCGTTTCGCGCGTGCCCGGCACGCTGCCGAACACCGCACGCGAGATGACGTACAGCGGGATGCGGTCGAAGGCCGGCTTCAGCCACCACATCACGGCGGCCGCCAGCCAGAACTGGTCGATCCACCACGCGCCGAGGTTCAGCAGCGCGAACACCGGCAGCGTCAGCCACAGCCACGGCTTCCAGACGGCGCCCGCATGCCGGCGCACCAGCGCCATGCCCAGTTCCACGGCCTCCCAGTCCGAGCGCGCGCGCAGCCGGACGGTCAGCTGCTCAATCCGCATCGGCCACCCCGCGTCCGCCCAGGCCCAGCCACGCCGCCACCAGCGTCCACAGCACGCCGGACACGCTGTATTTCACCGCCGCGGGAATGGACTGCGTCGAGGACCAGAATGCCTCGATGAAGGCCGCCACCAGCAGCATGAAGGCCACGCCCAGGCACAGCCGCGCGCCCTTGGCACCGGCATGGGCCAGCGCGTCCACGCGCCGCCGTCGCCCGGGCGCTATCAGCCCCAGCCCCAGTCGCAGGCCGGCGCCACCGGCCAGCACGATGGCGGTCAGTTCGAACGGCGCATGCCCGCACACGAACCGCCACAGCGGATCGCCGTACCCGATCTGCTGCAGATGGCCGAATACCGTGCCGATGCCCACGCCGTTGACCACCAGCACGAACAGCGCGCCCACGCCCGCAAGCAGGCCGCCAGCGAAGGTGCGCAGGCCGATGCTGATGTTGTTCCAGATGTACACGCCGAACATCTGCCAGTCGCTGCCGCTCTCGCGCCCCAGCGCATGGCGGGCGTCGTTGGGGTCGTACATGCGCTCGTACATGGCCACCTGCTCGGGCGAGGCCAGGCTGTACACCAGCTCCGGCCGGACCTGCAGCAGCACGAACATCAGCACCAGCGGCACCACGAACACCACCGCGGCCACCGCCATGCAGCCGGCCTCGCTGCGCACCAGCCGCGGAAAATCCGCCAGCAGGAAGCGCACCGCGTGCTGCCAGCGCGGCGGCGGCGTGCGGTACAGCACGCCGTGGCCCTGCTGCATCAGCGCCTGCAGCCGGTCCACCACCACCGGGCTGTAGCCGCGCCTGCGCGCCAGCGCCAGGTGCTGGCAGATGCGCCGGTAGCGTGCGGGCATGTCCTCGTCGGTCAGGACGCCGTTGTTGCGCTCATGGCGCGCGCGGCGTGCGCTGCCACCGCGCGCCTGCAGCCAGGATTCGAAGGCCAGCCATTCGGCCTGGTGGCGGGCGACGAACTGTTCCTGCCTCATCGCCGTCCCAGCAGCCAGTTGGCCATGCCGTACAGGCGCTGCACGCCCACCTGCCCGCGCGCGCCGGTGACCGGCTCGGCCAGGTTGGCCAGTTCCTCCTGCCGGGCAGGCGTCAGCCGCGGCGCGCGCTCGCCGAAGGCGACGATGGCGCCCTGTTCCTCCGGCGACAGCCGCGCCGGCGGCACGAACACGGTATTGACCGGCGCCGGCGCGTGTTCGCGCTCGCCGCCGGCATGCACCACCAGCGTGCCCGCCACCATGTCGCCCAGCCGGCGCGCATGCGGATCGGCCAGGCAGGCGACCAGGCCGGCGGCATAACCGAACGGCAGCATGTCCACGGTGCGCAGCAGGTTGCGCGTGATCGCCGCCAACCAGCCCACCGGGGCGCCATCGGCCGACACCACCCGCAGGCCCAGCGCCTTCTTGCCCGGCGTCTGTCCGCGCCAGACCGACTCCAGCACGATGGGGTAGGCCCAGAACACCAGGAACAGGCCGATCAGGTACAGGCCCTCGCCCACCTTGCCCAGCATCGCCAGCACCATGCCCATGAGCATCAGCACGCCCATGCGGATGGCCAGGTCGATGCCCCAGGCCAGCGCGCGCGGCACCGGGCCGGCAGCAGGCAGGTGCAGGCCCACGCCTTCGGGCGTGACGACTTCGCGATAGGTGTCCAGCATCAGGCGCGCACCCGGCGACGCCCCGCCTGCATTGGCAGGATGGCCGCGCTGCATCCGATGTGGTTGAAGTGGCGTGTTCCGCTGTCCATGCGCCGTCCCCGTGCCCGGCGACTTTAGCTGGCCGCGCTTCACTTGCCCAGCCGCACTAGACTGCGCGTCATCGTGGACACCCTCTTTCACTGCCGCACCGGCTGCGGAGCCTGCTGTACCGCCCCTTCGATCACCTCGCCGATCCCCGGCATGCCGCACGGCAAGCCGGCAGGCGTGGCGTGCGTGCAGCTGGATGAAGCGCTGCGCTGCCGGCTGTTCGGCCTGCCGGAACGGCCGGCGTTCTGCCGCACGCTGAAACCCGGGCCGGACATGTGCGGCGCCAGCCGCGCCGAGGCGATGGCCCTGCTGGCGGCACTGGAGCGGGCCACCTCGCCCTGACGCCGCCGCGCCGCGCTCACGCCACCTGCGTGGAGATCCACCAGGTGGTGCCACCCGCATCGCGGAAGCCACCGCGGCGATCGCCGTCGCCCTTCTCCTGCGGCGCCTGCACCGGCGTGGCGCCGGCCGCCAGCGCGCGCGACCACGTGGCATCGACATCCGGCACGTACAGGTGCACATGGCTGGCGACGGGCGGCCAGCCGTCCATGCCGTCGGCCAGCATCAACACGGTGTCGTCGATGCGGACTTCGGCATGGCCCAGCCGCTCACCCATCGGGTGCATGCGCAGCGGCTGGGCATCGAACACGACGGTGAGGAAATCGATCGTGCGCTGCGCGCCGTCGACCACCAGGTACGGGGCCACCGAGGTGTAGCCGTCCGGTTTCCAGGCCATGCGGGTCTCCCAGGCGGCGCGGAGCGCGCGACGCCCATCATGCCGCGGGGGATGTTGGCTGCAGGTAACGGTCCTTCAGCTTGACGTAGTGGCCGGCCGAATAATGCAGGCTCTCGATTTCCTTCTCGGTCAGGGCACGCGCGAAGCGGGCGGGATTGCCCAGCCACAGCTCGGCCTCGCCGACCACCTTGCCCGGGCCCAGCACCGCACCCGCGCCGAGGAAGCCGTACTTCTTCACCGTCGCGCCATCCAGGATGCAGGCGCCCATGCCGATCAGGCACAGGTCCTCGATGGTGCAGGCGTGGATGATGGTGCCGTGGCCGATGGTGACATCGGCGCCGATCAGCGTGGGATAGCCGGCCTTGTTGTACGGGCTGTGGTGGCTGACGTGGACGATGGTGCCGTCCTGCACGTTGGTGCGCGCACCCACGCGGATGAAGTTGACGTCGCCGCGCAGGATGGTGCCCGGCCAGATCGAGACGTCCTCGGCCAGTTCGACATCGCCGATCACGGTGGCCGCCGGATCGACGTAGACCCGCGGCCCCAGGACGGGAAAGCGGCCAAGATAGGGGCGCAGGGCGGTCAGAGTGTCGGTCATGCCCGGATTGTAGTGCGCCCGCGCGCAAGGGAAGGCATACACTCCGGCCATGACGACCTTCCCGCACGCCGCCACGACCGCCGCGAACGCCGCCATCACCGCCGCCAACGCGGCGATAACGGCCGCCTCCACGACGGCGCCGACCGACCCGGCTTCCCCCGCCTCCGCAGCCGGTGGCCCGCTGCGCGACACGCCCGTGTCCGATCTCGCGCCCACCCTGGACCGGCTGCGCCAGGCCTGGCAGGCGCGCAAGCCGGACTACGACCAGCGCCGCGACGACCTGCACCGCCTGCGCGATGCCTTGAAGCGGCGACTGCCGGAGATGGCCGACACGGTCGCGGCCGACTTCGGCCACCGCTCGCGGCACGAGTCGCTGATCGCCGACGGCATGACGGTGCTCAACGAGATCGACCACCTGGCCTCGCACCTGCGCCGCTGGATGAAGCCCAGGCGCGTGGGCGTGGGCTGGCGTTTCTGGCCGGCGCGCGCGGAAGTGCGCCAGGCGCCGGTCGGCGTGGTGGGCGTGATCTCGCCATGGAACTACCCGGTCAACCTGGCGCTGATCCCGCTGGCCACCGCCATCGCCGCCGGCAACCACGTCTACCTGAAGCCGTCGGAGCACACGCCGCGCACGACCGCGTTCCTGCGCTCGTTGCTGGCCGAGGTGTTTCCGCTGGAACGGGTCGCCGTGGCCGCCGGTGGCGCCAAGGTGGCGGGCGCGTTCGCCGCGCTGCCCTTCGACCATCTGGTGTTCACCGGTTCCACCGCCGTGGGCCGCAAGGTGATGGCCGCGGCCGCACCGAACCTGACACCGCTGACCCTGGAACTGGGCGGCAAGTCGCCGGCCATCGTCTGCGACGACTATCCGGTGGAACAGGCCGCGGCGCGTCTGGCCACGGGCAAGTGGTTCAACGGCGGACAGACCTGCATCGCGCCGGACTACGTGCTGCTGGTGGGCCGCAGCCGGCGCGATGCGCTGGTGCAGGCGCTGCGCGGGCAGGTGGCCGCACGCTACGGCGACCTGTCCGATGCCGGCGACTACACCCGCATCATCAACGACGGCCAGTTCGCGCGGCTCGACGGCTACCTGGACGACGCACGCCAGCGCGGACACGAGGTGGTCCCGCTCGCCGCCGCCCATGATCGCGCGCAGCGCCTGTTCGCGCCGGTGCTGGTGCTGGAGCCGGGCGACGAGGCGAAGGTGATGCAGGACGAGATCTTCGGCCCCATCCTGCCCATCCGCACCGTCGCGTCGCTGGACGAAGCCATCGCCTACATCAATGCCCACGACCGTCCGCTGGCGCTGTATCCCTTCAGCCACGACCGCGGCCGGGTGGAGAAGATCCTGCGGCACACCCTGGCCGGCGGGGTGACCGTCAACGACACCGTGCTGCACTTCGGCATCAATGCACTGCCGTTCGGCGGCATCGGGCCCAGCGGCATGGGCGCCTACCACGGGCGGGCAGGCTTCGATGCGATGAGCAAGGCGCTGCCGGTGCTGTGGCAGCCGCGGCGGGCCGGCAGCGACCTGCTGAAGCCTCCGTACTCCCGGGTGGCGAAGTTCATCGACTTCATCATCCGCTGAGCGGCGGCGACGTCGCCGCCGCGATGCTTCCGCTGCCGGGCGCTGCGTGGCCGCGTGGCGACAAGGACGGTGCGCGCCGTAACGTCCCGGCAACCGACTCCGGTTCTGCGGCGACACCGCGATCCGAGGACAACATCCGTCCGCAGCTTCGTCGAGAATCGTCCTTCCCGTTCGTCGGACGGGAAGACGCCCACCTGACGGACCGCCATGTCGAACCTGAACCCGCCCGCCAAAGCCACCCGCCGCGAATGGATCGGGCTGGCCATCATCGCCCTGCCCTGCATGGTCTATGCGATGGACCTGACCGTGCTGAACCTGGCGCTGCCGGCGATCAGCGCCGAACTGGACCCCAGCGCCAGCCAGCTGCTGTGGATCGTCGATGTGTACGGCTTCCTGGTGGCCGGCTTCCTGATCACCATGGGCACCCTGGGCGACCGGATCGGCCGGCGCAGGCTGCTGCTGATCGGCGCGGCGGCGTTCGCGCTGGCATCGGTGATCGCCGCCTTCTCGCGCAGCGCGGAAATGCTGATCGCGATGCGCGCCCTGCTGGGCGTGGCCGGCGCCACGCTGGCGCCGTCGACGATGTCGCTGATACGCAACATGTTCCATGACGAACACCAGCGCCAGTTCGCCATCGGCGTGTGGATCGCCGCCTTCTCGGTGGGCGGCGCCATCGGCCCGCTGGTCGGCGGCCTGCTGCTGCAGTGGTGGTGGTGGGGCGCGGCGTTCCTGGCCGCGGTGCCGGTGATGGTGCTGCTGCTGGTGCTGGGGCCGAAGCTGCTGCCCGAGTACCGCGACCCGGACGCAGGCGCGCTCGATCCGCTCAGCATGGTGCAGTCGCTGTTCGCGGTGCTGGCCGTGGTCTACGGGCTGAAACGCATCGCGGAGTACGGCACCGATGTGCGCGGCATCGCCGTGCTGCTGGTCGGCCTCGCACTGGGCGTGCTGTTCGTGCGCCGGCAGAAGCACCTGGCCTATCCGTTCCTGGACGTGACCCTGTTCCGGCGGCCGGCGTTCTCGGCGGCCATCGTGGCCTATGCGCTGGCCGGCCTGTCGATGATGGGCGTGTACATCTTCATGACCCAGTACCTGCAGCTGGTGCTGGGCCTGACGCCGCTGCAGGCCGGCATCGCGACGGTGCCATGGTCGCTGTGCTTCACCGTGGGCTCGCTGCTGGCGCCGCGGCTGGCGCGGCACTGGGGCGCGCGCCGGGTGATGGTGCGCGGCCTGCTGCTGGCGGCGGCCGGCTTCGGCATCACGGCCCTGGTGGTGCCGCCGTACGGCTTGTGGATCCTGATCGCGGGCATGCTGGCGATGAGCTTGGGCATGGCGCCGGTGTTTACCGTGGGCAACGAACTGATCATCACCACCGCCCCGGCCGAACGCGCCGGCGCGGCCTCCGCCCTGGCCGAGACCAGCGCCGAGCTCAGCGGCGCACTAGGCATCGCCGTACTGGGCAGCCTGGGCATGCTGGCGTACCGTCTGTGGCTGGACCCGGCCCTGCCCCCTCACTCGCCGATGCCGACACCACCCGCGCGCTGTCCACGCTGGGTGGCGCGGTGCAGGTGGGTGGCGAACTGGGCGGCGCGGCGGGCGCGGCCGTCGTGGACACCGCGCGCCATGCCTTCACCGATGCCATGCGCGCCATCGCCGTGTTCGGCATGGCGATGATGCTGGTGGCCGCCTGGATGGCCGCGCGGCTGATGCGCGATGGCGAAGGCGAGCCGCACGGCGCCCTCGTGGCGGACGAGGCGGCGGGCGCCTGACCGTGCCGCTGGCTTAGAATCGCCGCCATGAAGATCGCCAGCTGGAACGTCAATTCGCTCAACGTGCGCCTGCCGCACCTCACCCAGTGGCTGGGCGCGTTCGCGCCGGACATCGTGGGCCTGCAGGAAACCAAGCTGGAGGACCACCGCTTCCCGGACACCGCGCTGGCGGAGCTGGGCTATCGCAGCGTGTTCGCCGGGCAGAAGACCTACAACGGCGTGGCGCTGCTGGCGCGCGAGGCCATCGGCGACCTGCAGGTGGGCATCCCCGGTTTCGACGACGAACAGAAGCGCGTGATCGCCGCGACGGTAGGCGAGGTGCGCTTCGTCAACCTTTACGTGGTCAACGGCCAGGACGTGGGCACCGACAAGTACGCCTACAAGCTGCGCTGGCTGGAGGCGGTGCACGACTGGCTGGCCGCCGAACTGCAGGCGCATCCGAAACTGGTGGTGATGGGCGACTTCAACATCGCGCCAGACGACCGCGACGTGTTCGACCCCAAGGTGTGGAACGACGACCATATCCTCACCTCCACCGCCGAGCGCGCGGCGCTGCAGCGGCTGTGCGCGCTGGGCCTGCACGACGCATTCCGCCTGCACAGCGACGAAGCCGGCGTCTACAGCTGGTGGGATTACCGGATGGGCGGCCTGCGCCGCAACCTGGGTCTGCGCATCGACCTGACGCTGGTGTCCGACGCGTTGCGCGGACACGCGGTGGAGTCGGGCATCGACCGCGAGCCGCGCACCTGGGAGCGCCCCAGCGACCATGCCCCCGCATGGGTACGGCTGGGGGGTTGAGGCAGGCCTGCTTCGCGGGCACCGGACAAGCAAAGGCCCGGCTTTGGCCGGGCCTTTGCATTGCCACGGGCCTTGGGTGCGTCTCGAACGCGCACGCGGCCGCAGCGGAACCGCTACCTCGCGCGGCCGCGGGTGAACAGGTTCACGATGAGCAGCAACACCACCGCGCCGATGAAGGCGGTGACCAGGAAGCCGACCCAGCCGCCGCCCAGGCCCAGGCCCAGGGTCGGCAGCAGCCAGCCGCCGAGGAACCCGCCGATGATGCCGACCACCACATTCAGGATGATGCCCTGCGAACCGTCGCGCTTCATCACGATGCTCGCCAGCCAGCCGGCGATGCCACCCACGATCAGATAGATGAGAAAATTCATTTCGTCGCTTCTCCCTTGATGGACAGGACCCCGTGCCGCGGGGCACGCTTGAATCTTCAACGCATGGCGTGAAACCGCCGTTAACTCACGTGGGGGAAGCGTCCTTGCCCGTGCTACATAACGCCAACGCCGCCGCCTTGCACGCCGTGCCGCACCACGCGGGAAGCCTGCGCGGGTGAACTGGCGCGAAGCACCCGCCGACTGGCGTCACGACGGCATCGCGTTGTGGCTGTTGCCGCACGCGCCGCGGCAACGCGGGGAGCCGCGTGCGCGCGCGTCGCTGGCGCGCACGCTGGGGATGGCGCCGGAGGCGCTGCCCATCACCCGCGATGCCCAGGGGCGGCCGCACTTCATCGCCCCGCTGCACCGTCTGGAGACGGGCTGGAGCCACAGCGGCGAAGCGCTGCTGCTGGCGCTGGGCGAAGACGTGGAACTGGGCGTGGACATCGAGCGGCTGCGCGCCCGCCCGCGGGCGATGGAACTGGCCGAACGCTTCTACCATCCCGACGAGACCGCCTGGCTGCGCGCCCTCGGCGACGAAGCGGAGCGGCTGCTCGCGTTCGTACGGCTGTGGTGCGTCAAGGAAGCCGTGCTGAAGGCCCATGGCCAGGGCATCTCCTTTGGCCTGCACCGCTTCCATGTCGCCCTGGACGAAGGAGCGCCGCGCCTGGCCACGTGCGACCCGGGCCTGGGACGCCCCGACGACTGGCGCCTGCACGAGTGGGCGCCGCGGCCGGACTACCGCGCCGCCCTGGCCTGGCATCCGCGGGGGCTGCGTGAAGGCCTGCGATAATGCAGCCATGAACGACACCGCCTTTCCCGCCGACCTGCGCGAGACCCTGCACCGCGGACTGCTCGCGCTCGGCCTGGACGCCGACGCGCTGGCGCCGCCCCTGCTGGCCTACCTGGCCCTGCTCGACCGCTGGAACAAGACCTACAACCTCACCGCGATCCGCGACCCGCGCGAGATGGTCACCCGCCACCTGCTGGACTCGCTGGCGATGCATCCGTTCGTCGACGACCTTGCCGCGCGCGGCGGCGCGCTGGCCGACCTCGGCACCGGTCCGGGCCTGCCCGGCATTCCGCTGGCCATCGCCAAGCCCGGCCTGCGCGTCACCCTGGTCGAGAGCAACGGCAAGAAAGCGCGCTTCCTGCGCGAAGCGGTACGCACGCTCAAGCTGGACAACGCACGCGTGGCCGAGTCGCGTGCCGAGGCACTGGACGAACCGCAGGCCTACGACGCGCTGACCGCGCGCGCGCTGGATGTGCTGGCCGGCATCATCGAGGTCGGCGGCCACCTGCTGAAACCGGGCGGCGCACTACTGGCCATGAAGGGCGTGCGGCCCGACGAGGAGATCGCCGCCCTGCCCTCCGGCTGGTCGGTGGCCGCCCTCGAACCGCTGGCGGTGCCCGGCCTGGTGGGTGAGCGCCACATGGTCGTTGTCCGCCGCGACTGAACCGCGCACCCCGTTGGGGCGTGCGGTGTAACTCCTTGATATGACTGACCGCGGCAGCGCCCCGCCGCACATGCGCGTGCGCGGATGACCGGATATGCCCCCTGTTGTCCGTTGGGACGATTTCGCACGCCCGCTCCCAAGCCCGCATAATCCCCTACCCACCCCGTAACCGATAAGGCGCCCTCGCATGGCCCGCATCATTGCCATTGCCAACCAGAAAGGCGGAGTCGGCAAGACCACCACCGCGGTGAATCTGGCCGCCGCGCTGGCGCGTGCGCCGCAACGCGTGCTGCTGGTCGACCTGGATGCGCAGGGCAACGCGACGATGGGCAGCGGCGTGGACAAGCGCGAGGTCGAGGCCTCCACCTGCGACGTGCTGCTGGGCGAAGTGGAGGCCAGGGCCGCGGTGGTCACCACCGCCGAAGGCTTCGACCTGATGCCGGGCAACATCGACCTGACCGCAGCGGAGATCCAGCTGATGGAGTCCGACGGCCGCGAGCAGCGCCTGAAGACCGCGCTGGAAAGCCTGCGCGGCGACTACGACTTCATCATCATCGACTGCCCGCCGGCGCTGTCGCTGCTGACGCTCAATGCGCTGACCGCCGCCGATTCCGTGCTGGTGCCGATGCAGTGCGAGTATTACGCCCTGGAAGGCCTGTCGGCCCTGATGGAAACCATCGAGGCGCTGCGCGCGCGCCTGAATCCCGGCCTGGAGATCGAAGGCGTGCTGCGCACGATGTTCGACATCCGCAACAACCTGGCCAATGCCGTCTCCGGCGAACTGACCTCGCATTTCGGCGACAAGGTGTTCCGCACCATCGTGCCGCGCAACGTGCGCGTGGCCGAAGCGCCCAGCCACGGCCAGAGCATCGTCGGCTACGACCGCGCCTCGCGCGGCGGCGTGGCCTACCTGGGCCTGGCCGGCGAGATCCTGCGCCGCGCCGCCGACCGCAAGAAGCAACAGCAGCACATGGAGCACGCCTGATGAGCGCCCCGAAGAAGCGCGGCCTGGGTCGCGGACTGGAAGCCCTGCTCGGACCGAAGGCCGCCGAGACGCCGCCGCCGGAAGCCCAGCCGGGCGAGGCCCTGCGCACGCTGCCGGTGCAGCAGCTGCAGCCGGGCAAGTACCAGCCGCGCATGGCGATGGACCCGTCCAAGCTCAGCGAGCTGGCCGAATCGATCAAGGCGCAGGGCGTCATCCAGCCGATCGTCGTGCGCGAACTGTCGCCGGGCAGGTTCGAGATCGTCGCCGGCGAGCGCCGCTGGCGCGCCTCGCAGGAAGCCGGCCTGGCCGAAGTGCCGGTGGTGGTGCGCGAACTGGACGACCGCACCGTCATCGCGATGGCGCTGATCGAGAACATCCAGCGCGAGGACCTCAACCCGCTGGAGGAGGCGCAGTCGCTGCAGCGCCTGATCAACGAATTCTCGCTGACCCACGCCGAGGCCGCCGAGGCCGTGGGCCGTTCGCGCGCCGCGGTGTCCAACCTGCTGCGCCTGCTGGAACTGCCGCCGGCCATCCGCGCCCTGCTGGAAGCCCGCCGGCTGGAAATGGGCCACGCGCGCGCCCTGCTGACGCTGTCGCCGGACCTGGCCAGCAAGCTGGCCTCCGACGCCGCCGAGCAGGGCTGGTCGGTGCGCGAAGTCGAACACCGCGCGCAGCAGTTCGCCGCCGGCAAGGTACCGGTCAACGGCAAGAAGGCCAAACCGGCCAAGGCGGCGCCGCAGCCGGACATCGCCTCGCTGGAAACCGAGCTGTCCGAAAGCCTGGGCACCCGCGTGACCATCGCCCACGGGCGCGGCGGCAAAGGCAAGCTGATCATCCAGTACACCGACCTGGACACGCTGGATGGCGTGCTGGAGCGCCTGCGTCCGAAGGGCTGAGGCCGGATCTCTGTAGGAGCGACGTCAGTCGCGACCGCACGTCTTCCGTTCCCGCACCCCCGGACCATGCGGCAAGAGCGCGGCATGTCCTCCTGCATCGCCGCGATCGATCAGGCCATCCCGGTCGCCAGGCCCCACGGTCGCGACTGACGTCGCTCCTACAGAAAGCGCGGGCCGCATCCCTGCATTACCATCCGGTTTCCGCTTCCACCGGATGCCTGCCTTGAACCTCCGCATCGCCGCCCTGCTGCTTGCCTGCGCCCCGCTGCAGGCGCTCGCCTCCTCGCCCACCGATGCCGACCGGCGCTTCCAGGCGATCTACGAGAAGGAATGGACCTGGCGGCAGGAGCAGACCGGCCAGGCCGACGAGGACAGCGACACCAGCGGCGACAACACCCGCCTGCCCGATGTGGGCGCCCCCGCGCAGCAGGCGCGGTTGAAGGTCTGGGAGCAGGTACTGAAGGAACTGGACGGGATCGACCCGGACCGACTCTCGGCCGAGAACCGCATCAACCTGGCCATCTACCGCCCGCAGGTGGAGAACCTGGCGGCGGAGGTGCGCCTGCGCACGTACGAGATGCCGTTCAATTCCGATTCCTCGTTCTGGTCGAACCTGTCCTTCATGGCGCGCCGGCAGATGAAGACGGCGGACGACTACCGCGCCTACGCGGCACGCCTGCGCGACGTTCCGCGCCACTTCGACCAGCACATCGCCAACATGCGTGCCGGCCTGGCGCGTGGCTTCACCGTGCCGCGCGCGGTGCTGGACGGCCGCGATGTCTCCATCGCCGCAGTGGCGGAACTGAAGGATCCCGAGCAGTCCGCCTTCTATGCGCCTTACAGAAAGATGCCGGCCAGCATTCCCGCCGCCGAACAGGAAGCGCTGCGCAAGGAGATCCGCGCGGCGATCAGCGAGCAGGTCGTGCCCGCCTTCGGCACGCTGCTGACGTTCTTCCGCACCGAGTACATGCCGCAGGCGCGCACCACGCTGGCGGCGGAGGCGATGCCCGGCGGCAAGGACTTCTACGCCCAGCAGATCCGCGAATACACCACGCTGGACCTGAGCGCCGAGCGGATCCACCGGATCGGCCTGGAGGAAGTCGCGCGCATCCGCGCCGAAATGCAGGAGGTCATCGAGCAGACCGGCTTCAAGGGGACGTTCGCCGAGTTCCTGGCCTTCCTGCGCACCGACCCGCAGTTCTACGCCAAGACGCCGCAACAGCTGCTCGACCGCGCGGCCTGGATATCCAAGCGGGTGGACGGCGAGGTCGGCAAGTACATCGGCACGCTGCCGCGCGGGCGCTTCACCATCGTCGAGGTGCCGGCCGACATCGCACCGTTCTGGACCGCTGGCCGCGGTGGACTGGGCACGTACTGGCTGAACACCTACAACCTGCCCTCACGGCCGCTGTACAACCTGCCGGCACTGACCCTGCACGAATCCTCGCCCGGCCACTCGCTGCAGGCGGCGCTGGCGCAGGAACAGGGCGAGCAGCCCGCGTTCCGCCGCGACAACTACATCTCGGCGTATGGCGAGGGCTGGGCGCTGTACACCGAGAAGCTGGGCAAGGAGATGGGCATCTACGAGACGCCCTACGAGGATTTCGGCCGCCTGACCTACGAGATGTGGCGCGCCGCCCGCCTGGTCATCGACACCGGCGTGCACCACAAGGGCTGGAGCCGCGACCGGGCCCTGGCCTACCTGCGCGACCACACCGCCCTGTCCGAGCACGAAGTGACCACCGAGGTGGACCGTTACATCTCCTGGCCGGGCCAGGCGCTGAGCTACAAGCTGGGCGAGATCGCCATCGTCCGCCTGCGGGCCGAGGCCGAACGCGAGCTGGGGCCGAAGTTCGACATCAAGGCCTTCCACGACGCCGTGCTGAAGCAGGGCTCGGTGACACTGCCGGTGCTGGAAAGGCAGATCCGCGCCTTCATCGCCGCCAGCAAGGCCGGCTCGGCCAAGGCGGCCGCGGCCGCGCCGTGACCCGCCCGACCTGCGCGATGCCGTAGGGCCGGGCTTGCCCGGCTCCTGGCTGGAGGGGACCCGGGCGCCCGGGCGGCGGCGGGCTCCGCGCCAGGCACGCCGGCCTAAGTGCTTGCGGCACAAGGGAAACGCAGGCATAATGCGCGGCTCGCTGCGTCCGGCCCCGCCGGATCTGCGGCCGGAAGCGCGATTCCGGCTTGGGTCAGCAGCGGTTTTCCTGCCGTATCGCGCGGTGTCCGACCTGCCCTGCAGGCCGTCCATCGGGCCGCCGTCCCCCAGGCTATGGGCGACACAATTACCAATCGAGGTGCGTATGTCCCGCGTATGCCAAGTGACCGGCAAGCGTGTGATGACGGGTAACAACGTCAGCCACGCCAACAACAAGACCCGTCGTCGTTTCCTGCCCAACCTGCACGAGCGCCGCTTCTGGGTCGCCAGCGAGAACCGCTGGGTCAAGCTGAAAGTGTCCGCGCACGCGCTGCGCACCATCGACAAGAACGGCATCGACTCCGTTCTGGCCGAGCTGCGCGCGCGCGGCGAGAAGATCTGAGGAGTAATCGAACATGGCATCCAAGCGCGACAAGATCCGTCTGATCTCCTCGGCCAACACCGGCCATTTCTACACGACGGACAAGAACAAGAAGAACACCCCGGGCAAGATGGAAATCAAGAAGTACGACCCGGTCGTGCGCAAGCACGTGATCTACAAGGAAGGCAAGATCAAGTGACCTGGGGGCGCGTTCGCGACGCGAACGCCTTTGCCACCAGGTCATCCCCGCGAAAGCGGGGATTCAGCGCCTCCCAGGAAACCCCGCTCCGGCGGGGTTTCCTGTTTTTGGCTTCGGTAGATTGCGAAAGCTGCCCCTCATCCGCCCGTTGGGCACCTTCTCCCCGCAAGCGGGGAGAAGGATTCGGTGGCGGGTTTTCATTTGCCCGTCCACCTGCGCAGAATCAGGGCATCCCCTCCCAGGACAGGCGCACCCCATGGACTGGTCCCTTGGCACCGCGCTGCTGATCGTCGACTGGTTGATCCGGCTGGCGGCGCTGTGGTGGATCCCCAGCCGCACCGCCCCGGCCGCGGCGCGCAGCTGGCTGCTGCTGGTGGGCTTCGTGCCATTGCTCGGCCTGCCGTTGTACCTGCTGCTGGGGCATCCCTGGCTGTCGCGTGAGCGCGTGCAGCGGCAGGCCCGCGCCTCGGATGTGATCCGGGAAGAGCAGCGCCCGCTCAGTGCCCTGCGCTGGTCCCCGCACAGCGGCCCCGCGGCCGAGATGGCGCCGTTGATCGAGCGCCAGGGCGCCTTCATGCCCACGCATGGCAATGCGGTCGTCCTGCTGGACGATTACGACGCGTCGCTGCGTGCGCTGCTGGACGACATCGGCGCCGCGAAGCACCAGGTCCACCTGCTGTATTACCTGATGTTCGACGATGCCGTAGGCGAAGCGGTGACCGCGGCACTGTGCGGCGCCGCTGCGCGCGGCATCACCTGTCGCGTGCTGCTGGATGCCGTGGGCGCCAAACGCGGACTGCGCGCCTATCGCACGCGCCTGCGCGCGGCGGGCGTCATCGTGCACGACATGCTCCCTGGCGGTCTGCGCTGGCGGCGGAGCGGCCGCATGGACCTGCGCAACCACCGCAAGATCGCGGTGATCGACAACGGCATCGGCTATGTGGGCTCGCAGAACCTGGCCAACGCGACGTTCGTTCCCGGCCACCCGAATCGGGAACTCGTCGCGCGCGTGCAGGGTCCGGTGGTCTCGCACCTGGAGGGCGTGTTCGCCAGCGACTGGTACATCGAAACCGGGGAGCGGCTGGACGTGCGTCCCGACCTGTCCGTGCAGGCGCAGGATGTGGCCGCGCAGCTGCTGCCCAGCGGGCCCGCCTACCCCTTCGAGAACGCGCGCGATACCGTCAACGCCCTGATCCACCTGGCGCGCCACAAGGTGGTGCTGACCACGCCCTACTTCGTGCCCGACGACGCCACGCTCAGCGCTTTGCGCATCGCGGCGCTGTCCGGCGTGGACGTGCAGCTGGTGCTGTCGGCCACCAACAACCAGACGCTGACCTCGTGGGCCCAACAGTCGTACTACGCCGAGTTGCTGGCCTGTGGCGTGAAGATCGCGCTGTACCGGCCGCATTTCCTGCACGCCAAGCACCTGACCGTGGACGAGGACATCGCCCTGGTCGGCTCGATCAACCTGGACATCCGTTCGTTCGCGCTGAATGCGGAGATCGGACTGGTCTGCTACGACGCCGGCGTGGTGGCGCGCATTCGCGCGATCGAAGCCGACTACCTGGCGCATGCGGATGTGGTGCAGGCCGAGGCATGGCAGCGGCGGCCCGGGTGGCAGCGCAGCCGCGAGGGCATCGCACGGCTGGCCGATTCGCTGATGTAGCCCGGCGCCGGGCCGATCCGGCGCATTCGCTACAATGCGCGCATGAGCGAAGACACCCCGGCCGCCCCGCTGCCGCCCTGCGACCTGGCGATCATCGGCGGCGGTGCCGGGGGCGTGCTGGTGGCGATGCAGGCGTTGCGCCAGGCCACGCTGCCGCTGCGCATCGTGATGATCGAACCACGCAGCGTGCTGGCGCAGGGCGTGGCCTATGCGACCACCCATGGCGAACACCTGCTCAACGTGCCCGCGGCCCGCATGAGCGCGTTCGACGACCGTCCCGAGGACTTCCTGGACTACGTGGTCGCCACCACGCCGGCGGGCGGTCCGGACCGCGCCTCTCTTGCGCACGCCTTCATCGAACGCCGTCGCTACGGCGAGTACCTGCGCGTACGCCTGGCCGAGGCCGTCGCGGCCAGCCCGGCAAAGCTGCAGGTCATCCACGACCGCGTCGCCGAACTCGAGCCGCGGCCCGACGGTGCGACGCTGCGGCTGGTGGGGCATGGCGACCTGCAGGCCGCAGGCGTGGTGCTCGCGGTGGGCAACACGCCCAAGCCCCTGCCCGCGCGCGGCGCGCCGCAGCTGCCGGAAGGGCGCTCGCTGGCGGCGTGGGATTTCGACGCCGTCAAGGCGATCCCACGGGATGCCGACCTGTGCATCGTCGGCTCCGGCCTGAGCATGGTCGATGCGGTGCTCAGCCTGGCCGACAACGGCCATGCGGGCACCATCCATGTGCTGTCGCGGCACGCGCTGCTTCCGCTGCCGCATTGCCATGGCCCGGCCGCCACCTTCGATCCCGCGCCGCTGCAGGCCATGGGCCTGCGCGCCCGCATGCGTTTCCTGCGTGCAGCGGCAAAAGACGCCGCGGCCGAAGGCCTGCCCTGGCAATCGGTGATGGAACGCGTCCGCCCCCACGTGCAGGCACTGTGGCAGTCGCTTCCGCTGCCCGAGCAGCGGCGGTTCCTGCGCCATGGGGTGCGCCAGTGGGACGTGCACCGCCACCGCATCGCGCCCGAGGTCCACGCCCGGCTGCAGTCGCTCGTCGAACACGGGCAGCTGCGCCTGCATCGCGGCCGCCTGGACACGGTGATGGTCGAAGGGCGCCGCCTGCGCGTCAGCACGCAGGCCCACGACGGCCGCACCGACGAGTTCGACGTCGACCACGTGGTCAACGCCACCGGCGTGGAAATGCGCGCGCAGACCATGCGCAATCCGCTGCTGCACGACCTGCTGGGCAAGGGCCACGCGCAGGCCGGGCCGCACGGCATCGGCCTGAAGGCCGCACGCGACGGCCGCATGGTCGATGCGCAGGGACAGCCGCAGCCCCGCGTGTTCATCCTCGGCAGCCTGCGCATCGGCTGCGTGTGGGAGAGCATCGCCATTCCCGAACTGCGCGGCCAGGCCGCAACCGCCGTGCGCGGCCTGCTGGCCCCGCCCGCGGCCTGACCGCACGCCGGCGGACCGCCCGCACAGTACACTCGGCGGCGGGTTGAGCGCCGGGAGAGGGCGTTGGTTTCCAGCTGGATCCTGCTGTTGGTGTCCATCGGCTACGCGGCGCTGCTGTTCGGCGTGGCGTGGTGGGGCGACCGTCGCCCGATGTACCCCGACCGCCCCTGGCTGCGCCCGGTGGTCTACAGCCTGGCGCTGGCGGTCTACTGCTCGTCGTGGACGTTCTACGGCGCCGTCGGCAGCGCCGTGCGCAACGGCCTGGGCTACCTGCCGATCTACCTGGGACCGCTGCTGCTGCTGCTGTTCGGCTGGCGCATCATCGAGCGGCTGGCACTGATCGCGCGCAGCGAGAACACGGTTTCCATCGCCGACTTCATCTCCTCGCGCTACGGCCGCTCGCGCCGGCTGGCCGCCCTGGTCACCGTCATCGCCCTGATCGGCGTGGTGCCCTACCTGGCCCTGCAGTACAAGGCGGTGGCGATGAGCCTGAGCGTGCTCAGCGGCGACGGCGGCGACAGCGCACACGGCTTCTTCAGCGACCCGGCGCTGTATGTCGCGCTGCTGATGGCGCTGTTCGCCGCGCTGTTCGGCACCCGCCAGGTGGACGCCACCGAGCACCACCACGGCATGATGCTGGCCATCTCGCTGGAGTCGGTGGTCAAGCTGGTAGCGATGATCGCCGTGGGCGTGTTCGCCTACCTGTGGCTGGGCGACAACGCCTTCCGCGTCACCAACTCCGCACGCACGCTGTTCGAGAACGCGCCACCGGTGGGCTTCATCGCGCAGACACTACTGGGCTTCCTGGCCATCGTCTGCCTGCCGCGCCAGTTCCACGTGGCGGTGGTGGAGTGCAGCGACGTGGGCGACATCCGCAAGGCGCGCTGGCTGTTCGGCGGCTACCTGGCGCTGTTCTCGCTGATGGTGGTCCCGGTGGCGGCCGCGGGCGCGTCGCTGTTCGGCGGCACCAGCGTGGCCGACGACAGCTACGTGCTGGCGCTGCCGCTGGCCGAAGGGCGCACCGCACTGGCGATCATCGCCTACGTGGGCGGCTTCTCGGCGGCGACCGGCATGGTGATCGTGGCCAGCATCGCGCTGGCGACGATGGTCAGCAACGACCTGATCATGCCGGTGCTGCTGCGGCGCGGCTGGGCCGAGCACCACGCCGAGGCCGATGTGGCCTCGCGCGTGCTGTGGATCCGCCGCGTGGCGATCCTGCTGTTGGCGCTGACCGCCTATTCCTACTACCGCAGCAGCAGCAACGACAGCACGCTGGCCTCGTACGGACTGATGGCATTCGCGGCAGTGGCGCAGTTCGCCCCGGGCCTGATCGGCGGACTGTACTGGCGCGGCGCCAGCCGGCGCGGGGTAGAGGCCGGCATGGTGCTGGGCTTTGCGACGTGGATCTACACCCTGCTGCTGCCGACGATGACGCAGGCCGGCTGGTTCGGCATGGCCTGGCTGCACGACGGTCCCTTCGGCATCCACTGGCTGCGCCCGCAACAGTTGTTCGGTCTGAGCGGCTGGGACACGCTGACCCACGGCACGTTCTGGTCGCTGCTGGTCAACACCGGCACCATGATGATCGTCTCCGCACGCTCGCGTCCCGGCGTGGACGAGCGGCTGCGCGCCGCACCCTTCCTCGACCCGTACGCACAACGCCCGGCCCTGGTGGCCGGCGAATGGCCCGGCAGCGTGCGCGTGGGCGACCTGCGCACCCTGGCCGAGCGCGTGGTGGGCGAACGGCATGCGCGCCGCGCCTTCGCCGAGCAGGCGCAACTGCTGGAACGCGAGTTGCAGCCCAACGCGCCCGCGGATCGCGCCTGGGTGCAGTTCACCGAGCGCCTGCTGGCCGCCGCCATCGGCGCCGCCTCCGCCCGCATCGTGCTGACCAGCGTGCTGCGCGGCTCGGGCATGGAACTGGGCGAAGTGGTGGCCGTGCTGGACCAGGCGGGGCAGGAACTGCGCTTCAACCGCGAGATCCTGTCCACCACGCTGGAGAACATCAGCGCCGGCGTCAGCGTGGTGGACCCGGACATGCGGCTGGTAGCCTGGAACCGGCGCTACCAGCAGATGTTCGGCTACCCGGACGGCATGCTGTACGTGGGACGCCCGGTCGCGGACCTGATCCGCTACAACGCCGAGCGCGGCGAACTGGGCGAGGGCGACGTGGACGCGCAGATCGACAAGCGCATCCGCTACATGCGCGCGGGCTCCCCGCACATCTTCGAACGCGTGCGCGCGGACGGGCAGGTGATCGAGATGCGCGGCCAGCCGCTGCCCGGCGGCGGCTACGTCACCAGCTACAACGACATCACCGATTTCAAGCGCGCCGAAGCCCTGCTGCTGGAGACCAACGAGACGCTGGAGCAGCGCGTGGCCGAGCGCAGCGAGGCCGCGGAGCACGCGCAACAATCGCGCACGCGCTTCCTTGCCGCGATCAGCCACGACGTGCTGCAGCCGCTGAATGCGGCGCGCCTGTTCGTCAGCGCATTGCGCGACAGCGAGCAGGGCGACGATGCGCAGGCGCTGGAACGCAAGCACCTGAGCGAGCGCGTGGACGCCTCGCTGCGCGCGGCCGAGGAACTGCTGGACGGTCTGCTGGATGTGTCCCGCCTGGATGCCGGCGGCCTGCACGCGCAGATCAGCGACTTCGATGTGGGCGAACTGCTGCGCGAACTGGCCGCGCAGTACGCCCCCGTCGCTGCGGGCCGCGGGCTGCAACTGCGGGTACATGCGCGTGCCGTGCCGGTGCGCAGCGACCGCCGCCTGCTGCGCCGGGTACTGCAGAACTTCCTGGCCAACGCGCTGCGCTATACGCGCGAGGGCCGCATCGTGATCGGCATGCGGGTGCGCGGCGACCGCGTCGCGCTGCAGGTCTGGGACACGGGGCCCGGCATTCCCGAAAACCACATGCGGCAGATCTACGACGAGTTCCACCGCTACCAGCAGCCGTTCGACTGGGGCGAGCGCGGCCTGGGCCTGGGGTTGTCGATCTGCCAGCGCATCTCCCGTCTGCTGCAGCACGAACTGGATGCGCGCAGCCGGGTGGACCACGGCAGCATGTTCTCCATCGTAGTACCGCGCGGAAACCCGCTGAGCGAACGCCGCGCGTCGGCGCGGCGCGGCACCCTGGCCAACGACTCCCTGGCCGGCCTGCGCGTGCTATGCGTGGACAACGACCGCGAGATCATCGACGGCATGCAGGCGCTGCTCGGCCGCTGGCAGGTGGACGTCATCACCGCCACCACCGTGGACGAGGCCTTGCAGAGGATCGCCGAGGGCCCTTCGGTGATGCTGGTGGACTACCACCTGCACGACCGCCTGGACGGCCTGGCCACGCTGGATGCCCTGCGCGCCGCCAGCCCCGGCCCCATCGCCGGCGCCCTGCTCACCGCCGACGGCCGCGACGAACTGAAGCGCGAAGCCCGCGAGCGCGGCTACCGCCTGCTCACCAAGCCCGTAAAGCCCGCCTCGCTACGCGCGTTCCTGGCCGCCCACCACGTCCCCCTGCAGCTCCCCGCCCTCGATTGAAGCCCGCCCTACAGCCCTAATCTTTGGCGGACAACGATCGAGGCAGATGTCCCCGCCCTGAAGTCGCACCTTGAGGCGACTTGGGACAACCGAGACAAGAACGAGACATACCTCGGTGTCCTGCGCAAACTGCAGTCCGGTAAATGACTCCCAACAATCATGCAGGACTGCCCCGTCAAGCGGTCATTGCCAAAGTGATCTGATCGCGGAAGTGGAACGGTTGCAGTCGTGTATCCGGCCTTAGGGTGAGCAGCGTCTGCCCAGGCCATCATGGAATCTGCGGAGCGTGCACCTATCGTTCAAGCGGCCTGCCAGGCCGACATTGTTTTCGGCGTTGTCCGCTCCGGGACGAACGCTTCGCCATGATGAAGATCGTTTCAGGCAACTCCCGACGTTGAAGCGGTGCATTTGCGTGTTGAGGCGGTGGGCTTAGGTGGCGTGCGGCCGCTCGCTGACGTGGCGCGGATCGAACGGCATGCCGTGGTGTTCCATCGCCCACAGCCGTCGGGCCAGCTTGTTGGCCAGCGCGCAGGCGGCCTTGTTGTGGCCGCGGGTGTCCTGAACCTTCAGCGCCCAGGCCTGCAGCGGATCGAGGGCTTGCCCGCGCCGCTGTTTCATCCGCGCCGCCTGCAGCACCGCGCGTGCGCCGTGGATCAGCAGCGTTCTTACGTAGACATCGCCGCGCTTGGTCAGGCCTCCCAGCCGGCGCTGCTGGCCCGAGGAATGCTCGCGCGGGGTCAGTCCCAGCCACGCCGAGAACTGGCGCCCGCTGCGGAAGCGCGACAGATCGCCGGCACTGGCCCGTAGCGCGGTCGCCGTCAGCAGGCCCACGCCCGGCACGCCACGGTAACGCTGCACCGCCACCTCGCGTGAGGCGAATTCCTCCAGCCGCTGCTCGATCGCCGCCATGTCCTTGTCCAGTTGCGACAGTCTGTCGATCTGCTCGGCCAGGCTGTGGCGCAGCGTCATCGGCAACTCGTTGTCACCGTCTTCCAGCGCATCGCGTACCGCCCCCGGCACCTTGGCCGCTCCAACGGGTACCGCCACGCCGAACTCGCGCAGCACGCCCCGCAACAGGTTGAGCGTGGCGGTACGTTCACCCTTGAGGTGTTCACGCAGCCGGTGCAGCGCCTGGATGCCCTGCTGCTCCGGGGTCTTGACCGGCACCCCGGCCATGCCGGCGCAGCGGTCCGCTTCCAGTATCCCGGCCACGTCGTTGCGGTCGGTCTTGTTGCCGCGCACGTAGGGGCGCACGTCACGTGCGGGAAGCAGGCGTACCGTGTGGCCCTGGCGCTGGAAGCGGCGCGCCCAGCAGTGCGCACCGCCGCAGGCCTCCATCAGCACCCGCAACGGCGGCCGGGTCTCCAGCGAACGGATGAAGGCCCGGCGCGAGAGGCGCTTGCGCTCGATGACCCGGCCCTGCGCATCGGCGAAGGCCAGCTCGAAGACCTCTTTTGCCAAATCGATGGCGACGGTACTAGCATGCATGGCGTGGACTCCTCTCGTGATCCCGTGTCCTGATGGAAACATCAGTCTGGCTCTTCGAAGCCGTTTGGTGACGCGGGAGGAGTCCATCCCATCATTCAAGCCGAACCCGCTTCGCGGGCCGGCTTAATTCCGGTGTTAGGGGACTGCATGAAGTTCAGTTGGGCCTTGGGGATCAGCTTTGCAGCAATTGCGGTAACGGCCTGCATGGCCGAGCAACCGCCTGCCGAAGTTGCACAGGAACCGTTCGCCTCTGGCTACGAGGACAATCCCGAAACCGGACTGCCCATGAATCCATCGAAAGCGCGCCTTCCTTCATCTGTAAAGATCATTTCGGACACGCAATCCAACTTCGGCATCGACGTATCTGGGCTCAAACCGGAGCATGCGTCGATTGTTGCTTCTGCATGGAAGAGCTACCAGGCAATCCTCGCCGGCGGGCGCCCCCAGTGCGATCCAGCGCCATTTGCCCCCTCAGACGGAGGCACTGAGATCTACTATTGTCAGGGCTACGACATCTCACGAGTACATGGGTTGGCCGGGTCGGCCGAGGCACCGGGGTACGAGTACGGTCCGTCGCTTGATCTTCTCAACGGCCAGCGGGTAGAGCGGCTAAAGTTCTACACAGATACGGAGCTGGCCAAACTTGTCGGGCCAGCCCCCTAACAGTTCATTCAAGCCGAAGCCGCTTCGCGGGTCGGCTTAATTCCGGTGTTAGCTCTTTGGGGAGAGATCGACAGTATTCAAGCAACATTCGTCTTGCGTGCTGCTTCTTGCGCTTGCTTGCAGCGGCTGCGTTAGCCACTACCAACCAGTTAAATCAGATCGCGCAGCTACTTTTACCCTCGTTCGTGGCGCCACTGAACTTGGCGCCAAGTCTCTACAAGAGTACGAGGCATATCGAGACGCATCCTGCACAAAGGCCCCAGGAACGGGCCGCTTGGCAGCACTCCTGACATATGGGTCGCAAACCAAAACTGCAAAGATTGAGCCCGAAAAGCCGATCTATCTGCTAGCAAAGACGTACCTCTTTGGGACAGCTCCGCGGCGCGATGGAGATGACATCAATGTGAGATTCTATATTACGACTGATTCCTGCATGAATCTTGTGCGATTCACGCCAAATCCATCAGGTACCTATGAGGTCCAGCAAGAAGCATCCTCCAGTGGTTGCACGCTCACCGTTCTCGATTCCTCGACCAGTAGAGCGCCCAGTGATCTTGTAATAGAGGATGCTCGCTCGTGCGCAGCCCCTGCGCCAAAGAGCTAACAATTCATGTATGGACTCCTCCGTCAATCGGTCGTTGCCGAAGTGATCTGATCGCGGAAGTGGAACGGTTGCAGTCGTGTATCCGGCCTTGGGGTGAGCAGCATCTGCCCGGGCCATCATGGAATCCGCGGGGCGGGTGCCTATCGTTCAAGCGGCCTGCCAGGCCGGCATTGTTATCGGCGTTGTCCGCTCCGGGACCGAACCCTTCGCCATGATCAAGATCGTTTCAGGCAACTCCCGACGTTGAAGCGGTGAATTTGCGCGTTGAGGCGGTGGGCTTAGGTGGCGTGCGGCCGCTCGCTGACGTGGCGCGGATCGAACGGCATGCCGTGGTGTTCCATCGCCCACAGCCGTCGGGCCAGCTTGTTGGCCAGCGCGCAGGCGGCCTTGTTGTGGCCGCGGGTGTCCTGAACCTTCAGCGCCCAGGCCTGCAGCGGATCGAGGGCTTGCCCGCGCCGCTGTTTCATCCGCGCCGCCTGCAGCACCGCGCGTGCGCCGTGGATCAGCAGCGTTCTTACGTAGACATCGCCGCGCTTGGTCAGGCCTCCCAGCCGGCGCTGCTGGCCCGAGGAATGCTCGCGCGGGGTCAGTCCCAGCCACGCCGAGAACTGGCGCCCGCTGCGGAAGCGCGACAGATCGCCGGCACTGGCCCGTAGCGCGGTCGCCGTCAGCAGGCCCACGCCCGGCACGCCACGGTAACGCTGCACCGCCACCTCGCGTGAGGCGAATTCCTCCAGCCGCTGCTCGATCGCCGCCATGTCCTTGTCCAGTTGCGACAGTCTGTCGATCTGCTCGGCCAGGCTGTGGCGCAGCGTCATCGGCAACTCGTTGTCACCGTCTTCCAGCGCATCGCGTACCGCCCCCGGCACCTTGGCCGCTCCAACGGGTACCGCCACGCCGAACTCGCGCAGCACGCCCCGCAACAGGTTGAGCGTGGCGGTACGTTCACCCTTGAGGTGTTCACGCAGCCGGTGCAGCGCCTGGATGCCCTGCTGCTCCGGGGTCTTGACCGGCACCCCGGCCATGCCGGCGCAGCGGTCCGCTTCCAGTATCCCGGCCACGTCGTTGCGGTCGGTCTTGTTGCCGCGCACGTAGGGGCGCACGTCACGTGCGGGAAGCAGGCGTACCGTGTGGCCCTGGCGCTGGAAGCGGCGCGCCCAGCAGTGCGCACCGCCGCAGGCCTCCATCAGCACCCGCAACGGCGGCCGGGTCTCCAGCGAACGGATGAAGGCCCGGCGCGAGAGGCGCTTGCGCTCGATGACCCGGCCCTGCGCATCGGCGAAGGCCAGCTCGAAGACCTCTTTTGCCAAATCGATGGCGACGGTACTAGCATGCATGGCGTGGACTCCTCTCGTGATCCCGTGTCCTGATGGAAACATCAGTCTGGCTCTTCGAAGCCGTTTGGTGACGCGGGAGGAGTCCATCCCATCATTCAAGCCGAACCCGCTTCGCGGGTCGGCATTATTCCGGTGTTAGGTCGCTATGGAAGCTAATCGTGTAACTCTCAGAGACGGCACCGAAGCAACACTGTACCGCTCGGAATCTGGGACTTGGGCTTGCCCGGTATGCGGCAGCGTCGAGCTCACCGAGCAGCCCTATTACAGCGACGGTAGCGCCTCATTCGCCATGTGCAGTTGCGGCTTCGAGTTCGGCTTTGACGACGACCCCGGGGCTTCGGCAGAGGCGGAGCCATCAGTTGCTGCAAACTGGACTAGATGGCGTACCCGGTTTCTGCGTAAGCTCCGACGTCATCCGCAGGCGTTGGCGCAGGCCTCAGAGCGATTGAGGGCGATTGGGGTGACCGCATGATCGACTGGGCGCGGCCTAATTCATTCAAGCCAAGCCCGCTCCGCGGGTCGGCTTAATTCCGGTGTTAGGCCGCTAAAGCAATCCCATGAGCTCGGAGGTGCGCAATGAGTAAACTCGGCCTCGTCGCATTGCTGGTCGCTTCAATCACGATCAGCGTGATACTGGTAGTCGGCGTTGTCCGGAGCAGCCGCACTCCGCTGGATAAAGCTTGGCGCATCCTCCTGCTCTTAGTCCCTGTTGCTGGCCCTCTTCTCTACTGGCTCATCTATTCCGACACCCCGCCTCAGCCTCAGCATCTGCAAGACTGGGGGCCGCGCGGCCACTACACCCACACATGGATCGCCATTAAACCGATACTTGAGCAGGGTCTGCGCAGACGGGCTGATGATCAATCTCAGACAGATGACGATCACCATGACAAGTAGAACGACGTTTGTGCTGCGACTCCATCTGGCGCGGCCTAACAACTCATTCAAGCCGAACCCGCTTCGCGGGTCGGCTTAATTCCGGCGTTAGACCGCATGATGGATCTCTCCGACTTCAAGTACATCTGGGATGGGACTGATCCGGGCTGGGTGGTCCATCGCCGCACAGAGGATCGCGAGCACCTTTCGATAGTGTTTCCTGACGGAGCTGATCTCCTGGACCTGAAGGCCATGAGGGCCGTACTGCCGGAGCTGGCTGCTGCCTCCGCAGTCGATGTAATGGCACTGAACGGGGCGTTGAGTTTTGACCTGGGAGAGCACGAGTCCTCCATTGCACGCCGCCTCAAGGAGTTGTGCGCCTCTCGGCAGCTTACGATTCGTTCGGAAGCCCAACAGTTCGTCCGTTACGGAGTCGTCAATGAACTGCGGCGGGTCTACTGCATTATCGAAGACAATGAACTGAACCGAGCAGTGGCTGAGCATGCAATCCATCAAGGAGTGCCGGTTCGCGAGTCAACTGTGTAGGCTGCGCCCTAACATTTCATTCAACCCGAACCGGTAGTTCCTGCGGTTTGGTGGACACCCTGGCCCACATTGCGGTTCAGCCTGATCCTGGCACCAGGAATGAATGTAGATCGCGAACGCTCGACCCGACCTTGGACATGGCCGTTCCTCTACTACGTGGGGTTGGGTCTTCTGCCCGTCTGGGTCGTCGCCGGATACATTGTCCATGACGCCCGATACGGGCTGACGCTGCCATGGATGTTGCTGTTCTTGCCCGTCACCTTTCTCATGGCAGCGATGGGCTTTGCCGCACATGCCTTCCTTGGTCGTTCACTGGATGCGATCTCGTCCTACGCCTTGGGCACGACCGTCTACTTTGCCGTTCCCCTGATGGCCTTTCTTGTCACCAGGGTGCTGTAGGCCATGCCTGACCGCCCATTCAAGCCAGATCCGGTCCGCGGACGGGCTTGACCGAGCGCAAGGGCCGCCACCCCTTCCGGAGATCCACGATGGAGATTTCAGCGATCGTCAAGAACGCCGGTACCGAGCACGTGGTGGCAGTGCGTACCGGGGGCGATGAGCGGCCACTGTCCATTCCCGCCAAAAGCGCCGGCAGGGGCTCCGGTGTCAATGGCGGCGAGTTCCTGATGCTCGCCCTGGCCACGTGCTACTGCAACGATCTTTACCGCGAAGCCGCTCGTCACGGCATCACCCTGGACGCGGTAGAGGTGGAAGCCACCGCGCATTTCCCCGGCGTCGGCCTGGCCGCTTCCGATATCCGGTACCGGGCCAGGGTGGTCTCGCCTGCCGACCCCGCCGCGATCGCCGCGTTGCTGCGGCACACGGATGCGGTTGCGGAGGTGCACAATACGCTCAGATCGGGCCAGCCCGTGGTCCTGGTCACCGAGTCGTCGATCCAACCCTGACCGTGCGCCCGGCCGATCCCGCTGCGGCCGGTGTCGGATGGCCTCGCGCCTGGCCGTGCGGCACCCCGCTTCCGACGCGGCCCGGTTTCGCTGCCGGCGCTGGATCTGCCTAAGTGGAGACAGACATGCTGGAACTGCCCACCCGAGACCCCTGCGACCTGTGCGTGGCCGCCGCCGAGGAACGGTGGAAGATCATCGATGAAGGTCCGCACACGCTGACGGTGATCAATCCCTGGCAGTTCGAAGTGGGACAGTGCTGCGTCATCACGCGCCGCCATGTCGCGACGCTGCTGGATCTTTCCGATGCCGAGTGCGCGGCCGTCATGGCCGCGGCCAAGCGGGTGGCCGAGGCGCAGGTCCGCGCCTACCGGCCGCTTGGCATACTGACGTTCCAGAACAACGGGGTGTACAGCGGACAGGAAACGCCGCACTTCCATTTCCACGTGGTGCCACGCCAGCGGGGCAGCGACTGGGGGATAGGCCCGCCGCAACTGGCGACGTTCGACGGTGCCGGGCGCGCGTGGGGCACGGCGCATGATCCCAGCGACGATGCGGGACGCCGGTCTCGCGTTCGGGCGTCCCGCGAGCAGCTTGCCGCCACGGCGGCCGTGCTGAGGTCGCAGCTTCCGCCATAGCCCGCGCCATGCCGTGGCGCGTGGCTTCGCCCTACTCCGCCTCTTCCGGCGGCAACACGATGCCATCCGGGTCCACCGCCAGCCGGCCCGCGGCCAGCACCGCCTGGGTGCGGTTGGTGACGTGCAGCTTGCGCAGGATGGCGGTGACGTGGGCCTTGATGGTGGCTTCGGACACGCCCAGGTCGTAGGCGATCTGCTTGTTGAGGCGGCCGGCGCCGAGCATCTGCAGCACCTTGAACTGCTGCGGGGTGAGGTCGCGCAGGCGCTGCGCGGTTTCCTGTTCGTCGCGGCTGGTGGCCGGCGCGCTGTGCGCCTCCTCCGGCACCCAGCGCTCGCCGTCGAGCACGGCGCCGATGGCCTGGCCGATGGTGTCCGAATCGGCCGACTTGGGAATGAAACCCAGCGCACCGTGGTCCAGCGCGCGGCGCATGACCGCCGGTTCCTCCCGCGCCGACACGATGACCACCGGCAGCTGCGGATGCAGTGCGCGCAGGTGCACCAGCGCGTTGAAGCCGTGCGCGCCGGGCATGTTGAGGTCCATCAGCAGCAGGTCGGCATCGGGGTGGGCATCGACCAGGGTGTACAGCGCGTCCACGCTGTCGGCTTCATGCAGCTTCACGCCCGGCATCACGCGCTGCACGGCGCCGCGCAGCGCTTCGCGGAACAGCGGGTGGTCGTCGGCGATCAGCAGGGTAGGCATGGGGCGGGAGCAAGGAACGAGTGGGGAGGAACGAGGAGCGAGTGAGGGAATGGCGTACGAGTGCGCGGGAATGCGAGGGGGTAGAGGAACAGTGTACAGGCGCCGTTGCGGCTACTCGTTCCTCGTTCCTCCCCGCTCGTTCCTGCTTCACCTGACCTTGCGTTCGGCGACCAGCGACTCGACCACCGACGGATCGGCCAGCGTGGAGGTATCGCCCAGCTGCTCGGGTGCGTTCTCGGCGATCTTGCGCAGGATGCGGCGCATGATCTTGCCCGAGCGGGTCTTCGGCAAGCCGGGCGCCCACTGCAGGTGGTCCGGCGTGGCGATGGGGCCGATCTCCTTGCGCACCCAGGCCACCAGTTCCCTCAGCAGTTCCTCGCTCTGCGCCTCGCCCGCCTTCAGGGTGACGTAGGCGTAGATGCCCTGGCCCTTGATGTCGTGCGGGAAGCCCACCACCGCGGCCTCGGCCACCTTCGGATGGGCCACCAGCGCGCTCTCCACTTCGGCGGTGCCGATGCGGTGGCCGGACACGTTGATGACGTCGTCCACGCGGCCGGTGATCCAGTAGTAGCCATCCTCGTCGCGGCGGCAGCCGTCGCCGGTGAAGTAGGTACCCGGGTAGGTGCGGAAATAGGTGTCGATGAAGCGCTGGTGGTCGCCGTACACCGTGCGCATCTGGCCGGGCCAGGAATCCAGCAGCACCAGGTTGCCTTCGGTGGCGCCTTCCAGCTGCTCGCCATTGGCATCCACCAGCGCCGGCCGCACGCCGAAGAACGGCAGCGTGGCCGAGCCGGGCTTGAGGTCGATGGCCCCGGCCAGCGGGGTGATGAGGATGCCGCCGGTCTCGGTCTGCCACCAAGTATCCACGATGGGGCAGCGGCCGTCGCCGACCACGTCGTAGTACCAGCGCCAGGCTTCGGGGTTGATCGGCTCGCCCACGCTGCCCAGCAGGCGCAGCGAGGCGCGCGAGGTCTTCTTCACCGGCGCTTCGCCCTCGCGCATCAGCGCGCGGATGGCGGTGGGCGCGGTGTAGAAGATGGTGACCTTGTGCTTGTCGATGACTTCCCAGAAGCGCGACACGCTGGGGTAGTTGGGGACGCCCTCGAACATGACCGCGGTGGCGCCATTGGCCAGCGGGCCGTAGACGATGTAACTGTGGCCGGTGACCCAGCCCACGTCGGCCGTGCACCAGTAGATGTCGTCCTCGCGCAGGTCGAACACCGCCTCGTGCGTGTACGCCGCATACAGCAGGTAGCCGCCGGTGGTGTGCAGCACGCCCTTGGGCTTGCCGGTGGAGCCGGAGGTGTAGAGGATGAAGAGCGGGTCCTCGGCGTTCATGCGCTCGGGCTCGCATTCGGCCGGCTGCGCATCGACCACTGCGTCGAACCAGCGGTCGCGCGGCATCTGCATGTCCACCGCCCCGCCGGTGTGGCGCACCACCAGGACGGTCTCGACGGAGTTGGTGCCGGGCAGCTTCAGCGCGGCGTCCACGTTCGCCTTCAGCGGCACCTTCCTGCCGCCACGCAGGCCCTCGTCGGCGGTGATGATCAGCTTGCTGCCGCAGTCGGCCACGCGGTCGGCGATGGAGTTGGGCGCGAAGCCGCCGAACACCACCGAGTGGATGGCGCCGATGCGCGCGCAGGCCAGCATGGCCACGGCGGCGTCCGGGATCATCGGCAGGTAGATCGTCACGCGGTCGCCCTTCTGCACGCCCAGCGCGCGCAGCGCGTTGGCCAGCCTGCAGGTGCGTTCGTACAGTTCGCGGTAGGTCACGCCGTAGGACGGCGTATCCGGGCCATCGGGTTCGAACAGCAGCGCGACCTTGTCGCCACGCTCGGCCAGCTGGCGGTCCAGGCAGTTGACGCTGGCGTTGAGCTCGCCGTCGGCGAACCAGCGGATATGGAAATCGTCCAGGGCGTAGCTGACATCCTTGACCTGGGTGGGTTTCCTGAACCACTGCAGCCGTTCGGCCGCCTGGCCCCAGAAGGCATCGGGATTATCGATGGACGCCTGGTAGTCGCGGAGGTACTGCTCGCGCGTGATGCGGGCCTTGGCCGCGAATTCCGGCTTGACCGGATACAGATCAGTCATGAGGTCCTCCCGGGACGTTCCTGTGATGCGCCGATTCTGAGGCATGGATGAGGGCCGGGCGAAGCACGGCATGACATGCGGCGCACCACCGGCGCCACGAGTTTGACGCATACGGTCGTGCGGCATCGCAGCATCGGGCTTAGACAATGGTCGTAAAGCGCAGGCGTGCTGCCTGCGACCGGTCGTCGCACCCCTTGTGCAGCAAGGGTTTCTCCGAAAGGGGGCGACGTTACGACTAATGGCGAATAGGCGCCGTCCGCGCACAGGCGCAAGTCTCCGTCAGCCGCGCAACGCGGCCATCAACCTTTCGGGAGGGGTTATGACCCAACGTTCCGCACTCATGGCGCGACGGCCACTGGCCGCTGCGCTCTTCGTCGCTCTGATCGCGCCGGGGATGGCGTTTGCACAGACCGCCAAGGAAAAGGCGCTGGAGGCCCGCGTGGCCGAACTGGAGCGGCAGGTGCAGCTGCTGCTTTCGTCGCAGCAGCAACAGCAGAGCCAGATCGCCACCACCCAGGAGCAGGTCACGCAGGTGCAGGCCGCGCAGGCCGCCAAGCCGGCCGTGCCCGCGGGCAAGCAGCCGATCCAGGGCACCACCATCATGACCGCGGCCAACCCGGGCACGACGTTCTCGTACGGCGGCTTCATCAAGATGGACGCGATGGCCACCGACACCAGCGACGGCCGCATCGCCGATGGTTCGTCCGGCCGCCTGTTCTACGTGCCCAGCACCATTCCGGTGGCCGGCGCGGGGGCCGACGGCGGCGACCCGTATGCCGACTTCCATGCGCAGTTCTCGCGCTTCTGGCTGAGCGCTGACCACGTGACCGACAGCGGCGACAAGTTCAAGGGCTTCGTGGAGATGGACTTCTTCGGCGGCGGCAGCAATGCGCTGGCCGGCAACGAGACCGCCACCAACACCTACGCCGTCACCCTGCGCCATGCCTACGTCAGCTGGAACAACTGGCTGGCCGGCCAGACGTGGTCCAACTTCATGGACGTGGCCGCGCTGCCGGATGCGGTGGACTTCGTCGGCCCGACCGACGGCACGATCTTCGTGCGCCAGGCCCAGCTGCGCTACACCCAGGGCCCGTGGTCGTTCTCGCTGGAGAATCCGCAGACCACCGTCACCCCGTACCAGACAGGCACCCGCTTCAACAGCGGCGACAACGCCCTGCCCGACGTCACCGCGCGCTGGCTGACCAAGGGAGACTGGGGCCACTTCACCGTGGCCGGCATGGTGCGCCAGTTCAAGCTGCTGGACGAAACCGACACCGGCGCCTCCGTCAGCGTGTCGGGCAAGTTCAACCTGGGCAAGAGCGACGACATCCGTTATGCCGTGAACGCCGGCCAGGGCATCGGCCGCTACCTGGCCTTCGGCGTGGGCAGCGACGTGGTGACCGAAGCCGATGGCGACATCAGTGCGCTGGACGGCTACGGCGGCTTCGTGGCGTGGCGCCACGTGTTCAGCCCCAAGGTCCGCACCAACCTGATGTACTCGGCCTCGCACTTCGACAACGACGCTGGCATCACCGGCTTCGGCGTCACCGAGCGCACGCAGTCCATGCATGCCAACGTGATCTATTCACCGTTCCCCAAACTGGACCTGGGTGCCGAACTGATCTATGGCCAGCGTTCGCTCGAGGATGACCGCGAAGGCGACCTGAAGCGTCTGCACACCACCGTCAAATACACTTTCTGAGGGGAATCCGCATGAGCTCCACGACCGTGAAGCATTCCGCCACAGGCGAGCTGACGAAGGGCCACAAGAAGGTCATCTTCGCCTCCAGCCTGGGCACCGTCTTCGAGTGGTACGACTTCTACCTGTACGGCTCGCTGGCGGCGATCATCGCCAAGCAGTTCTTCAGCGGCGTCAACCCGACCACCGGCATGATCTTCGCGCTGCTGGCGTTCGCGGCGGGCTTCTTCGTCCGTCCGTTCGGCGCGGCGTTCTTCGGCAGCCTGGGCGACCGCATCGGCCGCAAGTACACCTTCCTGGTCACCATCCTGATCATGGGCATCTCGACCTTCCTGGTCGGCGTGCTGCCCAACTACGAGACGATCGGCATGGCCGCGCCCGTCATCCTGATCCTGCTGCGCCTCGCGCAGGGCCTGGCGATGGGCGGCGAGTACGGCGGCGCGGCCACCTACGTGGCCGAACACGCGCCCGACGGCAAGCGCGGCCTGTACACCAGCTTCATCCAGACCACCGCGACGCTGGGCCTGTTCCTGTCGCTGCTGGTGATCCTGGCCTGCCGCCTGTCGCTGGGCACCGAGGCCTTCGAGGCCTGGGGCTGGCGCATTCCGTTCCTGGGTTCGATCATCCTGCTGGGCGTTTCGGTATGGATCCGCCTGCAGCTGAGCGAGTCGCCGCTGTTCCAGCAGATGAAGTCCGAAGGCAAGGGCTCCAAGACACCGTTCCGCGATTCGGTGAAGGGCGGCAACCTGAAGCTGATGCTGCTGGTGCTGTTCGGCGCCACCGCCGGCCAGGCCGTGGTGTGGTACGGCGGCCAGTTCTATGCCCTGTTCTTCCTGCAGAGCATGCTGAAGGTGGACCCCACCGTGTCCTACCTGCTGATCGCCGGCTCGCTGGCCCTGGCCACGCCGTTCTTCCTGTTCTTCGGCTGGCTGTCGGACCGCATCGGCCGCAAGAAGATCATCATGGCGGGCTGCCTGCTGGCGGCGGTCACCTACATGCCCATCTTCAAGGGCATCACCCACTCCGCCAATCCGGCCATCGATGAGGCGCGCACCGCGTCGCCGGCCATCGTGGTCGCCGATCCGGCCACCTGCAGCTTCCAGTTCGATCCGGTGGGCATCCGCAAGTTCACCAGCTCGTGCGACGTGGCCACCGCCGCGCTGACCCGCGCCGGCGTGCCGCACTCGATCCAGGCCGGCCCGGCCGGCAGCACCGCGCAGATCCAGGTCGGCGGCGCCACGGTGACCTCGTACGAAGCCGCCGGTCTGTCCAAGGAAGATGCCAAGGCGCAGGGCGACGCCTTCGGTGCGGCGCTGAAGGGTGCGCTGACCAGCGCCGGCTATCCGGAGAAGGCGGACACCGCGCGCATCAACATCCCGATGACGCTGTTCCTGCTGTGGGTGCTGGTGATCTACGTGACCATGGTCTACGGCCCGATCGCCGCGTATCTGGTGGAGCTGTTCCCCACCCGCATCCGCTACACCTCCATGTCGCTGCCCTACCACATCGGCAACGGCTGGTTCGGTGGCTTCCTGCCGGCGATCTCCTTCGCGCTGGTGGCGGGCACGGGCAACCTGTACTACGGCCTGTGGTATCCCATCGGCATCGCGGTGATGACGCTGGTGATCGGCACGCTGTTCCTGCGCGAGACCAAGGACGTGGACATCACGAAGTAATTCCAGGGTCCTCCCCGCCGGCCCGGCCCAGGGCCGGCATCCCGACGCCGGCCCTTGTGGCCGGCGTTTTTCTTTGGGCGCGGGACGACGGGATAAGCTGGCCATCCGGCTCACCTGGAAACGC